>JAFGPQ010000192.1 GCA_016936115.1 Spirochaetales bacterium | reverse complement strand
CCGTCCCGGTCCCGGTCGAAGGGGCGGCTGGCCCGTTGGGGCTCCTCATTTCGCTCGGTCAGGACGCCCATGCAGGCGTAGCTGTTCACAACCATGGGGGTCATGGCCGATTCCGATCCCCCCGTAATCATCACGTCGGCCATGCCCGCCTTTATCATCAGGGCGGCCGTACCAATGGCGTGGGCACTGGAGGAACAGGCGGTGACCGTCCCCAGATTGGGGCCGTGAATTCCCAGATCAATGGCGATGTTGGCGGAAGACATATTGGGGATGATTTTGGGCACAGCCATGGGATCCCCCTTGCCGGGCCCCTGCTGCATGATGATGGAGTGCTGATCCTCCATATTGTCGTAGTCCCCCGCCGCAGTGCCCCAGGAACAGCCGACCCGGGCGGGATTCAGCTTCCCCAGATCCAGGCCGGCGTCCTCTACCGCTTCCAGGGCGCTGCAGGAGGCGAGCTGGGAGAAACGGGCCATACGGCGGATTCTCTTCTTGCCCAGCCTTACGGCCGGGTCGAAGCCCTTGATCTGCGCGGCGATGCGACTTCTGTGGCCGGATGTATCAAAATGGGTAATGGGAGAGGCTCCGGACTTGCCCTCTTTCAGGGCTTCCCAGAATTCGTTTTTATTTAAACCTATGGATGAGATGACCCCGATTCCCGTAACGACTACATCATTATCGTTAATCATACTTAAGCCCTCTGAGGCTGGGGGCCCAGAATCAGGGCGATTACGTCCCGGGCGGAGTAGGAACTCATACCCCTGTCGATGAATTTCCTTATCATATCCAGGCAGGATCCGGCGGTCACCAGGGGTTTTTCCAGATAGCCGGAGAGCTGCATGCGGGGCAGGGAAATATTGGCCAGAAGGGCATTACAGAGGCATTTCCGTCCCTCGGTCTCTTCGATTTTCCCGCCCTTCGCCGTAAAGGCTTTGGGGGGTTCGGCGGGACAGCGGTAACCAAGGGAACCGTCAGCCTTTTTATAGATGCGCCGCAGATATCCCAGATCGCAGATGCGGGGGCGGCTCAGGAAGTTCAGCTTCTCCGAAAGGGATTCCGCGTAGGATATGACCTTGAAGGGAAATCCCGTGGGCGAGGCAAGAGGATCGGTAAAGACCCTCCCCCACCCCTTTTTGATGGTCTCTATGATTTTTGTTTTATAGTCGGCAGACAGCCCCGATTCCCGGCAAAACTCGAAAGCGGTACCCACCTGTACCCCCACGGCGCCTCGGGAAAGAGCCTGTTCCAGCCCGTCCCCGTCGCCGAAATTACCGGCGATCCAGAAGGGAATGTCCAGTTTCTTCAGCTGTTCAAAGTTCACCCCGTCCTTGGGGCCGTACACCGGTTCCCCCTCATCGGACAGGGTCATCCGGCCCCGGGGAGGGGCGTTATGGCCTCCGGCGGTATTGTCTTCCACGATAAGACCGTCTATCCTTCCGGTAGCCTTGGTGGCCATGATCATGGCCAGTACGTTGGATGAGACAATGGGAAGAAAGGAGGGCCTTTTCAGGGGTTTCTTCACGTCGGGAAAGAGGGTGCGGGGATCAAAGGAGAGAGTGAAAAGGTCATCCGCCGCAGCGTCTTCCACGGTCAGCTTCATCTCCGCCTCTTCGTGCTGAGCCAGTCTGTCCAGGGCTCCGGGTATCTCCAGAGGAATCCCGGCCCCCATGATCACATAGTCCACACCGGCGAGCATGGCCCCGTAAAGGGAGTAGAGATTGGGGAGCTGTACTTTTTCCAGCAGGTTGATCCCCACCAGGCCGTCATGGCCCTCCTTCGCCAGAAAGACTTCGGCGAAATTGGCCGCCACGGTCAGTTCGATCAGTTCCCGGGGGGGATTCGCCGTATAGGTGGGAACCTGCTTGAAGCGGAATCGGTCCTCCAGTCCCTTCTTGACAAAATAGGCGGATAGAATTCTTTCGGCCATCTCCTGATCGGGGAATGCCTTGAGGGCCCTTCGGATATGACCTCCTGTATCACCACCCTGAAGCTTGCGGGCCGTCATAACGTCCAGAGCCGTTCCGGAGACAACCCCCAGCTGGCCCGAAAGGGAGACCTCCTTCGCCAGTTCCCAACCGGAAACGCCTATGCCCATGCCGCCTTGAATAATCTGTGGTAAACTCATATTTTACTCTCCCATAAAGATTTATTAAATCTTTATTTACATGTTTAGTATTTTAGTCAAAATTAATCAATAACTCAAGGGGAATTCCCGGGAATAAGGAAAGACACCCCCCGGTTAGCCTGAATACACCCCCCCCCTGTCGGGTTCCGGCTATAGGAAGATTTCTGTTGAACAGAACATGGCTCCGATGGTATTCTTGGGATAATTCACGATAGCCGGGAGGACGGGGTATGGATAATCTTCAGGACAAAAAGGGCTTTCTCTGCGACATGGACGGGGTCATCTACCATGGGAACAGGCTTCTCCCCGGTGCGAAGGAGCTGGTGGAGTGGTTCCGCCGGGAAGAGAAGAACTTCCTTTTCCTGACCAACTCCAGCGAACGGTCCCCCCGGGAGCTGCAGCAGAAGCTCTCCCGGCTGGGACTGGATGTGAAGGAGGATCATTTTTACACCAGCGCCCTGGCCACGGCGGCCTTTCTGGCTAAGCAGCAGCCCGGGGCGTCTGCCTATGTCATCGGTGAGGCAGGTCTGATCAACGCCCTTTACGAAGCGGGCATCACCATGAACGATATGAATCCGGACTACGTGGTGGTGGGTGAAGCGCGGACCTATAACCTGAGCACCCTGGAAAAGGCGGTGAACCTGGTTATATGCGGCGCCCGGCTGGTGGGGACGAATCCCGACGTGACCGGCCCCATCGACGGGGGGATCTCCCCGGCCACAGGGGCCCTTATTTCGCCCATAGAGATGGCCACGGGAAGCAAGGCCTACTTCGTGGGCAAGCCCAACCCCCTCATGATGCGGGAGGGGCTGAATCTGCTGGGGACCCGCCGTGAAGAGACCGCCATTATCGGAGACCGGATGGATACGGATATCGTCTCGGGGATTGAATCGGGAATCGATACGGTTCTGGTTCTCTCCGGCGTCACCGACGAAGAGACCATGAAGCGCTTCGCCTACCGGCCCCACTACATTTTAAAGGGAGTGGGTGAGATCCCCCGGTCATGACTCCGAATATCCCCCGCATCGTCATTGCCGGCACCCATTCGGGAGCGGGAAAAACCTCATTCACCATGGCCCTGCTCCATCTGCTGACCCGGCAGGAGATACGGGTGCAGCCCTTTAAGGCGGGCCCCGATTACATCGACCCTTCTTTTCACAGCCGGGCGGCGGGAAGACCCTGTCCCAATCTGGATACGAAACTCCTCTCCCCTTCCCGGGTCCGTGAGCTTTTCTCCCTGCATACGGCCGATGCGGATCTGGCGGTTATTGAGGGAGTTATGGGACTTTACGACGGAGCGGCCGATGAGAGGGAAAAGGGACGGACAAGCCACCTTGCCAAGGTACTGAGAGCACCGGTCCTGCTCATGATAGATGCGGGATCCATGGCCCAGAGTGCCGGCGCCGCGGCCCTGGGATACAGGAATTTTGACCGAAATTGTCCCCTTGCCGGATTTATTCTGAACCGTATCGGCTCCCCCCGCCACTATGATATGGCCCGGGAGGCAATCGAAAAAGCCACGGGACTCCCCGTACTGGGCTATCTCCCCAAGGATCCCGCTTTAGCCATGCCCGAGCGGCATCTGGGGCTTGTTCCCGCCTGGGAAGGGGAGATGCTGCCCCCAGTGGAAAAACTGGCCGAAGCCATCTCCCGCTATGTGGATGTTCCGAAAATCCGGGAGATTGCCCGGTCGGCCCCTCCCCTGCCTCGGTTCAAACCGGTACTGGCCGCACCGGAAGCGTACAATGGAAAGGGTCCCCTCATTGCCTTTGCCCGGGACGAGGCGTTTCAGTTCTACTACGGGGACAATCTGACCATTCTGGAGAGCTTCGGGGCACGGCTCGTTCCCTTTTCTCCCCTGAAAGATTCCTCCCTGCCCGCGGAAACGGCTGGCGTTTATATCGGGGGCGGCTTTCCGGAGCTTTTCACCGAAAGGCTTTCGGACAATACCTCCCTTCTCGGGGATATCCGCCGGGCCGCCGGGGATGGCATGCCCATGCTGGCCGAATGCGGGGGACTCATGTACCTGTCGGGAAGCATCGAAGGAAGGCCCATGGCGGGGATCATCCCGGGAAATGTGGTCATGGGGGACAGGATGCGAACTCTGGGATACTGCAAAGTCACCCTGAGGCGGAATACGATCCTGGCACGCAAGGGTTCCCGTCTGACCGGGCACTTTTTTCACTGGTCCCGCCTGGAGGCTATTCCCGATGAGACGGAAGAAGTATTTGAAGTGGAACGGCGGGGAGAGATTACCCGGGAGGGATTCGCTTACAGGAATGTGCTGGCCACCTATCTGCATCTGCACTTCGGGACAAATCCGGCCTGGGCGAAGAGTTTTGTAAAGGCCTGCGCCGGTTATTTATCCCGTAAATAGACTTCCCTGAAGAGTTTCGCCGGGATTTCCGGAACCGTTCCGGCGGGGATGCGGCGAAGCAGTTTTTCCAGCTCCCCGTTATGGGGATAGACCTTTTTCATCAGCTCCGCCGCCCGGTCCGGATTTCCCGATTCCAGAGCCTCTACGAAGAGATTCAGAACCGCTTCTTCTGTTTTAATCAGCTCCCATGCCTCGAGACCTTCAATACTACGCCACATTCTCAGGGTAAACAGGACCTCCCCCATCATGAGAAAGAGTTTGTTATGGGTGCATGAAAGAAAGGATTCCGCAAACTCTTCATAGAGGGAGTGAAGCTCCTCTTCATCCCCGGGCCCCTGGGATTGGAATTTCTCCAGATACCTTTTCCTGTTTTTTTTCACAGTTTCAATATCAGCGGGAGAAGCGGAAACCGCTCCCAGGGCGGCAGCCTGGGCCATGAAAAGACTCTCGAACTGCTCCACATCCCAGACGGTGCCT
>JAFGPQ010000191.1 GCA_016936115.1 Spirochaetales bacterium | reverse complement strand
TAATAGGTGGTGTGGGGCGCCCCGGGCAGGGCCTTGAAATCCATGAGCAGGGGGGTGATCACCAAGCCGTCGTAGCGGTTTCCCCCGATGGTCAGGCCCTTATCATCGGCCAGGGGCTCCCCGTCGAAGCGCCCCTTCAGATCATCCTCCATGATAGCGAAGATCCCGTCCAGGTCATTTTGAACAAGGGCTGCCAGGTTCATGACATTGCTTATGCCCTTAAGGGGGCCCTGTTTGTGATTGTAGTTGACCTCGCTGGTCAGGCTCCGGAGAAGATCCGGTGCGGCGTTGTGCAGAATATTCTCTATGAACGAAGTCAGATTGGGTTGGGCCAGGGTCATGGTGTGGCAGTGGCAGTCAAAGAAAAAACGTTTCTCTTCCATCAACCCTAATATAGGCAGGGTAAGGGGAAAAATCAATCGGGGGGTGTCAAATATGAAAAAAGAGGCTATATTTATCGGACAGATTCGCAAGGACAGCACATGGCAGAGAAAAGAACAGTGAAAGAGTATTTCGGATTATTCGGCAAGGGGGCCCTCATCGGCGTGGCCAACACGGTTCCCGGCGTCAGCGGAGGCACCATTGCCGTGGTCACCGGGATCTATGACGAATTGATGGAGAGCATCGCCCATTTTCTGAAGAACTGGAAATTCCTGGCCTTTCTCATTGCCGGAGCGGGGGTGGGCATCCTGATTTTCGCCCGTCTTATTGAGTTCCTCTTCGCCAACTATCCCGCCCAGACCCTTTATTCCTTCATCGGTCTGATTCTGGGAGGCATTCCCTTTCTGTGGCATAAGGCTGATTTCGGCAAGAAGGTCAAACCGGTCTGGATCCTCGCCTTTCTTCTGGGGTTCATCCCTGTCCTTCTCATGGGGCTGGGAACCGAACCGGGTGAAACGGCACCCATTACTCAGCTGACTCCTTCCACGGCCTTGATGATTTTTCTGGCGGGAACCGCCGGCGCCGGGGCCATGATCATTCCCGGTGTGAGCGGCTCCTTCCTTCTGCTTCTCATGGGTATGTATTCCACCTTCATCACCGCGGTCAACGACATGAATCTTCCCGTCCTTTTTGTGGCCTGCCTGGGAGTAGCCGCGGGGATTCTGGTGGTAGCCCGGGTCATGACCTTTTTTCTGACGAAATTCCCCAAGGGAACCTACGCGGTCATTTTCGGCCTTGTCCTGGGATCTCTGGTGGCTCTCTGGCCCGGTCTGACCGTGGATTTCTGGGGTATCCTGAGTCTTCTCTTCATCCCCATGGGAGCTCTGGCCGGGTATCTTCTGGGTGACCGCTGAGCCTATGAACGAAAGGGATCTGGAACAGCTGGAGACGGTGAGCGGCATCTCCCGCTTTCATGAAATGCTCTGGATAGAGAGGGACGGGGAGGGAAAAATCGCCCGCCTTTTCAACAGGGACGCTCAGGAGGTCCCCCTGTCGGAGCTGCACAAATCCTTTGAGGCGGTCGCCGTGGACGGGGGGCTGACCTACAAGGGGGAGTTCATATCCATGAAGGATTCCCGGAAACACTTCAAAAAGCGGGCTCTGCGCCTTCAGCGCCGGACCAGCCGCCATCCCCGGGAGCACTTCTAAATGAAACGCTGCGCCTGGTGCCCCGAAAATGTTCCCGAATACCAATCCTATCATGACGAGGAGTGGGGCGTGCCCGTCCACGATGACCGGCACCTTTTCGAGATGCTCTGTCTGGAAGGGATGCAGGCGGGCCTGACCTGGCTCTCCATCCTGCGCCGAAGGGAGAACTACCGCCTCGCCTTTGATAATTTCGATGCCGAAAAGATCGTAACCTACGGGGAAGAGAAAATCGCCGAACTCCTGAATAATCCCGGGATCATCCGCAACCGGCTGAAGGTTCGGGCTATTGTCAAAAACGCCCGGGCCTGTCTGGATATCCGTGAGGAGTTCGGCAGTCTGGATGCCTATCTCTGGGGCTTTACGGAGGGGAAGCCCCGGGTTAACCGCTTCTCATCCCTGAAGGAAATTCCCGCCGAGACGGCCCTGTCCCAGGCCATTTCGAAGGATCTGAAAAAACGGGGTATGTCCTTTGTCGGGCCCGTGATCATTTACGCTTTCATGCAGGCCGTGGGTATGGTGAACGACCACGAGACGGGTTGTTTCCGCTATGGGGAAGTCTGAAGCTTTTCCCGATAGAGCCGGTAATTATCCGATTCGAAACAGAAGAATACAATATCCCTGAACTCCTTCCCCCATGAGAGGACCTCCCTTATGGCGATATCCGCGGCGAGAGCTTTCGGATAGCCGTATATGCCCGTGCTGATATTGGGAAAAGCCAGGGATTCGATTCCCTTATCCCTTGCCAGACTCAGGGAGTTGCGGTAACAGTTGGCCAGAAGATAGGGTTCTCCCGAGTTCCCCCCGTGCCAGACGGGCCCCACCGTGTGAATGACATAGCGTGCTTTCATAAGCCCCGCCGTGGTAATAACCGCTTCCCCCGTCCCGCATCCCCCGATGCGGCGGCAAGCTTTGAGTATATCCGGCCCCCCGGCTCTGTGTATGGCCCCGTCCACTCCGCCTCCGCCCAGAAGAGTTTTATTCGCTGCATTGACAATGGCATCCCCGGAATAGGCGGTAATGTCGCCATGGATAACGGCAATCATCTCCAGCCCCCTTAAGAACAGGATACCACCAACTTCCCGAATTGGGGAGTTATAATTGATTTCCGTTCTTTTCTGATAAGAAAAAATGTCTGATCAGAATGTGATAATTTCATAGCCCCTTTTGATATAGTCTGCGATTGAGGGATGTCCCATCATCTCCCCCTTGAAGGGGATCCCTTGTTCCGCAAGAGTGTCGTAGGCATTCATTTTCATGGAGCAGGCCTTGCAGGCGCAGTCAATGAGCCCCCGATCCTTCACTTTCATATAGAGCTCATGGAAATTCCCCCCTTTTCCCAGGGCGGCCGCGGTGGCCGTGGCTTCCCCTTCCAGTATGACTTTCACATCGTAACCCTTCTCTTCCATATCCAGGGCATTGGCGAGGACGTGGACGAAGCACATCTCCTTTCCTTCGAAAGCGAGTAATACAATCTTCTTCATGGGTATCAGTCTCCTTTGTGCAAATCATAATGCTTTACACAGCTATAAACAAGAAAAAAGGGCCGATCCTTGCGGACCGGCCCCGGTTTTGGGTTGGTTATTTGGGTTATTTTACAGCGGCGTCGACGCCGTTGTAGGCATTAAGATAGATCTGGCGGATTTCGCCGATCAGGGGGTAGCGGGGGTTGGCTCCGGTACACTGATCGTCGAAGGCCTCTTCAGAGAGGGAATCGATCCGCGCCATAAAGGCTTTCTCATCCACTCCCGCTTCCTTGATGGAGGTGGGCAGATTCAGTTTCGCCTTCAGTTCGTCGATGGCCTTCACCAGGTTGTCCACCTTGTCCATGTCGGTCTTGCCTCCCAGACCCAGATAGTCGGCGATGCGCACGTACCGGCTTATGGCGGAGGGGTACTCGTACTGGGCGAAAGCGGCCTGCTTGGTGGGGTTATCGTTGGCGTTGAATCGGATAACCTGATTGATCAGCAGGGCGTTGGCCACGCCGTGGGGTATATGAAAGGCCGCTCCCAGTTTATGGGCCGTGGAGTGGCAGATCCCCAGGAAGGCATTGGCGAAGGCCATACCGGCCATGGCGGCGGCGTTGTGCACCTTCTCCCGGGCTTTCTTGTTCATCGGACCGTCGGCATAGGCCTCGGGCAGATACTTGAACAGGATTCGCAGAGATTCCAGGGCCGTGCCGATGGTATAATCGCTGCACATGACCGAGGCAATCGACTCGATAGCGTGGGTCACCGCGTCGATGCCGCTGGCCGCGGTCAGACCCTTGGGCATGTTCATGACCAGCTCCGCATCGATAATCGCCATATTCGGGGTCAGGGCGTAGTCGGCGATGGGGTATTTGAAGCCGGTTCTGTCGTCGGTGACAACGCTGAAGGGGGTCACTTCGGAACCGGTACCGCTGGTGGTGGGAATGGCCACCATCATAGCTTTCTTGCCCATTTCGGGGAAGCGGTAGATTCTCTTCATGATATCCATGAAGCGCAGGGCCAGCCCTTCGAACTTCACGTCCGGGTTTTCGTAGAGGAGCCACATGATCTTGGCCGCGTCCATGGGAGAGCCGCCGCCCAGGCCGATAATGATGTCCGGCTGGAAGGCGTTGACCATGCCCAGGCCGTGGTTGATCGTGGACAGGGTGGGGTCCGGCTTGACCTGGTGGTAGACCTGGAAATCGATGTCCAGCTCATCAAGAACCGTGGTGATCTTGTCCACGTAGCCGTTTTCAAACAGATAATTGTCCGTAACGATGAAGGCTTTCTTCTTGCCCTTGAGATCCTGAAGGGCGATGGGCAGACAGCCGTATTTGTGATAGATCTTGGAAGGCACCTTGAACCAGAGCATGTTTTCTCTCCTTTCCGCAACGGTTTTGACATTGATGAGATGCTTGACGCCCACGTTTTCGCTGACCGAGTTGCCCCCCCAGCTGCCGCATCCCAGGGTCAGGGAGGGGGCCAGTTTGAAGTTGTACAGGTCCCCGATGGCTCCGTGGCTGGAGGGCATGTTCACCAGAATACGGCCGGTTTTCATGGTATTGCCGAAAAAGTCGATTCTTTCCGTGTTCATGGGGTCCGTGTAGATAACCGATGTGTGGCCGATGCCCCCCAGTTCCACCAGACGGCGGGCCATGTCCACTCCCTCTTCCCAGTCCTTGCACTTGTACAGAGCCAGACAGGGGCTCAGCTTCTCATGGGCGAAGGGTTCCTTGTGATCGATGTCCTTGACCTCTCCGATGAGGACTTTGGTCTTCACATCTACCTTGAGCCCGGCCAGGCCGGCGATGGTGGTCGCCGATTGTCCCACGATGGCCGGATTGACTGTTCCTCTCTTGGGATCCAGTATCAGTTCGGCGATCTTGGGTTTTTCCGTTTTATTCAGGATATAGGCGCCCCTGTCGAGAAGCTCCTTCTTAACATCCTCGTAGATGTCCTTGTGAACTACCATGGACTGCTCCGAAGCGCAGATAACCCCGTTGTCGAAGGTCTTGCTCATAAGAACGGAACTGACCGCCATCTTTACGTCCGCCGTCTCGTCGATAAGGGCGGGGGTATTGCCCGCTCCCACTCCCACGGCGGGTTTGCCCGAGGAGTAGGCTGCCTTAACCATGCCCGGTCCGCCGGTGGCGAGGATCATG
>JAFGPQ010000190.1 GCA_016936115.1 Spirochaetales bacterium | reverse complement strand
TTCTCCCAGCAGTTCAAGCGCTCCTGCCTGCCCGACGGCCCCAAGGTGGGAACCATCGCCCTGAGCCCCCGGGGGGACTGGCGCATGCCCTCGGATGCCTCGGTGAACCTGTGGCTGGAGGAGCTGAAAGAACTGATCCATCGGTATAACGGCTGAAGGGATTTATTATTTTCAAAATGATACCTTTTTGTCAAAAAAATATTTTCTTTATTGAACGATGAAAACTTATACGCTATATTAGCACTTTACATCAATAAAGAGAGGTTCTTTTATGGAAAAACGATTTTCCAGTCGTTGGTGCGCTTACGCTCTGATGGGTGCCCTGATTCTGTCGGGCTGCCCCACTCCCACTTCCGGGGACGGGGGATCTTCCCCGACAACTCCCAATGCGGCCCCTGTCATATCCTGGTCCTTCGATACACGGGTTGACCCCAATGTATCTACGGATTTCTCGGCCAGCGGCACAACCGACGATGGTTCAATCGTTTCCTATAGCTGGGATTTCGGAGACGGGAACTCTGCCACGGGGGAGAATGTCTCTCATACCTATACGGCCAGTGAGGATTATACCCTGACCCTTACGGTAACCGACGACGCCGGAAAGAGCGCGACGAAGACAGGAACGATCCTGGTGACGAACCTTCCCACAGCGGCAATTGTTGTTACTCCGGGGACCTCCATCAATATAAGCGGTTACAGCGGAGGGAATGATAAGGTTTCCTTTGACGGATCCAGCAGCAGCGATGCGGACGGTACCATTGCTTCCTATGAGTGGGATATGGACGACGGCACAATTCTGACCGGTTCGAGCATTACCGATTATCAGTACACCAACGGGGGAGCCTATACGGTGGAACTGACCGTTACGGACGACCTGGGCGCGACCGATACCGCTTCCGTCGTGATTACCGTATCCAATCCGGACAATCAGGCTCCCGTGATTGATTCTCTTACCGTACCCTTGACCGGTCAGACGGGCATTCAGGTCAGCTTCTCCGCCTCAGCCAGCGATGACCTTGCCGTGGAAAGCTACAGCTGGGACTTCGGTGACGGCAGCAGCGGAACGGGCAGTACGGCCACTCATAACTATACCGCCGCCGGGGATTATACGGTGACCCTGACCGTTACCGATATTGACGGCGCCACCGATTCGGACAGTGCCGTCATTGCGATCGACGCCCCGCCCGCGGCCTCCTTCGTTTATGATTCAACGGATTACTACGATAGAAATCTGACGGGCACATCCCTGGATTTCGATGCCTCGGCCAGTACGGACAATTCATCCATCGCTTCCTGGGAATGGGACTTCGGAGACACGGCCTCCGGCTCAGGCGAAACGATCAGCCACAGCTATACCGCCGCCGGCACCTATACGGTGACCCTGACCGTAACCGATGACAAAGGCCTGACCGATTCGACGTCGATCTCCCTGACAGTTACCGACAATCCCCTTCCCGCGGCAGATGCCGGTGAGGATCAGACCCTGGACTACGATACGGACGGCAGCCTGATTTCCCTGGATGGCTCGGGCAGCAGCGACGATGTCGCCGGGATGACCTACGCATGGACCTTCACCGGTGTCCCGAGCGGTTCGAATGTTACCGATTCCGATCTGTCCAGCGCCACAGCGGAATCCCCCACCTTCGATATTAGCGGAGATACGGCTGCAACGGCGGGTGCCTCGGGTTTCCTGGAATACGAGCTCCAGTTGACAGTCACCGATTATGACGGGGAAACGGATACGGACCGTGTGATGGTATTTGTTTCCGGAACCGGTTCTGTAAATGTTCAAATTGATTAAGGGAGTTGAGAGTGAAAAATAAACGAATTACCCATCTATTTCTGAGTTTCATACTGATTCTCAGTTATACAGCCTGTGAAAATATCATAGATGATCAGATTAATAGCACATCAGAGGTCACAAAGACGTCATCCATAACCCTGACCATACCCCGGTACAGTGCCGATCTGGTAAACACTCTGAATGCCATGCCGGACAGAATGATGATACTATTTCCTTCTATCACGATCAGACTGTATGATGTTAGTGATCAACTGGTTCAGGAACAATCCTATTCCCAGTCCTCCGCAACGAATATGGGGGCTTACTCGGCAACTCTAAACAGTATCCCCTGGGGCTCGGACTACTATCTGCAGGTAGATGTCTACAATAGTAGCGAAAGTGCCGTAACACCTCTTCTCTCCGGAACATCTCTCCCCTTTACTGTGGGTAGAGAAACTGCCGATGTTTCAATATCCCTGCTTCCCAATATCATAACCGCCGATTTACCCTCAACCCCGGGCTCTTCAATCAACGGCTCAATGATAACGACCAGTCTGAACACATCAATGGAATTTGAGTCATTAGGCGGAGAGAAGTGGTATACCCTGACTCCCGTGGCGGATCAGATCTATAACATAACAATATCTCCTTCCCTGAATTCCTTTGCCTACTTTACCATTTATGACAGCCTCGGAACTCATATCGACAGCTCTAGCGGCTCACCGGGAACAGATTCTACCTACCTGCTTGACGCCGAATCGGGCACGACCTACTACTTGGGCGTTATCCTTGTAGACTTCGGAAGTCAGACCAGTCAGAACTACACCATTTCCCTCGCCGACGGTAATATATCGGCGGATGCCTATGAGGATAATGACACTTTCGGAACGGCCTATGACGGGAGTGCTTTCCTGGAAAATACCGACTATTATATGACTCTGCATGATGACGGAACTCCCGATGAGGACTGGTTTGCCATACAGGTAACAGAGGGAGAGCAGTATACGTTTTTTATGGATACAGCCATAAGCAGTGATATGTCAATGGAACTCCTTGATTCGAACGAATGGGATCTGGCAGATAACATTTATACGGCAGGAAATGCCCAGGAGATTATCTGGACTGCTGACACTGATAGAACGGTCTATATTCATATCAACAACTATGATGGGGAAATCTGCGAGTACCAGTTCAGGTATACCACCGATCCTCCCGCCTATCTCAGCGGGACTCCCCTGGTTTACAATACGGAATCTTCCTCTGTTTCAATTATTGATAATCAGCTGGACTGGTTCTCATTCACCTGTACCGCCGGTGAATATATCTTTGAGACGGACAGCAGCTGCATATCCAGGATTTCGGGAATCTATATCGAATCAGAGGGGACCCTGGAGGATGCTAACGATGTCTATATGGATTCTAGTACATGCGGTCTTATCGCATCTGAAGACGGAACCTATTATATAGCTGTCGAATCCTATCCTTACCCGTCTCCGGGAAGCTTTACCGTAACGGCAAGAGCACCGATAGCAGGAACGGCTTCAGTAGAATTAACTGACTGCGGTAACCTGAATGGAAAGACTATCTATCTTGGTCTATGGAACCAGTTGGCAGAAATAGGTGTTGACGCCCCGGTTGCTCTCTGGTCCGGCATGGTTGAGAGCGGTCAGGTCGCCCCGTCCCCCTTCATTGATTTCCTTGATGATTCTCAGGACTGGACCGGATCCGGACTCTATTCACTCTTCGGATATGTAGACATGGACAATTCCGTATCCCAATCGGGGGATCCCCTGGAAGGCCCGACTACGGGAGATTATATACTGGGATATTTCTTTGATTCAGAATTTCATGGGATCACCAAATTAGTTGATGACGGCTTAGTTATCGGATTGAGCCAGAACTATTTCGTTTATATTTACAGCGAGTAGATCACTTCTATCCCCCCCCCCGTGCTTCCGGTACTGCTCCGGAAGCAGGGGAAACCGAAGGAAAGGAGGCAGGAACATGGAGAAAACCATCGCAGACATCCTCAAGGCATCCCCGGATTTGACTAAAGTCATAATATCCCTATAATGCAAAGTATGCGGCATAACACCAGGCCAACTTTGAACATTCTCGGCAAATACGATATGACCGACAATGATGTCCGCCGCAAATTCATGTTCCAGCTGCTGATCCGCTGCGGTCAGATTTTTCTTATTCTACTCGGTTCCTATGCCATCAATGAGGGAGAAATATTACTAGGCCTCTTCGCCAGCGGCAGCGCCCGGCAACAGTTTTTTCCTTGTCATGCTGCTCATGTATATTTATGAGTATTCCCGGGAAAGAACCTCCCTCCAGCTTAAAAAAGCATTGACGATCTTCAGGAGATGGCAGTCAGGGACGGTCTGACCAACCTCTATAACCGCCGTTATCTCGAGGAAGTCTGGAATCTCCTGGTTCGTCAGAATCATAGCGAAGATGTTAAAATCGCTTTTTTTATGATCGATATTGATTATTTTAAATTGTTCAATGACAATTACGGCCATCAGGACGGGGATGACGTTTTGAAGAGGGTCGCCCATATGCTCAGAGCCCTTGTGAGGAGAATTACCGATTCTGTATTCCGTTACGGAGGAGAGGAGTTCTCTATACTCCTCTATGGGACGAACGAGGAAACGTCCCTGCAATTCGCCGAAAAGATCATCCGGGGGATGTCCGAATTGCACATACCCCACAGGAAGAGCCCCTATCGGCAGTTGACCCTGTCTATCGGTTACTGTTGCGAAATCCTGACTAATGAAACTTCTCCCCAGGACATCATGAAATGTGCGGACGAAGCCCTTTACCAGGCCAAGGAAGGGGGAAGGAACCGGTACAGGCTCTACGGAACAGACGGACTTAAACCTGAAAAAAGCCCGGCGAACTGAAGCGTAACAGCTCGCCGGGCAGCGTGTTTTGTATCCCCCGGGGGAGATGCTAATCCAGTATAATAGTGTCCTGATTGATCCCTTCGAAGGAATCGATGATCATGGTGGTGGCCTGATCGATGATGTCCTCCTGATCGCCGGCGCTCATATCTTCGGGGCAGACAACGATTCGGGAAACGGGAGAGGTCTTCTGAATGGGGCCTCCGTCAAAGACGACGCCCTTATCCAGCTCCAGATCCTGAGCCAGAAGACAGCCCTCCTTGGTAAGGGAATCGGGTACGTCCCTGCGGAAACCGATGCTGGTGTATTCCACTTTCCTGTCCCCGCCGGTCATGGGGCCGATACTGATGAGGGACCCGGAATAGGTAAGAGCCATCACGCCCCGGTCATCGTTTCTCTCGAAGAAATCCGTTTCCTCCAGCCCCAGATTAGCCATCTGGGATTTGAATGTTTCCTCCTTCTCCAGCCAGCCCGATCTGAGCCTTTCCATAGTTTCCGGGTCATTTTCCAGGCCGAAGGTCTTTATCACATCTTCCAGATGTCTCTCTATGGCCGGGGGTATTACCGTGGTCAATGTACTCATAATTGGTCTCCTTTTATCCGATTCTTAATCTGTAATCTTAAGATAGCCCCCTTTTTATGATGAATTAATGTGCCGTTTGGTATAAAATAGAAACGTGAACAGACAAACAAGCGAACAGCTCTGGTGCCTGAAAGGGGAACTGAAGGACAGCACCCCCTGGATTGTCCCCCTGGATAAACTGATTTTCTCCATCGGCCGGCAGGATACGAATGACCTTATCCTGCCTTCCCACTCCGTTTCCCGCCGACATGCCCGAATCACGGCGGAGGAAAAGGATCTCTATATTGAGGACCTGGAAAGCATGAACGGGGTTCAGGTAAACGGGAACCGCATCGGCGAAAGAACCAGAATCCGCCCGGGTGATATTATCAGGATAGGGGAAAGCGAATTCGTGCTGAGCCTTCAGGACGACTTTCACGGCGCCTATGAAGACGAGACACTGGCCCGAAAGACGGACAGGACCCGCATCTCCTTCGCCGATGCCTTCGATCTTTCCGAACGGGAGAGGGAGATTCTCTTTTTCCTGATCAAGGGTCACAGCCTCAAGCAGATAGGGGAAAGCCTATTCATCTCCACGGGAACCGTGAAGAATCATGTCCTCAAAATCTATAAGAAAACAGGCTGCCATTCCCGGATAGAACTGTCCACCAAGGCGACCTCATTCGACAAATGACAGGGCTTTCCCCGTATCCCGGGGAGTTGTATAATAGGGCGTAGCAATAAGGAGACCCGTTATGATCATCAAACGCGAAGATATGAAGACCGAAGTCAGGGATGCCATGAGAGGCGGCCCGGGTTCGGTGAAAATGACCCATCTGCAGGGAGCAGAAGAAATGAGGAACTGCCGCCTCCTGAGCGAGATCGTTCTTCCTCCCGGCGCTGGGATCGGAGAGCATGAGCATATCAATGAGACGGAGTACTACATCATAACCGCCGGAGAAGGCATCGTGGTGGATAACGGGGTGGATACCCCTGTGAAAGCCGGTGAGGTGGTAGCCACTCCCCACGGAAGCAGCCATAGCATCACCAATACGGGATCGGTCGACCTGTCCATGATAGCGGTCATCGTCACCTACTGAGAATGGACCTTTTTCAGGCCCGGCAGGATAACAGCAACGAACCTCTCGCCGCCCGCATGCGTCCCCGAACCCTTGAGGAGTATGTGGGGCAGGATCATATTCTGGGAGAGGGCAGGCTTCTGCGCAGGGCCATTCAAGCGGATCAGCTTTCCTCACTCATCTTCTACGGTCCCCCGGGAACGGGCAAGACGACCCTGGCC
>JAFGPQ010000189.1 GCA_016936115.1 Spirochaetales bacterium | reverse complement strand
CTGGCGGACACCCTGCGCGACGCCTTTACCATCGCCGCCTCGGGAAGGCCCGGACCGGTTCTTGTGGACATTCCCAAGAACATCACCGTGGAAAAGACAGAATACGAATTCAAAACCCCGGATCCCATCGCCATTCCCGTACCACAGGCCACGGAAGAGGACTGGGATAAGGCTGCGGAGATGATCAGGCAGGCCGAAAGGCCCTATATCTACGCGGGAGGGGGCATCACCCTGGGCAGAGCCGCCGATGAACTGGGAAAGCTTGTCAGGAAAATCGATGCCTGTCTGGGACTCAGCCTCATGGCCATGGACTGCATGGAGATGACCGATCCCCACTATACGGGTATGATCGGTATGCACGGTTCCAAGGCATCGAACCTGGCCATGAAGAACTGCGACCTCCTTATCGTTCTGGGCGCCCGTTTCAGCGACAGGGTCGTGGGAAAGACAGAAGGCTTCCATGAAAACAAGAGAATCCTCCATATCGATATCGACCCGGCGGAGATCAACAAGAACGTTCCCACGGACCACTCCATCATCAGCCATATGAAACCGGCCCTGGAAGAGCTCTTGAACCGTGTGGGCGAGAAAAAGCATCCCCGCTGGATGAAGGAAGTGCAGGAGATGAAGGCGGAGTATCCCGTGAGCCGGGCTCCCCAGAGCAAACGGCCCAAGGAACTGCTCGATGCTCTGACAGAGCTGACCGGGGGCAATGCGATTATCGCCACCGAAGTGGGACAACACCAGATGTGGGCCGCCCAGTTCTACGGCTTCAAACAGCCCTACTCCTTCCTGACATCGGGCGGTCTGGGCACCATGGGCTACGGAACGGGAGCCGCTATCGGAGCCTGTTTCGCCCGTCCGGACAGACAGGTCGTCAGCGTGGCCGGCGACGGCAGCTTCAGGATGAACTGCCAGGAGCTCAGCACAGCCGTACAGAACAATCTGCCCCTGGTCATTCTTCTCATGAACAACAAAACCCTGGGCATGGTGCGCCAGTGGCAGACCCTTTTTCATGGGGGGCGCTACTCCCATACGGACCTGAATTACGCCATAGATTGGGTGAAACTGGCCGAATCCTTCGGGGCGAAGGGCCTGCGCATAGGGGCCCGGGAAGATCCCCGGCCCGTTCTGAAAGAAGCTCTGGAAGCGGGCTGTCCCGTTCTTGTTGACTGCGAAGTACCCCTGGATAACATGGTATACCCCATGGTGCCTCCCGGCGCCGCACTGGACGAACTGGTCCTGGGTGACGAAGAGAATTGAATGAAGCCTTCCGGAATTTACCGGAAGGCTTTATACTGTGTCTGGAAGGGGAAAGGAAAAATGCTGACTCAAATTCTGCGGGTGGATATAGGAATATACGCCCTTTTAATACTGCTCATCATCCTTTACGGCATCAGGATCCGCCACAGGGGCTATGAATCGTCAGTGAATTTCCTGCGCTTTGTCTGCTGGAGCGCAGTATTTGTCATCCTCATGGACATTATGCCCTGGCTCTGCGAGGGACGTCCGGGCAGAAATATGGAGAGGCTTAATTATCTGAGCAACTTTCTTCTCCTCTCCCTTTCTTCCCTTCCCCTCATAGGGTGGGTCTCCTATCTGGATTTCATTATTTACCGGTCCCGGGAGAGGCTCAGGAAGAGACTCTACTACCTGCCCTACACTCTCATCGCCCTGGCGGCCATGGCCGTTACCCCAGCCACGGGCTTCGTTTTCTCAATCATGGAAGGAAATATCTACCAGCGGGGGCCGGGAATCGCTGTCATTGCCGCAGTGAACTATCTTCTGGTACTGCAGGCATTCTTCATCGTTGTCCGGCAGAAGAGAGGCGTGGACCGGCCGGTATGGCTGAACCTTCTCATATTCGGCCTGGTGCCCACCATCGGTGCTACCCTTCAAATGAGGTTCTACGGCCTGATGACCACCTGGCCGTTCACGGTTCTGGCCATTCTCATGACCTATCTCTTTCTTGAAGTCCAGAGGGAGACCAGGGATTATCTGACCGGTCTCTTAAACCGGCGTCAGATAGAGGAGTGCCTACAGATCCGTCTGGGAGAAGCGGGACGAAGCGGATCCTTTGCCCTGATAATTATAGATATGGACGACTTCAAAATAATAAACGACACCCTGGGCCACCAGACCGGAGACCAGGCGCTGATCGCCTTTTCAAATATTCTCGTCCGCTCCTTGAAGAGAACCGACCGGGTGGGCAGGCTGGGGGGCGACGAATTCATGATTATCCTCGAAACGAAGGATGAGGATGTTGTCTTTCAGGTCACCGACCGTATCTCCGGGCAAACGGAAAAGGAGAATACCTGGGGAAACAATCCCTTCAGGCTGGACTTCAGCTTCGGATACGCCTTCTACCATCCCTCTCAGAGCTATAAGGAACTCATGCATCAGGCCGATCAGATGATGTATCGGAAGAAAAGAGAGCGTCGAAAAACTCGTCCCCCCTCCTGACAACGCCCTCCCCGTAATGGGCTTCGGCCAGGAGCCTTTCCCGGTACAGGGGGTACTCTTCCCGGCTGATCCGCCCCTGCCGGCAGAGAAAAATCAGCATCATCAGGCTGTTATAGTAAGCCATTCCCTCCTCTTCCGCCATGAGAAGCACCTCCCGGTCTTCCGAGATCAGGGGAAGTTCCCTCTCCTTTGCCAGCAGAAAAAGACCGTGATCATTCGATCGGGAGGCGGGGGAAGAGGGAAAGAGGGTCAACTTAAGCCGGGGTTTGCCATCCCTAAGAGGCCATCCGGTCTCATCGTAGACTTCCTGTGTCGTTAAAAGAGAGATTTCCGCGGCCAGCCGTTCGAAAACACCGGTCTTTAAGAGATAGATAATGGAACAGGCATCTATGACGGCCCGGGTCAGAATGATTTTCTCCATAGGTCCATTCTAAAAAAAAGATGGGAAAATTTGAATACTCCCCTACCTTCGCCTATAATGAAAATAGCTTTAATTTAAAAAATGAAAAAAGGAAAAACATATGAAGATACGAACTCGATTAGTTCTGGGTATAGGAGTGATCAACATCCTCCTGATCCTTTTAGCGGCTTCCTCCGTTTTCGGGATTTTGAAAATTCTGGGCTGGGAACGCAGTATTTATGAAGTACACCTTGTTTCCATTGACAAGCTGATAGAAGCGGACAGGGATGCCTACCAGTCCCATCTGAACCTGATATACCTCCTGTGGTCCGCCTCCTCCGACAGGGAGAGCATCATGCCCGAGGATGAGCTCCTTTCTGAGGTCACTTCCAATCTAGCCCAGGTCAAGGAGCGCTTTGATATTTTTAAAAGCGTTACGAAGGATTCCTCCCGGGAAGCCCTGGCGGCGCTTTCCGAATTCGATACGAACTATGCGGCCCTGCAGAAAGCGACACAGGGGCTGCTCGACAAGGGTGCGGGAGTCACCACCGGGGATATCCAGGACTATCTTCTGGTTTTCGAAACCCTTCGGAACGGTTTGGACCTACTCACCGGAGCCAGTCTCACCGAAGCGGAGAATGAGTACGGGAATTCCATGCGCGCAGGGAAGACCCTTCTTACCTTCATAGCTATACTCACCGCGGCGGGGCTGCTCCTTTCCGCGGCCATACTCCTCATGGTGGTCAAGCAAACCCTGGGGCCTATCAGAAGGTTCAGCGACGCCATGTCCGAACTGTCCCACGGCAATGGAGACCTTACCCTGAGATTTACCGTTAAAGGAAATGATGAAATCTCCGATCTTTCACAGAATACGAATACCTTCCTGAATAAGTCCGAGGAGATCCTCATCGGATTGAAGGGGGCCAATCACAAATCGAACAGGGTTAGGGACGGACTGGTTACAGCCCTTGAGGAGAATGCGGCGGCGGCTACCCAGATTACGGCCAACGTGGAGTCCATCTCCCGGCAGATCCGGAATCAGGAGAGTAATCTGAAACTTATCAATACCAATCAGGATGCCACTAACGCCTCTCTGGAAAAGCTCAGCACCCAGGTGGAGAGCCAGTCGGAGATGATAATGGATTCCACCTCATCCATAACGGAAATGATCGCCTCTATAAAGAATCTGGCCCAGGTCGCCCAGAGCAGAAAAGAGGCCACTGAAGGTCTTAAGAGAAGTGTGAACGAAGGGAATGCCAATGTGACGGAGTCCAACAGGGCGGTCCAGGCGATCTTCGCCGATGTGGACAGTATTCTGGAAATGACCAAGCTGATTTCCGGTATCGCCTCCCAGACAAACCTGCTCTCCATGAACGCCGCCATCGAGGCGGCCCATGCGGGAGAAGCGGGAAAGGGATTCGCCGTGGTGGCCGACGAGATAAGAAAACTGGCCGAAACCAGCGCGGAACAGTCCAAGTCAATCAACAGCATGCTCTCACAAGTCATCAAGAACATAGAGGACGCCTCTCACTCCTCCGGTTCCACAAGCCGGATTTTTTCGGAACTGCTCGAGGAATTCGGAACCCTGATGGACGCCTTCAATGAGATATCCCACAACTCCCAGGAACTGGACGTGGGGGGCCGGCAGATACTGGAAGCCATGACCAGGCTGACCGAACAGAGCCGTATCGTTGACAGGGAGACTATCAGCATAAGGGAATCGAACGGGACTATTTCTTCTGACCTTCAGAAGATCACCGACGGCTCCCTGGCCATCACCCAGGCCACCACGGAGATAACCGAGGGCATCCGGGAGGTCTCCCAGTCCCTTGAGGAGATGAGAAACCTTTCCGGAGATCTGACCGAGGCCATGGAGATCACCGACGAACAGCTGAATCTCTTCAAGCTGTCCCGGTAATCATCAGTCGTCCAGCACCACGAAATAGTCCGCTTCGGGGTGGGGAATGACAAACCCGCATACCGAAGAGGCGGGCTGCATCATGTAGTGCTCCGTCAGTTCAATCCCCAGAGCCCCGTCATCCAGCAAGGCCAGGATCCCCTCCTTCTGAGAGTGGTCCGGGCAGCTTGGATAGCCGGGGGCGGGGCGGATGCCCAGATCGCCGGCGAAGTTCCCGTGCAGCCACTGGGCGGCCGCTTCGGCCAGACGGTCGGAGAGGGCGGCAATCATCAGGGCCCGGTAGTCGTCGTCTTCCCCGCGGGCCGCTTCGATCAGCTCCCGGGATCCCCGGGCGGTGGAGGCGAAGAAGCCCAGCAGATCCTCGCCGGGGGCGGGGCAGACATAGTCAGACAGGCAGCGGCACACATCCCCCCGGTTCTGGCGGGGGAACACCCACTCTTCCCCGGCGGCGAAGATGGTCTCCTTCCCGTCGGAATGGGCTTTGAACCAGGTGATGGCGGCGCGGATTTTATAGTCATCCCGGCCGGCCAGTTCCTTGAGCATATCCCTTCCGTCCTTCTCCAGGGCGTCCTTTTCCGACTGGGGAGCGTTCTTCTTCATCTGCCAGGCCACCTGGAAAAATTTCCAGTCAATGAGGGGAATCAGTTCATCGATGGGGACCGATCCCACCCAGGACTCCCGGGGAATCGCCTCATAGCCGCTCCAGTCAAGCACGGGCTTGCGGGAACGGGCTTCCTCCGGATTCAGCCGGGGCTTTCTCTCCTTCGTCTCCGCGGTCAGGGTGCGCAGCTGTTCGTAGAGCTTTTCCGTCTCCTCCCTCAGGGCGTCCTTCTTATCCGGATTCAAAGCGTCGTTCAGTACCTGAACAATCTTGGAGGCATCCGTGGTATGGTAAACGGGCCCTTTCCGGGCGGGGGCGATTTTCAGGGCGGTGTGCTTCTTGCTCGTGGTAGCTCCCCCCACGAAGAGGGGCAGGGTCAGTCCCCGCCTCTCCATCTCGGCAGCCAGACCGACCATCTCCTCCAGGGAGGGGGTGATGAGGCCGGAGGCGCAGACCGCTCTGGCACCGGTCTTCACCGCATGATCCAGAATATCCTCATTGGGGACCATTACTCCCAGATCGTCCACATCGTAGCCGTTGCACTGAAGGACAAGGCCCACGATATTCTTCCCAATGTCGTGAACATCCCCCTTCACCGTGGCCAGGGTGATTTTTCCCCGGCCCGCGCCGGCTATCATTCCCTCTTCCAGCTGGGGCTCCAGATAGGCCACCGCCTTCTTGATGACCCGGGCGCTCTTGACCACCTGGGGCAGGAACATCTTACCCGCACCGAAGAGCTCCCCCACCCGGTTCATGCCGTCCATAAGGGGGCCTTCGATGATATCCAGGGCGGCCATGGAGTCGCCGATTTCATCAAGATCTTCTATGATATGGGCAGTCAGCCCCTTCACCAGGGCGTACTTGAGCCGTTCCACAGGAGGCTCTTCCCGCCACGCTTCATTTTTCCCGGCGGCGGCTTCCTTCTCCTGACCGGCAAAACGGGGGGCCGCTTCAAGAAGCCTCTCCTCTGCCGCATCCCCCTCGGGACCGCCGTTCCGGTTGAGGATCACGTCCTCCACCATCTCCCGCAGCTCCGGGTCCAAATCATCGTAAACAGCCAGCATGCCCGCGTTGACGATGCCCATGTCCAATCCCGCTTTTATAGCGTGGTAAAGAAAAACCGAATGCATGGCTTCCCGCACCGGGTTGTTCCCCCGAAAGGAGAAGGAGACATTGCTGATGCCCCCGGAGAACCGGCACAGGGGGTAGTCCTTTTTCAGGGCCCTCACCGCTTCGATATAGTCCACACCGTAATTGCGGTGCTCCGGGATTCCCGTGGCCACCGCGAACACGTTCACGTCAAAAATAATGTCCTCGGCGGGAAAACCCGATTCGGTGAGCAGTCTGTAGGAGCGGCGGCAGATCTCCAGTTTCCTCTCCAGGGAATCGGCCTGGCCCTTTTCGTCAAAAGCCATGATCACCGCGGCGGCCCCGTAGAGGCGGATCTTCCGGGCTTTTTCCAGGAATTCCTTCTCCCCCTCCTTCAGGCTGATGGAATTGACGATGGATTTACCCTGAATGCGCTTGAGGCCTATCTCCAGAACGGACCACTTAGAGGAATCCACCATGATGGGCACCCGGCTGATCTCCGGCTCCGACGCGACCAGGTTTATGAACCGGGCCATCTCCTCCTCCGTTTCCAGAAGGGCGTCGTCCAGATTGATATCGATGACCGAAGCGCCGTTTTCCACCTGCAGGCGGGCGATTTCCAGGGCTTCCTCGTACTTTTTCTCTCTGATCAGACGGGCGAACTTGCGGCTGCCCGCCACATTGGTCCTCTCCCCCACGTTCAGAAACAGGCTGTTCTCATCCAGAACAAGGGGATCGATTCCCGAATAGAAGGAGACCGGCCGTTTGGCGGGCACCTTCCGGGGGGGGATGTCTTTGATCCGGTCCACAATGGCTTTGAGATGTTCCGGCCGGGTGCCGCAGCAGCCCCCGACCAGGTTGATATGTCCCGCTTCGGCGTACCGGGCCAGAACTTCCGCCATCAGCTCCGGGGAGTCGTCGTACTCGCCCAGCTCGTTGGGGAGCCCCGCGTTGGGATAGACCGAGAGGGCGCAGTCGGCGATGGGGGAAACGTCCGCCAGGTGCCGGCCCATCTTGTCCGCTCCCAGGGCGCAGTTGAATCCCACCGAAACCGGTTCGGCGTGGGCCACGGAGTACCAGAAGGCCTCCGCCGTGGAACCGGAGAGGGTCCGGCCGCTCTCGTCGGTGATGGTTCCTGAGATCATCAGGGGAAGCTCGGTACCGGTCTCTTCAAAGTAGTTCTTCACCGCGTAGATGGCGGCCTTGCAGTTCAGAGTGTCGAAAATCGTCTCGATGATGATGATATCCGATCCCCCGTCAACCAGTCCCCGGACCGCTTCGGTATAGGCGGCGACCAGTCCGTCGAAGTCGATGTCCCGATAGGCGGGATCCTCGATTTTCGGTGAGATGGACAGGGTTTTGCTAGTGGGGCCCAGACTTCCCGCCACGAAGCGGGGATAGTCGGGGGAGTCGTATTTTCGACAGGCCCGCCTGGCGTTCTCCGCGGCGGCCCTGTTGATTTCGTAAATGTGCTCCGACGTGCCGTACTCCGCCTGGGAGTAGGAGGTCCCGTTGAAGGTATTCGTTTCCACGATGTGGGCGCCCGCCTCCAGAAAGGCTTCGTGGATTTGGCTGATAACTTCGGGCTTCGTCAGATTCAGTATATCGTTATTTCCCTTGAGCGCCTTGGGATGGGAGGCGAAACGGTCTCCCCGAAAATCCTCCTCGGTCAGGCCGAAGGTCTGGATCATCGTACCCATGGCACCGTCCAGGAAGAGGATTTTCTTTATAAGAAGGGAGCGGAAGAGGTCTCCCCTTTCGGTGGTTTTCATAGGGTGTCTCCTTTAAACATCATTATATGATGATATAATAATATAATTGCAGGATATAATCAACAGATGCCGGAATACTTAAGCTTATAAAGAAAAAAGCCCCCCTGCAAGAGGGGGGCAGAGAGATTAAACCGGAAAATTCCCGCTACTGACGCAGTTTGAATTGACCCTGTCTGCCGCTGATCAGTTTTTCCAGTTCCGCCGTAATGGTAATGTCATTATCGGTGTTGACGAACCGAACCAGAGACCCGTTGACCTTCTTGTCCGGAGAGAACCACCAGGAGAAGCTTCCCTCTTCGTTCTCATCATGAACCAGATAGCAGTCCTTGAAGGTGCCCGCCGGTACGGTCACCGTTTCCCGTCCCTCGGCCATGGCCGTCAGATCCCCGTAGGAAACCTCCTCCATCTGGGCCAGATAGGGATGTTCCGGGTCTTCCTGCAGGAAATCGTACATCTTCACCCGGCCCGAATCATCCCGGTAGTACAGGACCTGAAGCTCCTTGTCGGCGCTCAAAAGGAATTCGAAGGGATACTCCTCGTCCTCCCCGTCGGAATAGGTCAGGCTCCACCACTCGTCACCTTCGGCGGTCCTGTCCAGAAGAACCCGTTCCAGGAAGAAGGGATCCTCCCCGTCCTCGGTATAGCGCCAGAGGCTTCCCTGGCCCGGCTCATAGGATTCGGGAGCCCAGTAGTAGCCCCCCGAGTAGATCGCGTAAACATAGAAGGCGTAGAACTGGGTGACCGGTCCGATGGCTTCCACCGCATCCACCGTGTCCTGATAGGTCTTCCAGGCATCGCCCATTCCCCTGACAACGGGAGTTTTTCCCAGCCGGTACTGCACCTGTACCGATACGCCGTCATAGCCGGAATTGCCGCTGCCCCAGCCGGTATAGGCCAGCCCCAGCATGAGCCGGTCGTCAATGAAATAGTTGGCCCCCGAAGTGGCGATAAGCCCCAGGGCGTCATCTCCGGACCCTTTGATCAGATCAAAAGAGACGCCGATGCGGGCGAAAAAATCAAGTCGGCCCAGATACTCCGCATAGGGGAAATCAAAACCCTTGAAGCCGAAGTGTATGGCAGCGCCTCCCCCCGCTCCGAGTACAAAGGGGGTCTCTTTGCTCAGGGGAAGACCCAGGCGGCCCTCCGCCATCAGCCCCAGATCCAGGGGAGCATACCCCCCGAAATTCGGCTTCCACAGCAGGAGTTCCGCCGAAGGGTAGAGGGCCAGTGCCTTCTGATTGTAAAACTGGCCCGTCTCATAGGCCGCCGCCGCGCCGAAAACAGTATTGCCCCCGGCGTAATTACTCCCCCACAGGACATCGCTCTGACCGAACAGAGAGACCCCTGTCAGGGCCAGGGCAAGGGCGAACAGGGTGAACTTTTTAATATTGAACATAGTGTTCCTCCATAACAGTTATAATATAGCCCATCCCCGGGGGCTTCCCTAATTACCTTAAGGGAAAATCGATAGGGAAAAGCATAACTTTGGTAACAGGGTAGCCAGTGAAAAAAGTCATGATTTTTCTTGATAGGCCGCCGTTTTTGCGTCATAATGTCTTGACGAATGGAGAGTTACTACAGCTATAGCAATTTCTTATCACTTTTAATGACAGCCTTCGCCCTGTTTCCCCTGACTATATCCATGACCGATCTGTTCACGGAAGAGAAACGGGGGCGGTACGGCACGGCCTGTCTGCTGCTCATTCTGTTTCTCATGGCAAGAGTGCTGATGCCCGTCTGTCCCGACGGGAACATCCGCTCCCTGCTTGGGGGCTTCTCTCTTCTGACACTGCCCGTCATAACGGTTCTGCTCATTCCTGCCGGTGAGAACGTCTTCGATCCCGGCCCCTGGCTTATCCTTTTCACGGCGGTTTTCATCATGCTGTTCCGAATCAAAATGCCCGCCCCCCTGGGTATCCCCGCAATGACGGGAGGGTCCCTGCTTCTCCTGGTCCTGTTTCAAAGAGTAAGGCGGGATTCCTCAAACTGGAAAGCCCATCAGAATTGGATTGTCAAAACCCTGCGGGAGTCGGTCATGCTCTTTGACAGTCAGCGCCGGATCATTTCAGGGGGACAGGATATCTTCCCCCCTCCCCTGATCCGTCCCGGCAGAAATCTGACCGAACTCTTTCTTCTGACCGACCGGGACAAGGGAGATCTGGATGAGTTGAAAGAGCTCTATAACCGGGGGGACGAAGGCAGGGGGATGATCCGCCTGGAAGAGAGGCATTACTCCTTCCGCTTCATCCGTCTGGAGAGGGAGAAGGGTTTTCTGCTGACCCTGCTCGATACCTCGGAGGAGCAGGCTCTGGTATCCCGTCTCTCAGAACAGAACCGTATCCTGCACAACAGGCAGACCATTCTCCAGGGCGGCCGGGAGAACAATCTTACGATAAAGCGGGAGGAGAATGAAATCCGCACCCGCATATCCGGATCGATTCAAAAGATGGTGGAGAAGCAGCTCACCCGTCTCAGAGCCGAACTGAAGACAGGGGATATTTCCGCAGAAAATCTGAACCGTCTGCTGGCCCATGCTACAAAGAGCATGACCGCCATCAGGAAATCGGTAAGCGAACTCAGGGGGGACCATAGTGAAGGCTAGCATTGTATTGGCGGAGGATCAGAATCTGATCAGGGATTCCCTGACCGCTCTCCTTTCGGAGGGGGACCAGTTCCGGATTGTGGGAGCCGCTTCCAACGGGATCGACGCCCT
>JAFGPQ010000188.1 GCA_016936115.1 Spirochaetales bacterium | reverse complement strand
GGCCCCGTCCTTGTGCAGATGCCAGTGCATGCCCGTGGTGTTTTTGTCGTGCACCTGAAGCCGGTACATGCCCATGTTCTGGGAGCCGGTCTCCGGATCCCGGGTAATGACCAGGGGCAGGGTAAAAAAGGGGCCCCCGTCCCCGGGCCAGCAGGTCAGCACGGGGAGCTTCGTCAGATCCGGCTCATGGTCAATCACCTCCTGGCAGGGGGCTTTGCCCATGGTGCGGTGGGGAAGGAAGAGGCGGGCCCATTTGGCCTTGGGAAGGAAGCTGGCCAGATCGATCTTCACCATCTGGGAGAAGGCCCAGTCCAGAAGCTCCTCCAGTTCCCGGGCCTTCTCTTCCAGGGAGTTACTCCCCAGGGCCAGGGCCATGCGCTCGTAACTGCCGAAAGCGTTGATCAGGACCGGATAGTCGGAACCCTTCGGATTTTCAAAGAGAAGGGCCGGCCCGCGGGCCTTGGAGACCCGGTCCGTAATTTCGGTAATCTCCAGGCGGGGATCCACTTCGTCGGTAATCCGCTTAAGCTCCCCCCGTTTCTCCAGCTCCTGAATGAAATGGCGCAGATTCTTAAAAGCCATCAGCGAATGACCGCCCCGTCCCGGGTGATGTCCAGGGAGATGGCGTATTTCGTCTCGTACCAGGCGGTCACCGAATCGAAGTACTCCTGAGTAGGCAGGGTGATCTCCTTGAAAAGGGGCATGGGAAAATCCTGAGCCTCGGGCAAGCGGATCGCATCAAGGAGCTGATCGTGGTATTTGTCCGGATCGGCGTTGATCTTTTTTACCGCCCCGTTCCAGGATTTTTTCAGTTCTTCTACCTTCCTGGGGTTCTCTTCAATGAATTTTCCGGACAAAGCCAGGATGGTGGGGGTCAGATCCGTATCGGCCTGATCCACAATATTGACGAAACCGTCCGCCATAAGGGGCCAGGCCAGACCGTCGGAGAGACAGGCCATAGGCAGTTTGCCCGAGCGGAGCATCTCCAGGCGCACCGGGACCTGGGGCACGGCCACCTTTTCGACCGTTTTTCCCGCCAGCAGGGTATCCACCAGGTACTCAATGACCGTATTCTCGGAAATCCCCACGCGGTAGACAGCATCTTTTACATGGTCCGGATGGGCGGTGATGAAAAAGTGACACTCGGTCAGGGTCAGAATCTTAAGGGGGGTGCCGTTCTTTTCAAAGTGCAAAAGGCCGACCATGTCTCCGGAAATCCCGTCCAGTTCCCCCGCGGCCAGGGCCGTGTCCCGTTCCCGGGCGCTCATAAAGGGAATAGACTCCACATCGTCCATGACGATCAGGGGCAGGGCGCCCGGGTCGGGCATGAAGCCTATGCGGACTTTTTCGGCGGATTTATCCGAATTGCCCTGGGCGAAGAGGGCGGCGGCCAGACAAAGTGACGCAATTATAAGGGAAATCTTTTTACACATGCTTTTCTCCTGTACACAAAGTCAGTAAATTATTACCGATATTGTAGGGTAAATGGAAAAAAAACGTAAGTCTTTCCCGGGAACTTCACTCTGATTTTATGGACTCAGAACAGCTCATCGAGCCATAGCTGGAATCTGATCCTTTCCCAGTCCGGTTCCAGTTCCAGATTTTCGAAGAACCGGCTCGTATATTTTCCATCGCCCCACCGCTCTTTGATATTCCGGCAGGCATGGGCGATATCGCACCATTTGTCCGCTCTGCCTCCCCGGCCCCAGTCGATGAAACCTAATGCGTCTGAGATAAAAATGTTGCTGTCCTGATAATCTCCGTGGGAAAAGACCGGTTCCTCGGGATAGCGATGGCTTTCCAGATAATTAATGAGATCCTCCGGCGCATAAAAGGGAAGGCCGGCTTGATAAAAATCATCAAAGGCGGCGAGTTTTTCCTTCACCAGATATTTCAACTCCCCCATCCGCGTATCCAGGGAACTGTCAAAGGGACAGTCTTCCAGGGGAACGGATTGCAGCGCCCGGATGCCCTGTGCGAGAGAATCGATAAAATCATTGGGGGATATCTTTTTCTCGATAATCGCTGTTCCGGCCATAGGAGCAGTCAGGAGAAATTGATAGTTCTCATTCTCAAAATAGTCCAGAACCGAGGGAACGGATTTTTTTCCGTCCAGCCATTTCAGTACCCCCATTTCCCTCTCCACGGAATAGGTGGTCGAGGCAAAACTCCGGGAACTGATTTTCAGGAATAATCTTTCCCCCGTTTTCCCGTTTGTCAGAATCCAGACGTCCGCCGGGGATTGACCGATCCTATCCCGGGCAAAGGCATATCTGCCCATGAGAAGAGCCATTTGTGGAGAGTGTCCATAATCCTTCATGGGGAGATTATTAGGAAAGGGGGTCCGATACTGTTTCGGAATTCTCGTAAATATTTTCTGGATCTATATCTATACAGCTGTAAGGATCATAATTCCCGGAAATATCCCAGGCAAGAGTGTTATTGAGAACAGTACATTTACTGAGAAAATCTTTTATATCTGAGATCTTGCTAAAGATTCCTTTTCCTATTAGGGGAGATACATCATATTTTTTTATTATTCCATCCGAAAAATAGACAAATACTGTAAAATTTGACTGAGGAATAACTTGTACAACATCATGCATATCTCATTCCTTATGTTAAGGGATCAATTCGATGGATTTCTCCATGTTTCTTCGCAGATTCCCAATTTGCGATTAATTCGTTTTCATGCAACTCACACCACGCCAGAACTAACTTCAATTGTCTTGATGGTAGAGAGCCATTTATTACAACCGCATCCAGAATTGAAATAAGGGCTTTCGCATTACCGTACTGAGCATGAAAATGAGGAGGTGTATGGTCATCCCAATACATATAAATCTTTATACCCAAGAATTCACATATTAAAGGCATTTGATCTCCTAATAGAACTCATTCTACCTGAAAATTCAAAAAAATGAAATATGAGTTGGTTTCACGGCCCCTATTTCACTTCCGCGGTAATGCTCTTCACCGACCGCAGCGCCCCGTTCACACTGTCGATCTCGCCGAAGGCGGGATTCCCGCTGCCGTCGGTGATCCGGGCGCGGGTGATGTAGCCCATCTCTTCGAAAAGGACACCCCGGGCGAAGGTCTTCGTGCCGTTTCTCACAGCCTCCTCATCGGCGGGGGTAAGAACCATATCGGGGTAGCTGTCGTACATGGGTACGAAGCCCACAGGCTCCAGGGTATAATCGGCGGCTCCCCGGGACAGGTCTATCTGGGCCTTATACAGAACCGAGGGCTGATCGAACATATTGTAGGGGGCTCCGGGGAACCAGTCGTTGAACTGAAAGGACTGGTCGTACTCGAAGTAGAGTGTAAACTTCTGACCCAGGGCGGGGTCTATATCGGCCTTGACCGTAAAGTCCCGGTTCGCTTTCGTGGCGCCGGTGACGCTATCCACATCCGCCTTGAGAGCGGCGTCGTTCCCATCGTAACGGTTCAGATGCCAGAAGGGCAGGGAAAACTCTCCGTCCGTGAGGGAGCCGTCCAGAATCCGTTTGCAGACATAGAGGTGCTGCATCTGTCCCTCTTCGTTCTCCAGCCAGATCACGTAGGCGTTCTTCCAGTCGCTGGCCCGGGATTTATCGAAGGCAAAGTTAACCTGAATCTGACTGCCCCGGGGGGAGCAGGAGAGGAACAGGGCCGAAAACAGGAGGATCAGTGCGGTTGAGGCAAGTTTTTTCATGCCCCTAATGTAGCGCAGTAATGGGAATTATCCTAGCCTTCCCAACCGGCGAGACGGGCGAAGAGCCACCAGGCGGCATAGGCTTTCTGATTGGCGTTGACCGGCAGGGAATGGGCGGCGCCGCAGCTGTACCAGTCCGTGTTTTCTGTATGGCTGTTCTGCCACTCCTGAGCCCAGTTCCCGTCTCGGTAATTGTCTCCGTCGGAATCATAGGCACAGCCGTCGGTGGCCAGTTTATCACCGAAATATTCTCCGTCCAGATTGTATTTTTCGATATCCGCGAAATCGTAGAGCCATTTGCCGTTGGCCTCGCAGTAGTCCCTGATGACATTATTACTGGCCAGTACGCTGTTGAGGGCGGGATCATCCGGGCCTCCCTCCAGGTGGCCGGTCATATAGATGAAAGTCACGTCGGGATACTCCGTTTCCAGGGCGGCCATGGGTTCCAGATAGTGGGTAGTCAGATTCACCTCGTTCACCTGGCCGCACCAGGACCACATGATCACGTTGCATGAGGGGTGGGAATCCAGGTATTCCCGGGTCTCCTCATCCCAGCCGGAGACTCCGCAGTCATCTTCCAGATAGGAGGTTCCGCTGGTATAGCCGTCAAAGAGATGCAGCCCCGCGGAACCGTCATGGCTCCAGGCGAAGAGATCGGTTCCGTATTGACTCCAGTTTCCGTTATTGTTCGCGAAGGCGACCAGGCCGGACATACCGTCGGTAATCTGGCTCCCGTGGGAAGTGTGTCCGTAGCCTATGTGCAGGGTATCCACGGCCTGTTGAATCGCTGCCGGGGGAATCTGCCCGTCATAGAGGCTGCGGGTGATCGAATGATCGGCGGTAGAGGCGGCAGGAAAATCGGGGGGGCCGTCGGTATTCGGGGTAAACATACCGCCGCATCCCGTTCCCGTTACAATAAGAAAAAGAACTATCGGGGAAATGATACCTTTCATATCCCCAATATAGCCCGGTTTTCTCAGGCCGTCACGAATTCCCTTTCCATAAGCTGATCCGGCGCATCGGGGCGGTGAAAAAGGAAGCCCTGGAAGGTATGGCAGCCGTAGGATTTCATCAGGTCGAACTCCTCCTCCGTCTCAATCCCTTCGACGACTGTGACATAGTGATGTTCCTGAAAAAACTCGATCAGCAGCTTGAGCAGATGCTTGTTCTGGGGTTTGACCGCCAGGTCGTGCAAAAAGGAGCGGTCGAACTTGATCTTGTGAAAACTCTGCTGCAGCACCTGGGAGAGGTTGGAGTAGCCGATGCCGAAGTCGTCCAGGGCCATGCTGAATCCCCGGCCGTGCAGGTAGGCGATCAGGGAGGAGACGGAGGCATGGTCCTGGGCCAGGGAAGTCTCGGTCAGTTCGAAGCCCAGTTTTTCATGGGGTATGTCAAAGGAGTCCACCAGTTTGATCATCTCGTTGAAATCGTAGCCCTGGTTAATCAGCTCCGGACTTACGTTCACCCAGACATTACAGCCCTGAAAGAGCTTTTCGTAGGTACCCAGGTCCCGGAGCACCTTCTTCATCATGAGGGTGAAGAAATCGGAAATAAGACCGGTCCGTTCCATAAGGGGAATGAAGTAGTCCGGAGAGACTTCGCCCCCGTCCTTTCTGGTCCACCGGCTCAGGGCTTCGAAGGAGACGATTTTGCGGCTGTCGTTCACGATGGGCTGGTAGTGGATGCGGAACTCGTCGTTTTCAATGGCGGCGGAGAGCTCGTGCAGAAAGTTTATCCGGTTGTTCCGGTTCTGCTCGTCCCTCTCTTCGGGCATGAGATAGGCCTTCTTTTCGTATTGGGCCTTGAGCAGGGAGAGGTAGCCCCGGTTGATAATGCTGTGAATGTCGTCGCTCTCGCGGTCCGCCTCCAGAACGGCCATGCGCACGGTGAGCTGTGTGCTGATGGCGGTCATCTTAACGGGGGTGCGGAAGTATTCCGATCCCTCCCGGACTATCTGGCGGATTCTGTCCCGGCTGTCGAAGGTCACCAGGCACAGAACGGCCTGGGACAGGCGGTATACCTCGCCTCCGAAGAGTTTTCGCAGGTATGAGGCGGATTGGACAATCACCTCCAGGGCGCTGTCGTGGGAGAGATTCAAAAGCAGCTCGGTGAAGTTCTCAATCTTGAAGAACAGGAGATGAAAGGGCCTGTTCTCTTCGAAGAGCTCCCGGCTGATGCGGTCCAGTTTCTTTCCGTTGGGCAACTGGGAGGGAACGTCCCGTTCCATGATGTCATGGGTCTCTTCCAGGGCGGAATGGAGAATATGGTATACCGCCAGGCCGATGCCCGTTTCGGTGACGATGAGCAGAACCGTGGTGATCAGGGCGGCGTAGTAGCGCGTCTGATAATCCCCGGCGCCGGGCAAAAGGGTAATGAATGTCATGAGGACCGATGACAGAATCATCGCCGCGCCGACAAGAAGAATCTGGAGCCTTCTCGTGGCTACCATGACCGAAAAGAACAGGGACAGGCCCTGGATGAGCGCCAGATTAAAGATCTTCTGAATCCCGTTCTCCGAGCCCCCGTAAACAATCAGGCTGTTCACCACAAAGAGTATGGCAAGAACGGCGGTGCTGGCCGTACCGAAGTGGCCTGAGTAAAAGATCCCCATGGCCAGGGACAGGAGAATCAGGGACAGGAAAGAGAGAAGAAAGGCGTCCGGGTAGGGAATGCCCAGAATAGACTGGGAAATGAGAAAGACTATGATGCATAGCATAATCAGAGTCAGGGAGAAGAAGAAATTATTTGCCTTTCGCCGCAGAACCGCATCTTTATCGGCATAGGGAAACAATATTTTACTTAAATCGATCATCGTTCATCCTTTAGGTGTTTTTGTGCGATTAATCACACTGCACGCTGTGCTTCTTCGCACAGTCATACAACTATTCCCGGGGCAGCAGCTGCCGGAGCGTCCCGATCAGATGGGAGCTGTTCACAGGTTTTTCTATAAAAGAGGCTATCCCCGCTTTCTGAGCAATCGTACCGATGCTTTCATCGATAAAGGCGGATATGAGAATCACCGGTAAATCGGGGAATTGCTCTAATATCTTGCTGGAAAGGGAGATGCCGTTCTCTTCGGGCATGGCAAAATCGGTGATGACCAGAGCGGGCGGAGCCGTCATGATCTGCTTCAAGGCCTCTTTGGCAGAGGAGAAGGGTATGACCGGGTAATCGTAGGTCTGCAAGAGAAAGGAGAGGCTCGCCAGACTGCTCGGGTCATCATCGATAAGATAGATGGTTTCGGGACTTTTTGACATACCCATCACATTGCAAAGGGCGTGCCAATTTTCGGAAGCCTAGTCGTTCCTGCTCTGATACTCTTCCAGGACCTGCCGGTACCGGCGGTAGAACTGATAGCGGTCCAGTCCCAGGTAATCCGCCGCCCGGCTCTTGTTGCCGTCGAATTTTTCCAGGGTCTGCAGGATCAGTTCTTCCACCATACGGTTCAGGTCAAAGGGCTCTTCCGGGAGAAGAAAGGGGGATCGGGAGTTCTCGGGAACCTGTGCGGCCGAATCGGGAAAAAAGTCCTCCCCGGTCAGGAGCCGGGAGTCGGAAAAGAGGACCCCCCGGGTCAGGCAGTTCTTCAGTTCCCGCACATTGCCCGGCCAGTCGTAGTTTCTCAGGGCTTTCAGGGCGTCCCCGCTTATCCGGGGCAGGGAGACCCGGTTCTGCCGGCCAATCTCCTGCAGGCCGTGAATGATCAGGGGCAGTATGTCATCGGGTCGCTCCTTCAGGGGGGGGATGGTGAGCTTGCACACATCCAGCCGGTAGAGCAGATCTTCCCGGAACAGCCCCTCCCGCACCAGCGAGGCGATATCCCGGTTGGTGGCGCAGACGATGCGGGCCTTCACCTTTTTCACCCGGCTGCCCCCCACGGGGTAGTACTCCTGTTCCTGCAGAACCCGGAGCAGCTTCACCTGAATCTCTTGAGAAATCTCCGTAATCTCGTCCAGGAACAGGGTGCCCCCTTCGGCCAGGGCTATCTTGCCCGGCTTTCCCTGGCTGTCCGCCCCGGTAAAGGCCCCCTTTTCGTATCCGAAGAGTTCCGACTCGAAAAGATTCCCCTCTATGGCTCCGCAGTTCAGTCCCACAAAGGGGGCGTCCGCCGTCCCCGCTTCCCGGTGGATCATCCGGGCCACCATCTCCTTGCCGCTCCCGGTGGGCCCCTCTATGAGAATGGGTATGTGGGTGAACCGGGCCAGTTTGGCGATTTTCTTGCGCAGCTTCTGCATCTTCCGGTCCGCCAGAACGAACTGCTGCTTCCCGTCCAGGAAGAAGAGCTCCCGGGGCAGGGTGATATCCTCCAGGGAGATTTTATCCTTCTGCAGAAGCCTTTCCAGTTCCTGAGCCGGGGCTTCCCCCTTTTTCTCTGCGGTGAGTTTATCCAGCATGGCGCTCAGCCTGTTCAGATCCAGGGGCTTGGTTATGAAGTCGTAGATACCCAGGTCAAAGGCGTTGATGGACTGGATAATATCCTCTTCTCCGGAAACCAGAATGGTCCGGAGACCCGGTTTTTCCCGGGACAATCGCTCCGCCAGATCAATGCCGGAGAGGCCGGGCATGCGGCAGTCGCTTATGAGAAGATCCGCCTCTTCCCTTAGCAGATACTCCAGGGCCCCGTTGCTGTCGGTCATGGTCGCTGTCTCCAGGTCATCGCGCAGCTTCAGAAAATCATCCAGGGCGGCGACCAGTTCCGCCTCGTCATCCAGAATCATCACTTTCACAGGGCGAACTCCAGAAGAAAGTGAGCCCCCGGCTCGGGCCTTTTCTCTACCCGTATGGTCCCGTTCATCTCTTCGGTCATCCGTTTTACCAGATACAGGCCCATCCCCATGCCGTCGTGTTCGGTCTTCGTGGAAAAGTAGGGATCGAAAAGGGAGGCTATGTGATCGTCGGGAATTCCCGGTCCGTTATCGCAGCACCTCAGAACCACATGGGAGGGGGTCAGGATAGTACGGATGCACATTCTCTTCTCCTCTCCCGACGGGGGGCTGAACCCTTCCAGAGCATCAATAGCATTATTCAGCAGATTGGTCAGGATCTCCTGTATCTGTATAGGTGAGAGAGTCATGAGGGGTATCCGGGAATCCAGTTCCAGGCTCAGGTTGATGCCGTTCGCTTTGAGCCGCTGCTCGTAGAAACTCAGGGTGCGTCCGATCACATTATTCAGATCGCAGGGTTCCCTTTCGACCCGGCCGCTGATATTGAAAAGGGCCCGCAGATTCCCTATGGTGTCGTTTATCCGGTCCACCCCCCGGGATATGTCGGCCAGCTTCTCCTGAAGCACTTCGGGGGAGTACCGCTTCTCTTCGGGAAGGCTCAAGCTGTAACTCAGGGTGTCGCTCAGAACTTTGATCAGGTTCAGGGGCTGCCTGATCTCGTGGGCCATGGCCGAGGTGAGTCCCCCCATGGTGGCCATCCGCCGGGTCCGTTCCAGCAGATTTTCCTGAATCATCC
>JAFGPQ010000019.1 GCA_016936115.1 Spirochaetales bacterium | reverse complement strand
GACGAGCCCACCAACCACCTGGACATCGACACCATCGAATGGCTGGAAACATGGCTCCGCAAAACCCGGGCCGCCTTCGTCATGGTAACACACGACCGTTATTTTCTGGACTCGGTATGCAACGCCATCATGGAGCTGGACCGGCAGCGCATCTACAAGTACCCGGGTAACTTCTCGGTTTCCCTGAAGAAGAAGCGGGAGCGGCTGGACCGGGAAGCCCGGGAGCAGAACCGCATCGAAGCGATTCTGAAAATGGAAATGGCCTGGCTCGCCCAGGGGCCTAAGGCCCGGTCCACCAAGGACAAAAAACGCAAGATGAAAATCGAGAGTCTCATGGACAGCCGGGTAGAGGCGCAGCAGCAGATGGCGGAATTCACTTCGGGTAACCGGCGACTGGGCAAACGGATCGTCGACCTGATCAAGGTGGAGAAACACTACGGAGATCGGCAGATTATCACCCCCTTCACCTACCGCTTCAAGAAGGGGGAACGGATCGGAATCATCGGCCCCAACGGCTCGGGCAAGACAACATTCCTGGATCTGCTGACCGAACGGCTTCCCATTGACGAAGGGCGCATCGAGAAGGGGGTGAATACCCACTTCGGCTATTTTGATCAGATGAGCCGCCCCATGAACCCGGAGCAGACACTGCTGGACTACATCCGGGAAATTTCCGATAGGATCACCCTGCCCGACGGCTCCCAGGTGAGCGCCGCCGGCTATCTGGAACGCTTTCTCTTCACCTCCAGTCTGCACCGGCAAAAGATCAAACGGCTCTCCGGCGGGGAACGGCGGCGCCTCTATCTGGCCCGGGTTCTTATGGATAACCCCAATTTTCTGATTCTTGACGAGCCCACCAACGACCTGGACATGGACACCCTGGAACTGCTTGAAGACTATATCGACAAGTTCGAAGGGTGTCTTCTCATCGTCTCCCATGACAGGGCCTTCCTGGACCGTACCACGGATTACCTCTTCGTCTTCAAGGGGGACGGAACCATCCTGGGATTCTCGGGCAGTTACTCCGATTACCGGGAAGCCCGTCGGGAAGAGGAGCGGGAAGCGGAACTGGCTGCGAAGCGGGTGGAGCCCCCGGCGGGGAAGCAGATCAACCGGGAGAAGAAGGGTCTGAGCTTCAAGGAAAAACAGGAACTGGACATTCTGACCGAAAAAATTATGGAGCTGGAAGAGGAGAAATCCCTTCTGGAAGAGCGGTTCGGCACCGAGACGGATCCTGAAAAACTGGCCGAAGCGACGAAACGATACAAGGAGCTGGAACTTGAGCTTGTAACCGCAGAGAAACGGTGGAGCGAACTGGCAGAAGCCGAAGGGTGATAATTCAAATCGTATTAATTTTTTAATATTTATTTTTTACATTGACATATGGGCCTATATCTTCTTAATATAATTGATTATACACCACGTTATCAGGAGTTTATATGCGTAAAGAAATCGCCATATTACTTTTAGGGATCCTTTTCATGAGTTGCGCCTCAATGCCTACGCCCAAAACCGGGCAGGAAACACTCGTACTGATTCCTCTGGACTATCAGAGGGATAGGGGGATTGCTTCTTTCGGCAACTATATTCTCGTCATCTCCGACAAGAATTCGGAACAGGAAGTGGCCAGAATCAAAGTTGAAAACGATGCGGAATATATCTTTTCCTCTGCCCTGCCTCCGGGAGATTACTATGTCAAGGGAGGCCTCTTCAAATTCAATAGCGCCAGCAATGTTGACGGTAAAATGTTTGAATTCAAAAAAGATTACTGTAAATTCACCACCGAGCCGGGAAAGATTACCGTAACATCCACAGGATTCCAGATCATTATTGCCCGTGGAGAAAAAGAGGGAAGCTATAACATGAATATCAAGGGCATTACAAAGAATCTCTCATCACTGAGAAAGGATACCCTCAAGGCGCTGCAGGAAGATCACCCCGAGGAATTCGCCCAATGGGAGATTGCGGAATAGCAGAAAATAACGGAAAGTCCTCCCTATAATTGGGGGACTTCCCTGCTTATTTCCAGGACAGGACGAGGGAAGCGGAAAAGAGGGGAACCCAGATTTCCTGCTTAGGAAAATAGCTGAAGCTGGCTCCGCTCTGCAGATTCAAGGAAAGACCCTTATCATCCTTATCGAAATCATAACCCATTTTACCGCTCAGACCGATACCCTGACCCAGAATATCATATTCGTAATCATAACTGATATCATTCTCGGAATCATACCAACCATAGAATACGGTCGTTTTAGGATGATACTGAGCTGTGAATTAATAAAAGAATCCCGTAGAAACGGGATATCTAGAATGCCTGCATTAACATTCAGAAAATCAAAAACATAATTCGAAAAGCCATCATGAAAAAAGATAAAATCAGCGACTCCGCCACTCAGTATGTAATAAGTATTACCAGAGAAGGAGTATCCAATGGTAGCATTCAGCGAGACAGAATCCTGATACATTCCGCTTTCCGCTTTCATCCTTCGACTTTCGCCCTTCTACCCCCTCAGCAGCTCCCGGGAGATCAGATCGTACTTCTCCTGAATCGTATCAAGATAGGTATACTGATAAAGCTTCGTCGGTTCCCCCGCTGTCTGGGCGTTCACAAAATCGATGATGTAGTTCACGATGTAATCCGTGTCATCGGTGAATTTAAACCGTTCGAACCGGTTCTGGCCTGTGGGCAGCTCATCAATCCGCTCAAGAAACCGGCTCAGATCTTTTTTCATGCGGTAAAACCGCCCGTGAATACCGTAACCTGATTTTTCCAACATCCGGGCGTTGACCTTCTGCTCGTACTGCCCCTTCTGGGGAAAGGCCAGCACCGGTTTTCCCAGGTAAAGCGCTTCCGAGAGTAACTGATGTCCCGCAGGAGCGATAACCCCCTTGCAGCGGCTCAGGGCGTCGGCGAAGTCCCCCTCCGGCCTGGGATAGACGTCAAACCGCAGATCGGGGAAATTTTTCAGGGCTTCCATCATCTTCACCCGGGAATCTTTCTTGGTATAGACCAAGAAAAAGTCCTCCCGGGTCGGTGTTTTTTCCCGAATTTCCCGGCGGATAATCGGGCCCACTTCCCCGTTGAAGAAGGAACAGAACAGGGTTTCCTGGGCCCGGGGGGTCATGAAACGGGCTACACCCCGGCTGACCATGCCGTCAAAGCTCAGGGAGAGCGTCTTGAGGACAATCCCCGGATGATTCAGGTTTAAGAGGGGCAGTCCCAGACCGGCGGCGGCCCGGGAAACGAAGGGCTCGAAGTCACAGACAAGGGCATCCACCCTCATCTCGGCAAGCTGATTCTTCAGTTGCCCGGTAATGCGCTTGAAATGAAGAATATGATTGGCGTTGACCCGGCTTGTTTCGAAGTAATCCACTCCGTGATCCTTAAGGACAAACCGGAAAGAGGGAATGGTGACCACGGGAACATCCCCCAGATGGCTGAAAAGAAATCCCTGTACCGACTCGGGGACGAAGTAGACCAGGTCCAGTTCCTCCCGCAGCTTTTCGCTCAGTGCTACGATGCGGGCGATATGACCGAACCCTTCTCCCGCACAGGAAAAGGCCACTCTCTTTTTCATAGATAATCCTCCGAAACCGCAAATCATCGGTTTATCTTTCCAAGTTATCTCAATGCCGTTACGGTTCGGTTAATAAATGAAAAAAATGTGTTAGGATATGATCAGAACCGTAACACATGAAATGGAGGAATTCACAATGAAAGAAGCAATCAGCACCACCGGGGCTCCCGGTGCCATAGGACCCTACTCTCAGGGCACCCGCTCCGGAGATCTGGTTTTCGTATCCGGCCAGATTCCCTTTGACCCGGAAACGGGGGCAGTGGCCGGCGACGACATAACCATACAGACCGAAAGATCCCTCAAGAATGTACAGGCCGTGCTGGAGGCGGCGGGCTGCACCATGGCCGATGTCCTCAAGGCGACCGTCTTTCTCAAGGATATGAATATGTTCGCCGCCATGAACGAAGTTTACGGCCGGTTCTTCGCCGAACCCTATCCCGCCCGGGCGGCTGTGGAAGTGGCCCGCCTGCCGAAGGATGTTCTGGTAGAGATCGAAGTTATTGCCAGAAAGAGGTACAAATAGGTCTTCCGGATACACCTTTTTAGCGATATTTGACATATTTCGTAACTTTTATGTATTGACTAAACAGCAAACGAGATATATTAATGCGTTAAAGAGGTGTTTCCATGTTTCAAAACGATATCAGGACCGTTTCTCCCGATTTCACCCTGGCCGATGTGAAAGATCCCCAGCTCTATCGGGAGCAGTTCCCCTATTCCGAGGTTCCCCGCATTCTCTTCGAGAAGAGTTTCATCACCCCGGACCCGCCCGAGGACATCTGGATTACGGACACCACCTTCCGGGACGGACAGCAGTCGCGGCCTCCCTATACGCCCCGGCAGATCGGTGATCTCTTCACTCTACTCCACCGTCTGGGCGGGCCGAAGGGCATTATCCGGCAGAGCGAATTCTTCATCTACAGCAAACGGGACCGTGAGGCTCTGGATATCTGCCAGAGCAAGAACCATCCCTTTCCCGAAATCACCAGCTGGATCCGGGCGGACCGGAACGATCTGGCCCTGGTGAAAGAGAGGGGCCTGAAGGAGACGGGAATCCTCACCTCCGTATCCGATTACCACATCTTTCTCAAACTCAAGAAGACCCGCCGCAAGGCCATGGAAGACTACCTGGCCATCGTCAAAGATGCTCTGAACGAGGGAATTATCCCCCGCTGTCACTTTGAAGACATCACCCGTGCCGATATCTACGGATTCTGCCTCCCCTTCGCCCGGGAGCTTCTCAAGCTGTCCCGGGAGTCGGGCATACCGGTCAAGGTGCGGCTCTGCGACACCATGGGCTACGGCATCTCCTACCCGGGAGCGGTGCTGCCCCGGAGCATTCCCAAAATGGTCCACGCCTTTCGCCGCGAACTGGGCTATCCGGCGGAACTGCTGGAGTGGCACGGGCATAACGACTTTCACAAGGTCCATATCAATGGGGGAACTGCCTGGCTTTATGGCTTGAGCGCCCTGAACACCTCCCTCCTGGGATACGGGGAGAGGACAGGCAACCCGCCCCTGGAAGGCGCCGTGATGGAGTACATCGGCCTGACCGGCGGCACGGGGGGTATGGACACCCGGGTGATTACGGAAATAGCAGATTACTTCAACCGGGAGATCAAGGCCTCTATCCCAGCCAACTACCCCTTCGTGGGCAAGGACTTCAACACCACCCGGGCGGGAATCCACGCGGACGGCATCCTCAAGAGTCCGGAGATTTACAACATCTTCGATACGGACGCCCTTCTGAACCGGCCGCTCCGGGTAACCGTTACGGACAAATCCGGCGCAGCCGGTATCGCCCGCTGGCTGAACGAGAACATCG
>JAFGPQ010000187.1 GCA_016936115.1 Spirochaetales bacterium | reverse complement strand
CTCTCCCTGAAAATCCCCCAGGAACTCCAGAGCTTTCTCCACGATTATCTCCGTATCCGGTCGGGGGCAAAGCACTCCCTCGCCCACGGCGAAATCCCGCCCGAAGAACTCCTTTGTCCCCGTCAGATAGGCCACGGGATGGTTCTGCGAACGCAGTCGGGTCAGATTCAGAAAGGCTTCCGCTGCGGCATCATCCACCGGATCGGAGAGGCGGGCGTACAGTTTTTCCCGGCCCATCTTCAGGACGTGACAGAGAAGCAGGGAGGTATCCAGATCCACCGTTTCGCTGACGCCGGAACGGGATAATTCCTCCCGTCCCTTCATGAGCAGTTCCCGAGTCGTCATTTGTTGATTTCCGTCAGATAAGGCCCTGGCCTCTCATCATCTCCCGGAGTTTCTCCCGGTTGGCGTCTGAGGGGGGGCAGAGGGGCAGACGGTACTCCTCTTCGAGAAGACCCATCATGGCCATACATGATTTTACCGGTATGGGATTGGTCTCCAGGAACATGGCCTTGAAAAGGGGCAGCAGCTCGTAATGGATGGTGCGGGCTTTCTCCACATTTCCCTGACGGGCCGCGGTCACCATCTCCTCCATCCAGCGGGGGATGATGTTGCTCGCCACGGAGACGATGCCGTTGCCTCCCATAAGGGTGAGGGGAAGTCCCACATTGTCATCACCGGAGAGAACGGAGAAATCCCGGGGCTTGTTTTTAATCACGTCCATCATCTGGGGAAGGCTGCCGCTGGCCTCCTTCACTGCTTGAATATTCTCGTGCTTCGCCAGACGAAGCAGGGTCTCCGTCTCCAGATTCACCCCGGTCCGGCCCTGAATGTTGTACAGAACCATGGGAAGATCCACCGCATCGGCAATGGCCATGAAGTGGCGGTACAGACCCTCCTGGGTGGGTTTGTTATAGTAGGGATTGACCTGAAGGGAGTAATCGGCCCCCATATTCTTGGCCATTTTGGTCATTCTGATAGCTTCGTCGGTACAGTTGGAACCGGTTCCGGCAATAACGGGAACCTTTCCGTCTGCCAGTTTGACCACCATCTCCACCACGTCCATATTCTCTTCTATGGATACGGTGGGGCTCTCTCCCGTCGTTCCCATGGGAACCAGGCCGGAAATGCCCTCTTTTATCTGAAAGTCCACAATTTTCTTAAGCGAATCTCTGTCGATTTCCCCATTCTTCTTGAAGGGGGTGACCAGTGCGGTGAATACACCTTCCAGCATGGCTAACTCCTTTGAAGCTTGATCTAAGCGACATCCCGCACCGTATGCGTCGTTGGTTCCTAATCGTCAATCCTCATGTACTTCCCGTACACTGCGGTTGCCGATTCATTACCGCCTAGTCTCCGGCACGGCCTGCTCGCTTATATAAAGCTTCTAATATATTATAGTTTAAAAAAATCCTTAATGAAATCGTCCACGGTGAAGAAGCCCCTTTTTCCCTGGAGCCACTCCACGGCCATGACCGCTCCCAGGGCGAAGCCGGACCGGTTCCGGGCGGAATGGCTCACTTCGATGGTATCGGCGGGTGAATCCAGGTAGACCCGGTGTATGCCGGGGATATGGCCGCCCCTTACGGAGGCCACGTGGAGCTCGTCCTCTTCTATCTGACGGTCCAGTTTGTCGAACTGCATTCTCTTCTTGCGGGGGCAGCCCTTGAGAATTCTCTCTCCCGTGGTAATGGCCGTTCCCGAGGGAGAGTCTTTTTTCATCTTATGGTGGTACTCGGTCACCATGATATCGTATTCCGGTATGGACGCGATAAGTTCCGCCGCCCTTTCTGTGAGGGTAAAGAAGATATGGGCGCCGATGGAAAAATTGGATCCGTAAAGAAAGGAGCCCCCCTTTTCGTGCATTAGCGCGGCAATCTCATCGGCCTTGTCGTACCAGCCGGTGGTGCCCACTACCACGGGGATACCCGATTCGGCATAGAGGCGGCAGTTCTCCTCGAAGCCCTCGGCCAGGGCGAATTCCACTACCCCGTCCGCCCGTGAGAGAAGTTCCGGGGAGAGCTCTTTTTCGTCTCCGAAGCCGCCCTTATCCACGCGGCAGAGAATGCTGTGGCCCCTGTCAAGGCATACTTTTTCCACTTCCCGGCCCATCCGGCCGTATCCGGTTATGATGAGATTCATGGTGATATCATATAAGTATTGACCCTCTGTGGCAAGTGAGAGGCACAGAAATCAAGGAATTTCCGGGGGGACCAAATCGAATTCATTGACGGCACCTTTACTATTGATTATGATTAATGTAATGAAAAAAAGATTGTTTCTAATAGGAATACCGGTAATCCTGGCGTTAACCGGTGTTTTCTTATCGGTGATGATGCTCAGGGAAAAAGAATTTCTCCTTTTGCAGACACCATTTGTGATCCAGGAACGCCCCCTTGTAACGTATACCGAAGGCGAATGTTTTTATAAGATAAAGGACGGGGAGTGGACCCCCCTTGAGACGGGGGAGCGGCTCTCCTCCGGCACGGGCCTGAAAACGGGAGCATCGGGAAGAATCGATATCCGGCTGAGCCGGGAGAATCTCATCCGCATGGGAGAAAACGCCGTGACCGATCTGGACAGAATAACCGCGAAAAGCATCTCCCTGAGACAGGGGGAAGGGCAGCTCTATGCTAAATTTCATAAACTCTTCAGGGATCAGAGCTTCCGGGTGGAGACCGCCAACACGGTGGCCGGCATTCGGGGGACCGAACTGGTGGTGGACGCCCGGGAAGGGGAAACCCTTGTGTACGCCCTTTCCGGTATAACGGAAATCCGCAGTACCACCGCCTGCGAGCCCATCCTGCTGAGTTACAACTCCTTCACCCGGGTGCGGGACGGACAGGCTCCCTCATCGCCGCAGAAGATGAATGAAGAGCAGGTCGTCCTGTTCCGGGATCGGATAAATGCCATTCATTCGGAACAGGTGGTCCATATTTCCCACAGTCTTCTCTTTGAACCGAACAGCGCGGTCATGCTTGATGAGTCCCGTCCCGAGCTGGAGCAGGTCTTTGCTCTTCTGGAGAAGACACGCTATTCCGTGGAGATCGGGGGGCATACGGCCCTTGTGGGAGATGCAGCGGCCATGTACTCACTCTCCCTGGCCCGGGCGGAAGCGGTTCGGGATGAACTGACGGGCATGGGTATCAGGGCGAAGCGCCTCAGCGTGCAGGGCTACGGCGCCGCCCGGCCCGTGGCGGATAATGACACGGAGGAAGGGCGCGCCCTCAACCGCCGTGTGGAATTCATTGTGACGGAGCCGTAATGGACAGGGATGTAAGAGATCAGATAACCAGAAATATCCTTCTCCGCGGCGAAACGCTTCTGGGGGAGGAAAAAACCTATCAGCGGCAGGACAGTGTCTGCATGGTGACGGGAGAACCGGCCCGGTACTATCTGCGACTGCAGAAAGAGGGGGAGGATCGGATTGTCCTGACGGAACTGATTCTGCCCGAAGAACGGGACAGCACCCTTTCCTTTTACTGGACCTTTATTCGGGAGAAGGGGGAGTGGAGTCTCTCCACTTCCTTCCGGAATGACCGGGAGATGGACCCGGGACTGCTTATGCGTGAACTGGTCGATCTGAGGGAGCGCCTCGATGAAAAGGAGAATTCCGGGGGCGGGCTTTATCTGGAGCTGCCCTCCCACAACAGGGCCTTCAACGGGGTTCTGCGGCCCTATGTGAAGAAATCCTATTCCCATATCTACTTTCTCATCGCCTCCGCCGTACTGGTATTCGGGCTTTTCACGACTCTTTTTACCGGTAATATCCAATATAACCGCATGGTGCGCATCGTGAACCGGCTGGACCGGACCATCGAATCGAGCGCTACCCTGAACGAGAATGTCCTGCAGGATCTGAATCACCGTATCTCCTCGGTCGCTCTGGAGCTGACCGCGGTGGAAGCGAGTCTTCAGAAAGAGCAGCAGAATCTGGAATTCAACCGCTTCAATATGTCCGAAATGGTCAAGCAGTCCGCCGCCAAGCTGCCCGCCTGGCAGACGACCCGGCGGACGGCCTACTATTATCTGGCCGCGCTCATTGAAAAGTCGGCCAGCTTCGGGGAGATGTATTACCATTTCACCCGTCTGCCCCAGACGGAGAACGAAGCGGAACTGCTCCTGGCCACGGATCAGGAGAATATTCTGGAACTGGACAGCTACGAGATGGTTTTCTCCCATCTGGCCTATCCGGTGAGAAACGATGTGGGGGATAACGACGGGAAGGGATACATCATATCCAGCGGTTACACCTCGAAGAGGGCCAGCCCCCTGGGCGAGGGGGGATACAGGCCTCATTACGCCGTTGACATCATTAATATCAGTAATATCTTAAAGATAACCCCCACCAATCCCTCGGAGATACTGGTGAGGGAGGATGACATTCCCGGAGCGATCGTCTCCGTGGATGACGGACGGGTCGTCTTTAATGGGGAAAACCATGATTACGGCTGGTGCGTGGAGATCGAGCATAAGATCACTTCGGAGATTCGGGCTTCCTATCCGAATATCACCAGGTTCACCACCTTCTACGCCCATCTGGCCCAGCAGTCCAATGCGAAAGCCGGGCAACTGGTGAGCCGGAATGAGAAGATCGGTGATATAGGTAATACGGGAAAGTCCACCGGTCCCCATCTGCATCTGGAGGTGCGCATCTATTCGGAAGAGGGAAATCAGGTGGGCTTCGAAGGTCAGAAGTTCGACGGAATCAATCCGCTGGTCATGAAGTAGGCCTACTGCTCCTCTTCTTCTTCATCCAGGAGTCCCGGAGCCATGAGGAAGTTCATTTCATCCCGGGAGATAATCTCCCTGTCCTCTTCCCCCGTATCGGAGAAGGAGAGGATATTCCGGATGTCGCCGATATCGGCGGTATGGATCTCAAGGGCTCTCTGAAGTTTGATCCGGTGCTCTTCGGTCAGGGGCCAGTCGCTGCGGTTCTTCACCAGGGTTTCAGACAGGAGGTCCGTGAATTTTCTTTTTTTCTTCATCAGGGAATGAAGATAGAGGTTCCGGTTGATCAGATAGCTGTTCTCGGTGAGATTCTTGAATATGTGCTGCAGGGCCCGGTCCGTGAACAGGATCGCGTCCATGGTCTTCTCATAGAACAGCTCCCGGTCCAGATTCAGTTCCGCCCCCTGGCTCAGCAGATCGATCGTCCGGGATATGAAGAAGATATTGTCCTCGTAATTAACATTTTCCGTCATGCTCCTATTTTCGGACGGAAAAAGGGAAGGGATGAGATTTTTTCGTACCATTGACACCCTTCGCCCATCCGTGGTATGTTGTTTGGGCCTCTTTATTTGCTCAGAAAGGGCAAATCAATCTAGTCCGCAAGGAGGAAACATGAGAAAATACGAATTAATGGTAGTTTTCCGGACAAAAGAGAACAAATACGTTACCGGTATGGAAGCGGTAAAAAAGGTCCTTGACAAGAGATCGGCAAAGATCGAATCCGAAGAGGACCGTGGCGACCGGGAGCTGGCCTACGAAGTAGATAACGAACAGCACGGTCATTATCATCTCTTTAATCTCGATCTGGATCCGGAAGTAATCGTCAAACTCGAAGAAGATCTGAAACTCACCGACGAAATACTCAAGTACATTTTTGTAAGAAAAGAGGATTAATCTATTATGGCAGACGACATCAACAAGGTTATGCTGGTTGGCCGGCTCACCCGTGACGCGGAACTTATGTACACCAATTCCGGCTTCGCCCTTTGTAAATTCAGTCTCGCCGTAAACAGAAGAAGAAAACAGGGAGAGCAGTGGGTTGATGAAGCGAACTACTTCGATCTCAACCTCTGGGGAAGACGTGGCGAATCGCTCAATACTTATCTGACCAAAGGTACCCAGGTGGCCGTCGAAGGGCAGCTGAGGCAGGAAAGATGGGAACAGGACGGAGCTAAAAGAAGCAAAGTAACTATAGAGGCAGTTAACATTCAGCTTCTCGGCAGCCGCTCCGAAGGGGGATCCTATAATCAGGGAGCACCCTCCGGCGGCGGTTACGGGGGCAATAACGGCCCGTCCTATCAGAAGCAGCCGCCGAGGCAGTCGGGACCCGGTTCCCAGTCCTTCGAGAGTTATACCCCTCCCTCTCATCCCGCCCAGGATGATTACGAGGACGACATTCCCTTTTAATCCTTTTTGGATGCCGGACGGCGGTATTGCCGTGCCGGGCGAATTGATACCAAGTTAAACACAGGAGTAAAATATGTCCGATAACATGGATAATATGGATGGCGGCGGCAGAGACCGCGGCGACAGATCTTCCAGAGGTCCCAAAAGAACCTATTTCAAGAAAAAGGTATGCAAGGTTTGCGCTAACAAGCTGAACCTCGATTATAAAGACGTGGATACGCTGAGACGTTTCACTACTGAAAGGGGGAAGATCCTTCCCAGAAGAATCACCGGTACCTGTGCCAAGCATCAGAGAAAGCTCTCCCGCGAGATCAAGAGAGCCAGAGCTATCGCCCTTCTGCCTTTCGTAGCGCAGTAGGAATCGTCAGAAAAAACAGGAGACTTCAGTATGAAAATTATTCTTAGTCAGGATGTAGCCAATCTGGGTGAAGAGGGTGACGTAAGAGTCGTTGCCGACGGTTACGCCAGAAACTTCCTCATCCCCAAGGGAATGGCTGTCCTCTGCACCAGAGAGAACCTTAATAATCTGGAACAGAAGACCGCAGCCATCGAAAAGAGAAAGGATGAGAAGAAAAAGGCTGCCCTGGGACTTAAAGATCGTCTGGCCGGTGAGAATCTTGAAATCGCCATGCCCGTCGGTGAGAAGGGTAAGCTTTTCGGTGCCGTTACGGCCCAGTCCATCGTGGATGAACTTAACAAAATCGGTATTGCCATTGAGAAGAAAAAGATCGATGTACCCGAGCACGCCATTAAGGTCGTGGGCAGCTATATCGTAAAAGTAAAACTCTACGGCGGTGAATTTGCCGATCTCAAAGTGGAAGTTAAAGGTCTGGAAAAAGAGGAGGAGTAGTGGCTGCTCCGTCTCTCAAAGACAGAATTCCACCTTACAATGAGGAAGCGGAAGAGGCGGCCATCGGCGCTCTTCTGCTGAACTTTACCGGAGATATTCTTGATCTGGTTCTGGGCCAAGTCCATCCGGACGATTTCTATAAGCCCGCCAACGGGAATATTCTCCGGGCTATCATCAGCCTGAATGACCGGGGTGCCGTACCTGACATCCTCAGCGTCAAGGAAGAGCTTAAGTCCATGGAACTCCTGGATAAATCGGGAGGCGCCGGTTATCTGGCCCATCTGACCTCTTCCGTTCCCACCACCGCTAATATTGAATACTATGTCAAGCTGGTTCAGGACTGCGCCGTAAGGCGTAATCTGCTCAATGTGGCGAACCAGATGATAGCCAATGTACACAGCGATGCGATCGATTCACGCAACTCCATTGAATCGGCGGAGAAGGAGATTTTCCGCATCAGCGACAGCCAGAACCATGGTAACCTGAAACCGGCCCGGGAGATAGTCCGCCGCGCCGTAGAGCTTGTGGAGCAGCGTTACAGGCAGAAGGGTGAGTTTACCGGTGTCCCCTCGGGCTTTCAGGAACTGGATATGCTCACATCCGGTTTTCAGAAGTCGGAAATGATCATCATAGGCGCCCGGCCCTCTATCGGGAAAACGGCTTTCGCCCTCTCCATGGCGGCCAATGTGGCGGTAACGAAGAAGATTCCCTGCGGATTCTTTACCCTGGAAATGTCCGATCTCTCCCTCATGACCCGTCTTCTCGCCCTGGATGCCCGGATCAATTCCAACTCCCTGAGAACGGGTCTTCTCTCTAAATCGGACTTTCGCAAACTGGCCGATTCGGCGAGCCGTCTGTACGAGTCCCCCCTTTATATCGAAGATACCCCCAATATCTCCCTCCTTGACCTTCGTTCCATGGCCCGAAAGATGAAAGCCAAATATCAGGTGGAGATTATTTTTATAGACTACATCGGACTCATCACCCCGGAGGATAAGGCTACCCCGCGGCATGAGCAGATGGCCGAAGTCAGCCGCTCTCTCAAGGCACTGGCCCGGGAACTGGATATTCCCATTGTCGTTCTGTCCCAGGTCGGCCGTCAGACCGAAGGAAAAGCCCCGGGACTGGCGGATCTGCGCGAATCGGGAGCTATAGAACAGGATGCGGATGTGGTCATGCTCCTTCACCGGGAAAGAATTGTTGACAAAAACGGCGAAGGTGATGAAAATGGTATCAGGACGCAGGTCATTGTGGCCAAGCAGAGAAACGGTCCTACCGATACGGTGGAAGTTATGTTCATCCCGCGGTATACCCGTTTCGAGTCAATGACCCATCAGGCACCTTAGAAAAGGAAGCAAAAGGGAACAGGCCGCGTTGTGGCCGACCAGTTCGAGAAAGGAGTTAGGAAATGGCACTGGACGATAGTTACGATTTATCCAATCTGAAGAATCATACGGAGGAACTGGTCTTTCGTATCATGGAAGAGGAGCTGAACAGGATTTCCGATGAGGATGTCTGCAAATGCCATGACTGCGTGCTGGACATGGTCTGCATCTCCTTGAATAATCTGGAGCCCCGGTACCGCGTTTCCCTTATGGGATCGATCTACAGTTCAGCTCAGGACGGCTCCCTGGAAGATAATGTGAGAACCGTTGTGCGCAATTCCATTCAGAAAATCAGTCTGAACCGGGCCCACGATTAGTCGGCTATTTTATATACCGTAAAAAGATCTCTTCCCTTCGCCGAATGGAAGTAATAGGGTGTTCCCAATGCCTGGGCAACCCATTCCCCTCCGGCGAAGAAGTATACTCTGACCAGGGGCTTTCTGTCCTCTTTCCTGCTTATCACCAGACCGTGTTCCCTGTCCAGGCGATAGAGGTAATTTCCGTGGGACAGGATGCTGTTCAGGGAAAAAGTCGGCTCAGGCTGGCCGTCCTTGTCGGAGGAGTACCATGTTCCTTCCGGTGTCACCCCATAGACGGTATCTCCGCTCAGGGTCAGTTGACAGGCATTGCCGATAGGCTGGGGGAATTCCAGAACCGTAGCCGGGGGTGAGAAAAGATCATTCAGATCATGATACTTCACCACGCAGTAGCTCTCTCCCTCCCGTTCCGCATAACCGAGGGAATAGAAGCCCTTTTCATCATCGGGAAGGATCCGGGTAACGATAACCCTCTCATCGGACAGGGGTATTGTTTCGTTTGTGTAGATATCGGTAAGATTGATGATATTGCTGCCCCCGTAATAGGTATTATTACCCACTGCGAGGAGATTGTCCGATACCATGGCCGCCGTTTCAAGGGAGGGGTGACTGTAGGAGAATAATTGCTCCCTGTCGAATCCCTCTTCCGTTTCCCTTACCCTGTTCACGGCACAACTCTTATCGGCGTTTACAAGCACTTCCAGATCCCCGTAATAACTCAGATTCTTATAGCCGTAGGTGACCTCTTTCTTGAATCCGGAGAAACTGCTCTTCTCATCCCCGGGGGGGGGCGGTTCGAGAAAGGAAATCAGCTTATCCCCGTCCCTGAGCAGATACCAGGGATATTTTACCTCCCCGTCCGCCTTCCAGATAACCGCATCCTTTCCGTATGCCGTGAAAAGTCCCTCATTCAGGGGATTTTCCAGAACCCGGCCGGAAAGATTCAAAAGATATTCCAGGGTTAGATTATCCTGCTCGAAGAAGGGGGATTCCCATATCTTGAGTTTCTCTGCACTTGCCAGAATCAGTCTGTTGTCCGCCATGGTCAGACTGTTGATAACCAGCGGACGGGCAGGCAGCAGAGGGGAGAGGGTGCTACCCCTTTTTGCGGTTTTCAGATAATCTCCCTCTCCCGTTCCCAGAAGAAAACTGGTTCCCGAATAAAGGGCAAATACCGGTTCCGCTTCGGCGGTGTAGTTTTTCTCCGTCCCCTTTCTGAAGCGGCTGTTGCTGATATTGTAGGAAGTGAGGCTGATCCGGCCGTTTTCCCGGGTCATCAGGGTGACCTGGTCGGATTGGTAAAGATACTTGAATGAGATAATCTCCCCCCCTTCCAGGGTGTCCAGGGTCTGGCCCGACTGACGGTCAATCAGATAGATGCTGTTGTCCTTCCTGCCTGTCATAAGGCGGATATCGGCGGAACACACGGAGAGATCGGTCAGATCTTCCTGGGTCTGGGTTCTACCTTTGACCTCGGATGTCTGACGGTCGTAATAGATGAGATCCCCCGAGGGACTGTAGCCCATAAAGGTCTTCTCTGTCCCGCCCAGATATCCGAAACTCAGAAGCTCCGAGACACGGGAAGGTCCTTCCAGTTCTTCTCCCGTCCGGTGATCAAGGAAGATGATTTTACCGGTTCCTATCTGCAGGATCGTTCCCGAGCGGGAGTACTCCAGAAAAAAGGGGGTTTCCCTGAACTCCCGCTCGTAGAGAGTGGCGCCGGTCTGCCAGTCAAGAAGAGTCAGAATGCGGGAGTCTCCCTTTTCCGAGATGACCGCTATCTCGGGAAAGAGGGGATTCATGCGAAAGAGCAGAGGTATTCCGGGAAGGGAAATACGGTTCAGAACCCGGTTCTTTTCCAGATCCACTGCCAGAAGGTATTTGTCCTGCCCCACAGAGAGGAGGGTATTCCTCTCCTTATCAAAATCCATGGCGATGACCCTGTCCAGGTGGGCATAATTGGGGACTATCCGGTAGGTCTCTGCCGAAAGATCAAGGCTGAGAGCAAAGAGCAGGATCAGAAGGGGCAGGATTTTTTTTACCATGAATTCAACTCCTTAGGAAAAACAGAAGATCGTTGCCCGTGGCGTACAGGGCCAGGAAAAGAACCAGACCTGTTCCGACCAGCTGGTAGTAGTATATGAAACGGGGGGTAAGGGATTTTCTGCGTATTCCGTCTATAAGGTACAGGAGGATCTGACCTCCGTCCAGTACGGGTATGGGGAGTAGATTGACAAAGGCCAGGGCGGCGCAGAGGAGGGAGAGAAATTGAATGATCTGATTCAGGCCGGCCTGAAAGCCCAGGGAAAAGCTGCTGACAGCGACCTGACCGGCCATCCAGGAGATTCTGAGGGGGCCGGAAAGGGCCGAATTCAGCTTGATGCCCTTAAAGAGGAGAGCCGTGCTCTGAACGGTTCTCTCCAGGGTCAGAAACATCTGCGAAGTGCCCTCAATCAAGGCGGAAAGGGGATTGTAAGCCGGGGTCATTTCCGTTTTATAGGGGAACTGGGGGAATACATCACCCTCTATGATCAGAAGATGGGGATGGTGAACCTTTTTATCCGTTCCGTTCATCGTGGTGATGCTGTCTATTTTGCGGGCATCTTCTTCCAGGATCATATAGAAGTCCATGGTGCATTCCACCGGCTTTCCGTTCAGGGAGAGGATAGTGTCTCCCGGGGAGAGAAAGGAGAATACCGAGCCCGGCGCCACCTTTTCGACTCGGCAGGGAATCCAGGCATAGACCCCGATGTAGCCGCTGCCGTCCTCCCTGTTCAGGGCGGGGGTTATGGTCGTTTCGAAGGGAACCCCGTCCCTTTCAATGGTAAAGGAGAGGGGTTTCTCTCCGGAGAGTATGACCTGTTCCTGAATCTGGGAGTAGCGGGAGATCGGGGTGTCGCCGATACGGGTGATCCGGTCCCCCGCCTGAAGTCCCGCCGCATCGGCGGGGAGCTCCGCCGACGCATCATACCGGGAAAGAGGCACAATGGCGGAATCCACGTAGCTTACGGGATAGCGTATCAGTGCTATCAGAGAGAGAAGCAGGATCCCGAAGAGAATATTGGCCGCCGGGCCTGCCAGGGCAAGAATAATCCGCTGCCACCAGGGAGCCGAAAAGAGTGAGCCCTTCTCGTAGGGGATATGATCGCTCTTTTCCTCCCAGGCCTGTATGAAATTCTGTTCCCCCTTGAGACGGCAGTATCCGCCCAACGGGAGAAGAGAAACGGCCCATTCCGTTCTTTTTCCCCGAAATGTTATGATTTTCTTACCGATTCCTATGGAGAAGGTTATCACATCCACCTTAAAAAGACGGGCCGCAGCCAGGTGGCCCAGTTCATGGACAGTGATGATGACGGTCAGCCCGAGTAAGCCCAGAAAAATCTGTACGAGGCTCTGGACGTTCAATATTTCTCCCCGATGAACTGCTCCGCCCGTTCCCTGACCAGTTTGTCAGTGGCAACGATTCCCTCGAGGGTAGTGCAGGGGTCAGACCATTCCCGGGAAAGCATTTCCGCGGTGACCTCTGCGATCCGGGTAAAGCCGATTCTCCCTTTCAGGAAAGCCGCTACCGCCATTTCATTGCTGCCGTTGTAGACGGTGGGTGCCGCCTTGCCGATACCCGCCGCATCATAGGCCAGCCTGAGCATAGGAAAACGGTCCATATCGGGCTTCTCAAAAGTAAGGGGAGGACCGCAAAGATCGGTATAGGCTGCTTTGACCGGGCGCAGTTCCGGATAGAAAAGGGCGTTCTGGATAGGCAGTTTCATATCCGGGGCGCTGAACTGTCCGTAGAGGGCGTTGTCCTTGGTACGAATGAGGGAATGGACCAGGCTTTGCCGGTGAACCAGCACGGAAATCTTCTCAAGGGGCAGATGGAACAGTTTCCAGGCCTCAATTACTTCCAGGCCCTTGTTCGCCAGGGTGGCCGAATCGATGGTGATCTTGGCGCCCATGTCCCAGTTCGGATGTTTGAGAGCCTGAGCGGGGGTGACTTTTTTCTGTTCTTCATAGGGCATATCGGCGAAGGGCCCCCCCGAAGCGGTGAGAATAAGTTCGCTCACGTCATCCGGGTTTCTCCCGTCCAGGAGATGGAAAAGGGCGGAGTGCTCCGAGTCTACCGGAAGGATGCGGCGATTATGCTTCTCTGCCAGAGAGAAAATCAGGTCCCCTGCGGTGACGATGGTCTCTTTATTCGCCAGGGCCAGATCTTTGCCGGTCTCTAGGGACTTGAGTGAGGGGAGAAGACCGGCGGCACCGGATATCCCGTTGACCACCATGTCCGCCTCGGTCTCTTCCAGCATGCGCAGAAGACCCTCCGTTCCGGCGTAGTCGATGCCTTCAGGCGGGCTATCCGGCCCGGTGAGAACCAGTTTCGCTTCGGGGTAGATCTTCTTCAGATTCAGAAGCTTCCCGGCGCTTGAATGGGCCGAGAGGGCTTTCACCCGGAAGTCATCCTTGAAATCCTGTAAAATATCCATGGTGCTGACGCCGATGGAACCGGTGCAGCCCAGTACTATGATGTTTTTCAAAACTCCATCCCCAGATAGAATGATATGAAATAGTAGAAAACGGGGGCAGTGATAAGCAGGGAGTCCACCGAATCAAGCAGACCGCCTCTCCCCATAATCATAGCCCCGGAATCTTTCACGTTCGTGAAACGCTTCAGAGCCGATTCGGCCAGGTCGCCCACAATAGTGGTAAATCCGCAGACCAGTCCCAAGGCCAGGGCCAGCAGGGGATGTCCCGGCTCGAGACCGTCGATATAGCGGGGAAAGAAAACGAGGAAAGCAAAGGAGATCACCAGGGAGGCGAAGAATCCCCCTATGAAGCCTTCCCGACTTTTCGCGGGGCTCACGGCGAAGAGGTTCTTCTTTTTTCCGAAAAGCATGCCGAAGAGCCAGGCGTTTGAGTCATTCATATAAACCAGAAGGATGAAGAAAAAGAGAAAGTAGGAGGCATGGGGAAAGGAGGAGAACCGCACGATGAAGGAGAAGAACACCGCCGGATAGATAAGCAGAAGGATCGCAACGGGAACGGTTGAGACGGCTTTGATCACCTTCTTGATATTTTTATGTTTGAAAACGGGATAAATCAGATTTATCGATGTGAGCAGAACAATGAGGAAGGTCATGGCCGATTCTTCCAGAAAACCGGAGACGATCAAATACTGTAGCAGGGGAAAGAGTCCGCTCAGAAGGGGGTAGTAGGGTGTTTTTATGCCGAATCCGGCCTGGGCGAACATGATGCCCAGTTCCCGGGTGGAAAGTATGGTCACCAGTATGACCACCAGATTCGCCGCCAGATGGTTGTAATGGGGAAGGAGGAACACCAGAGCTCCCAGCAGGGGAAAGGCTATGAGGAAAAGCAAAATCCTCTTGGTGGTATTATTCATGGGCATCGTATCCTCCCCAGCGGCGGTTTCTCTTTTCGAAATCTTCCACGGCTTCCTGCAGATCGTCGGGAGTGAAATCGGGCCAGAGTTTCTCGGTAAAATAGTATTCCGAGTAGGCCCCGCTCCAGAGAAGGAAATTACTGGAACGCTGATCTCCTCCGGTTCTGATGATAAGATCTACCGGAGGAAGGGGGCCGTTATCCATGCGGCGGTCAAGCATCTCCTCTGTCAGATCGGAAGGATTGACTCCCTCATCCAATAGTTTCTTCACGGATCGGACGATCTCATCACGCCCGCCGTAGTTAATAAGAAGATTGACCGTGAGACCGGTAAAATCCTTTGTCTGTTCCACAACCATATCTATGTCCTTCAGGACATCGGCGGGAAGGTCCTTCCGGCGGCCGGAATGGATAACCCGGATGCGGTTGTCTATGTAAAACTGATACTCCTGCTTCAGGTATTGCTTGATGAGAATCATAAGAAAAGAAACCTCATCCTGGGTTCTCTTCCAGTTCTCCGTGGAAAAAACATAAAGAGAAAGGTAACTGAGCCCCAGATCGGCGGCTTTCTTCACAATGGCTTTGGCCGACGTGACTCCTTCCCTGTGGCCCTTTGATCTTTTGAGCCCGCGGGATTCCGCCCATCGACCGTTACCGTCCATTATGATTCCCACATGTCTGGGGATGGTTCCCGGAGCCATTATATCTCCATTATTTCCTTTTCTTTCGCTTCCGCCAGCTTTCCTACTTCAGCGATATAGCTGTCGGTCATTTTCTGGACATCATCGCCGGATTTCTTCTTTTCGTCTTCGGTGAAATCACCCTTTTTAATTGCGTCATTGATGTCCCGGCGGATATTCCTAATGGCCACTTTGGCCTGTTCCGCCATGTTCTTGGCCTGCTTCACCAGGTCCTTTCTTCTCTCCTCCGTAAGGGGGGGAATGTTGATGCGGATAACCTTACCGTCGTTGTTGGGATTCAGACCCAGCTCGGAAGCCTGGATGGCCTTCTCGATATCGCCCAGGGCATTCTTATCAAAGGGCTGAATAACGATGAGTCTCGCTTCGGGAATGGAAATATTGGCAATCTGGTTCAGAGGGGTAGGGGTTCCGTAGTAATTCGCGGAAACCTTGTCGAAGAGAGTGGCCGAAGCCCGACCGGTCCGAATCCCGTTAAAATCATCCTGAAGGGACTTAACGCTCTTCTTCATTCTGTTTTCGCCGTCTTTCTTGATCGTTTCCATATCATCCTCCTGAAGTACGGCGGAAAACCGTACCGATTCAAAAAAAGAAGAGACCGCCCCCGAAGGAGCAGTCCCCTTATATGCCGGTCTACTGACCGACCATGAAATAAGCGTAACCGGTCATTTCAACGGTACCGCCTACTGCTTTGGCAACATCTTCGATTGCTTTCTTGACGGTAACCTTATCGTCTTTGACAAAGTTCTGATCAACAAAGCAGATCTGGGAAAGGTGCTTGTTCAGCTTACCCTTCACAATACCGGCAACCACGTTGGCGGGCTTGTCCATATTCTGAGCCTGGGTGGTGAAAATCTCCTCCTGCTCCTTAACATAGGACTCGGGCACAGCGCTTCTGCTTACATAGGGGGGATTGAATGCCGCTCCGTGCAGGGCCAGATCAAAGGCGAGACCCTTGACTTCGTCCCTGGCACAGGTGGCGGCGCTGTCGCACTTGAGTTTGATCAGAACGCCGATCTGACCGCCGTTGTGGCTGTACTCGGCAACCATTTCGTTCTCGGCGATATCCATCAGCTCGATCTTCTTGACTCCCATGTTCTCTTTCAGGATGGCGATAGCCTCCTTGACCATGGTTTCAATCTCGTCGTTCACCTCGGTGATGCCCTTCCGGACACAGACTTCGGCGACAGCCTTGCCGGTGGCGATAAACTGATCCGTCTTGGCAACGAAATCGGTCTCGCAGTTCAGCTCAATGGCCGCAGCCTTCGTATCGGTGAGGCAGGTGAAAATGGTACCGGCGCTGGTGGCTCTTCCGGCTCTCTTCCCGGCACTGGCAAGACCCTTTTCCTTAAGAATCTTTTCGGCTTTGGCGAAATCTCCGTCCGCTTCCACCAGAGCTTTCTTACAGTCCAGCATACCGGCGTCGGTCGCGTCTCTTAATTTTTTTACGTCAGCGGGAGTAACTGCCATTATTCGCTATCCTCCTCGTCATTGGAATCATCATCCTCATCGCTGTCTTCTTCGGTCTTTCTGGGAGAGGAGAAGGGGGGGGTGTCATCGTCCTGAAGAGTTTCGATGACTTCCAGTCCCACTTCGTTGTCCGCTTCCAGAACGGCGTCGGAAATCAGTTTGGTAAAGAGGCTGATCGCGCGGATAGCATCGTCGTTACCGGGGATGGGGTGATTAATGCCGTCGGGGTTACAGTTGGTGTCCACCACGGCGATGATGGGAATGCCCAGTCTCTGAGCTTCCGCTACAGCGATGGCCTCCTTTCTCGTGTCTATAACGAAAAGGGCGCCGGGCAGCTCATTCATATCCTTGATGCCGCCGAGACTCTTTTCCAGTTTGCCCTTCTCCTTGAGCAGGCGGGCGATTTCTTTTTTGGTAAGCTGTTCAAAGGTTCCGTCCACTTCCATCTTCTCAATTTTCTTGAGTCTGTGAAGTGACTTCTTGATGGTGGTGAAGTTGGTCATCATACCGCCGGGCCAACGATTGTTCACATAGAACATTTCGCATCTTTTGGCTTCCCTTTCGATGGCGGCTTGAGCCTGCTTCTTGGTACCTACGAACAGAATGGATTTTCCCGATCTTACGGTGCCTCTGACCACTTCGTAGGCTTCTTTGATCGCCTGACTGGTCTTCTGAAGATCGATAATGTGGATTCCGTTTCTCTGGGAGAAGATGTACTTCTTCATGCGCGGATCCCACCGCTTGGTCTGATGACCGAAATGAACACCTGATTCGAGCAGGTTTTTCATTGTTACTACTGCCATTATGGCCTCCTAACGTCGCAAAGTGTCTTTGCGATCCTTCTCATATTTCTCGGGCTGGTTACCGGAAGATTGGGAATTCCAGGAATTCCCCGATCGGTTATGTAAAAATATTCACTAATCCGACCAATAATTATTGTCCCTTAAGATGGCATATATCCGTGAAATAGGCAACCCCATCACGTTGCTCCAGGAGCCTTTTATCCATTTAATAAGAATTTCCCCTTTCTCCTGTATTTTGTAGGCGCCGGCCGCATCGTGCCACTCCCCGGAATTCAGGTAAAACTCCCTGTCCCAAGGGGTAAGCTCCCGAAACTTCACCTTCGTGGAGACATACTCCCCGAAGCGGCGGCCCCCGGTGATCAGGACAAAGCCCGTGGATACCAGGTGCTCCCTGCCCGAAAGAAGCCGGAGCATCTCATCCGCCTCGTCCCTGTCCCGGGGTTTTCCCAGATGGCGGCCGTCGATATGGACGATGGTGTCCGCGGTAAGGGCGGTTTCCCCAGGTCCCGGGGGTCCCTTTTCATCGAGAAACAGGGTCATTTTCTGATTCGCCAGGGAGAGGGTCAGCTCCTCCGGGGAGAGGGCGGGGTCATGGAACTCTTCCAGGTCTACCGGGGACAGGAGAGGCTCGATTCCCAGCCGATTCAGAAGCTCGCCCCTGCGGGGTGAAGCGGATACCAGGTAAAAGGGATTTTCGCTGTTTCGGTTCATTGGGTCAGTATAGGAGGGAAATGGGAAAGTTGAAAGCTGTGGCGCATCATATATAACTTGCCTTCACAGGGGAAAATGATTATATTAGGATAAAAATAAGAGCTTTAGAGGTAAGCATGCCCACGTACGATTACGAATGCAAGGATTGCGGATATACATTTGAGAAGTTTCAGTCCATGTCCGAGGACGCCCTGACAACCTGCCCCGAGTGTCATAAGGAAGAACTGAGAAGACTTGTCGGCGGCGGCATGGGCGTTATTTTCAAGGGCAGCGGATTTTATGTAAACGATACGAAATCCAAAAGCCCTACCGCGGGACCCGCGAAAAAAGCGGAGAGTTCCCCAGGCCCTGGCGGCTGCGGCGGATGTGCGGCGGCCAACAGCTGAAGGGAGAAGGACTATGGGAATATTTGCGGTGAAATGGCTTGCCTTTATTCCAGGCAGTGTCGCCGCCATGGTCCAGGGGATTACAGCTCTTCTTTATATCCTTTTCTAAAAGTAAATGGTATTTTCTCCCTAAGGTGATACAATAGGAGTATCAGAGACGGGGAGGAATACGGTGAACCAGTCCATAGAAAGACATTTGAAAGCCCTTTATGAGAAGGGTTCCTTCGGGGAACTGCCCTTTGAGAGGGTAGAAGAGAGCTGGCGGAACAAGGAAGAGCTTTTCTCCGCCCAATCAGATAATCTGAAGCTGGAGGAGAAAGAGTTCCTTCATCCCGAAGAAAACCGGGCCTTTCTGGCATTGACCTTTTCCGGTTCTCTTCTGGCCTGTTATGCCGATGAGGGAGAAGGGTGCCGCCTCGAGTATAACAGTATAAAAATCAGGGAAGACGTCCCCGATATGATTGTGGAGAGATCGATCTCCCTGGAAGGTGTCGCCCGGGTGGGGCACAGTGCCGAATTTCACAGCCGTATGCTTAAGAAAACGTCCCCCCTCTACCGGCTCGTCGCCGCCGGTGAAGATCTGGACGGGGAGCAGCAGAACAAAAGAATAGCTGAAGCCATGATCTTTCTTACCAACGGCTTCGCCAAAATCAATAAGACCTATCTGACCGGCGCCGAGGGAGAGGGGCCCGATCATTTTACAAAAAAGACCATGACCGCTTATCTCGCCCAGAAGCATAATCTGACGAAAAAGGACGTGAAGTCTCTGCTGGAGGATTACGATGCCCTGCTCGAGACAGGGGTTCTTATGGGGGAGCGGGTTCCTCTGGGACGGCTCGGAAAGGTCTATGCCGACGTGAGACCCGCCCAGAAAGCCCGGATCGGCAGGAATCCCGCCACCGGAGAAGAGATGACCATAGGGGCCAAGCCGGCGGTATACGTACCCAAGATCTCCTTCTCCTCCTCTTTCAAGGAGAGAATCTCCCGGAATCCGGTCCCCGAATCGGAGAGTGAGGATTAATCCTCGTCAATCTCCACTTTAAAAATAATATCCTGCTCGTAATTGCCGAAGGTGCGTCCGAAGATGTTCACACCCCCGCAGAATTCCGCATCTTCCTTATTACCAATGCGCAGGAGAAAGAAGTCCTGGTTTATGTAGTCAATGTCCTTCAAATTGGCCCCATCCGTGGGCACTCCATCTATGTAAGAGCCGTCCGAGGTAATCCGCCAGGTCTTCATGAAGCCGTACTGGGTGTTCATCAGATCCCACCAGCGGGGGGTCAGCCGTCCGTAATCACCCCCGGAATCACCCGGCGACCGCCAGGTTCCCAGCTCCGTCCCGTTCAGCCACAAGGTAATGTCCGAGGGCCAGTCGTTGTTGTAGCCCGGATATTCGGAACAGATCTCCATGGAGATGCTGATGCTTTTAATGTTGCGGTTATTCACTCCCGGCGCTTTGGGAAAGCGGTATTCGCAGTACCCTTTGGTAAACCAGAGCAGACCCGCAGTGGCCCTTTTCGGATTGAAGAAGGAGTCGGTCTGGTCGAAATAGCCTATCATCTCCTTCTCGTTGATCAATCCGCAGGGGGGGGTTATGTTGCAGTCAGTATAAAGGCCGATGGGCATTTCCGTCACGATGGTGCGGTCCTCTTCCATATGGCTTTCGGGGAGAATGGGGAGAACTATCTCCTTATGGGGAATGTAACAGACTTTCTGTACTCCCTTTGAGGCGGCGACCTGCTCCGTTTTGATGATACCCGCCTTTTCCAGCAGCTGCACATTGACCACACAGGTGGACTGGGGGATATCCAGGGTCTGGGCGATTTCCCCCACATTCATTCTCCCCGCCCCCAGGAGTTTTACTATTTTACGGCGTAATCCGGAGGAGAGGGCCCGTGCTATAAGGGGGATTTCATCATCCGAAGCTATATAAATACTGTCCATATCTGATATCCTTGATTTCATTTAATCATATCCGGTTGAGAAAATCAATAATTTGCCATAAACAGGGAGGAAATTCCTTTTTGTATATCATTAATACATGATATAAAAGCTAAATACGGCTCTTATATCCATAATGAATGATAACAAAAGCTTGACAAGTCCATAAAGTGGCTATACTATCATAATAAATTGGTATAAATAGCTTTGTATCTGAAATAAATGATACAAAGCTGTTCAAGGAGGAATTATGAAAAGACTGATGTTGTTATTCATGGGTGCCGCTCTCCTGCTGAGCAGCCCTCTGTTCGGAAACGGAAAGGGCGATGACGATGCTCCCGCGGCCGCTGTGGAAGAAACCGCTGCCCCTGAGGACGATGCTATCGTAACGGAAGCGGGCACGGGAAGCATGAAAATCATCTTCTGGAACGGTCTGACCGGATCGGACGGTGTTACTCTCGACGGTATTATCGAGGATTATACAAAAACTCACACCGATGTTTCCGTAAGAGTAGAGAAGATGGTCTGGGCCACCTATTTTGACAAACTGCTGACCAGCCTGGTATCGGGCAACCCTCCCGATCTTTTCCTTCTTCATGAATTCGAAATTCCCCAGTTCGCCTCCCAGGGTGTTCTCATGGACACGAGCGACTTCTTCAAACCGGCAGGTCCCCTTGATAAAAAGGATTTCGAGCCGGAATACCTGAGCGCCCTGAACTACGAGGGCGGATTCTACGGCGTTCCCCTTGACCGCCATGGCTGGGGTGTTGTGGTAAACAACAAACTTTTCAGCGCCGCCGGTATCGATCCCGCTGTTACTCCCGCCAATGCAAAGGAATTTATCGAGCTTGCCACAAAACTGACCGTAGACGCTTCGGGCAAGCATCCGAATGAAGCCGGTTTCGATCCTGAAAATGTCGTTCAGTGGGGAACCTTCGCCTCATGGATGAAGCCGAACTTCCTCTCCGTTCTCTGGCAGAACGGGGGCGACTGGACCGACGGCAAGGGTAATGCCACTCTGGACACGCCCCAGGCGAAAAAGACCCTTCAGTTCTGGTACGACCTGATCTACAAGTATCACGTTTCTCCCGCTCCCGCCGGTTTTGACGGATGGCAGAGCTTCGCCAACGATCAGGTCGCCATCATCCCCGAGGGATGCTGGATGTTTAACTT
>JAFGPQ010000186.1 GCA_016936115.1 Spirochaetales bacterium | reverse complement strand
GCCGCAGTGGGCCGCCACGATGAAGGGGTGGATTCTCACAGGATCATCCCGTTCCAGAAGAATGCGCCCCCCACCGGAAAGCTGGTAGATTCCCTCTTCCCGACGCAGGCCGATCCTATCCGGATAGGCCTGGGCCAGCAGGGAAGCCGCTTCTTCCCGGGGAAAGGACCCTGCGGACCGATCCTTTTTTCCGGCGAGAAGTCCGCTCAGATGATCCGCTTCGGCCCGGATCTCCCTGACCGGCCGTTCATACTCCCCGGGGGAGCGCTCCCCGGTCAGGTAATCCAGGCGCAGAAGAATATCGCTCCCCCGGCCGCCGGGGAGGAAATCCCGCTGCTCCAGAAAAGCCGCCAGAAGACAGGCTTCCCGTACCAGGCCGTTCTCAGAGCCGTAAAGGAGCAGGGCGGCCACCCGGGGATGAACCGGCAGATCGGCCATTTTCCGGCCCCGGCCGGTGATCCGGCCCTCTGAATCCACGGCGCCCAGCAGGAAGAGCAGTTCCGCCCCGCTCTTCCAGGCCGCCCCGGGGGGAGGGGTCATCCATCGCCGCTCCCGGGGATCGGAACATCCCCATCGGGCCAGCTCCAGAACAAGAGGAGCCAGGTCCGCCTGCAGGATCTCCGGCGGGGTCTGATTATCCCGGCTCCTCTCCTGCCCCTGATCCCAGAGGCGGTAGCAGACACCCGGAGCGGTCCGTCCGGCCCGGCCCGCCCGCTGTTCCGCCGAAGCGAGGGAGATTTCTTCCGTGGAGAGGAGAGTCAGCCCGGAGGAGGGGTTGTACTGAGGGCGGCGGGTCAGGCCCGTATCCACCACAGCTGTGATGCCCGGAATGGTCAGACTGGTCTCGGCGATATCCGTGGACAGGATAATCCGCCGCCGGATCCCGGACCGGCTTGGAGAAATAACCCGGTTCTGCTCCTCCAGGGGCATCCGGCCGTAAAGGGGAAGCACATCAACGGAGAATCGGCTCAGGGCCGGACTGCGGGAAAGGACCCCCTGCCAGCGCCTGATCTCGGCCTCCCCGGGCAGGAAGATCAGAACGTCTCCCCCGCTCTCTGCCAGAGCCTCCCCGATGGTCTCTTCCGGGACGGGGAGAAAGCGATTCCCCGATCTGAGAGGCCTATAGAACTTATCCACCGGATACTGCCGCCCTTCGGAACGGATAAGGGGCAGGTCCGGTATAAGCCGCAAGAGGGATTCGCAGTCCGGAGTGGCGGACATGAAGAGCAGGGTCAGGTCGTCCCGCAGGGTTTCCCGGACCTCAATCAGCAGGGTCAGGGCAAGATCGGAGAGAATGTTCCGTTCGTGGAATTCATCGAAAATGACAGCCCCCGCCTCCTCCAGGGCGGGATCGCTCTGCAGCATGCGGATGAGTATCCCTTCGGTGATGACCTCTATGACCGTGCGGGGGGATACCTTCGTTTCCCGGTGGACCCGATAGCCGCAGAGGCCTCCCGCCTTCTCCCCCAGCTCCCGGGAGATGAAATGGGCCAGGGACCGGGCGGCCAGGCGGCGCGGTTCGATCAGGTAGATTTTCCTGCCCTGTCCCAACCCGGCTTCGTACAGGGCGGGAGGCACCAGGGTGGATTTACCCGCTCCGGGAGGCGCTTCGAGCAGGGCGGTCCCCCCGGACTGCAGGGTTTCAATGAGCCGGGGGAGGATTGCTTTTACGGGGAGATCGTCGCCCATGAATCAGGCGTTGCAGTCCAGAGCCTGATGCAGCAGTCCCGAGCGGTAATGGGTCGATTGGTTCCGTCCCTTCTCCTTGGACTGATAGAGAGCCTCGTCGGCCCGTTTAATCAGATCCTCCGCCGTTCCCAGGCTGTAGGGATGAATGGAGGCGATGCCGATGCTTATGGTGACGCTGAGCTTGGTACCCTGATAGACGGTCTCCATCTCTTCCACTGCGTGCCGCAGCCGCTCCGCCGCCAGCCAGGAGTGGTCCGGAGTCGTATCGGGCAGGAGAACGGTGAACTCCTCCCCCCCGAACCGGGAAAGGATATCCCCTTCCCTTACCTGGGCCTTGAGGGTAGCCGCCAGACTCAGTATGACTTCGTCCCCGGCCAGGTGGCCGTAGGTATCGTTGAAATTCTTGAACTTGTCGATATCCATGACCATAATGGAGAATATTGAATGATTTCTCTTGCTCCGGGCCACCTCTTCCTTGAGTCGGCTCAGGAAGAAATTGTGATTGTAGAGACCGGTCTTGGCATCCTTGACGGAGTGTTCGTAGTGAATGTTGTTCTGAATGCTGATGGACATGAACTTCATGAGCCGGTTGATATAGGATATCTCACCGGGACTGTACTCCTCGCCCAGGATTTTTTCACCGAACAGGATTATTCCGTGAAGCCCCGAAAGCCCCTGAATGGGTACAATGATCTGGGGGAAACAGTTATCAATGGGGGCCAGAGTTGCCTCGTCCAGTTCATTCTTGAGTATCAGATAGCTTGTCGTGCCCGTATATTTCTTGAAAAAGTCCTCAAAGGGCTTCAAGGTTTCAATGGCAAGGGATTTCTCTACGGACTGCATGCTCTGAAAGGCGATGGTTTTGATCTTGTTCACCATAATCCCTTCATTCAGAATGATATAAACGCTGGAGGGGATGAATTTGTCGGAAAGGCGCCAGAGAACGTAGTCCACTATCTGATCCACCGATTCCATGCGGAACAACTCATAGGCTTCTTCAAGGAGATTGTCGATATTGTTGATTTCCCTTTTCTGCTGATCCACGTAATCCAGGATCCCCACATCCCGGAACATAGCGAAATTTTCCACTAAAATGGGATTACGTGCAATTTCGTCCCAGTCCATATGTTTCCATAATAAACCCAATCCAGTAAAAAAAAAACCCTTTGTCTAAAAATCAGAACAGATCTCTTTCCGGTACAGGGTGACCGCAGGGGTATAGAAGAAAATAACCATCAGAAAAATGACGGCCAGGCCGGGATAATCCGAGGGGGCCTCCCCCCTTGAAAAACAGGGATTTGATTCCTGTCACCAGCCATATAAGGGGGATAACCAGATCGGCGGCAGCCACGGAGACTCCTGCAGAACCGGTATGATTCTTCAGGTACGGGATAACAGCAGATTCCTCAGTTTTTTTTCACGTCAGATTATGTATCCATTTCGCCGAAAGGACCCGGAACAGCCCCAGCAGGTATTTTATGAATTCTTCACTCATGGAGACCAGGTATACCAGAAGGGGATTCCAGTGCAGAACCAGTCCGGTCAGCGCCATGGACGGGATGGCGATAAACCACAGGGGGATCAGTTCCAGGGCGGCGCAGATATGGGTATCCCCCCCGCTCCGCAAAATGCCCACGATGATATGCATGTTGGAAACCTTCACCAGGATCACCGGACAGACGATCCACATGAAATGGGTGACCAGCCGGCGCACTTCCGGTGATACATTGAAAAGCAGGGGAATATAGGGGGAGAGGGCGAAAATGACCAGAACCACGGCGACTGCCATGACCGGGGAGAGATAGAGCAGTTTCTTGCTGCACCGCTGAATATCCTCCCGGGAATCGCCCCGGCCGATCATGTTGCCCAGGATGACCGCGCTGGCGTTGCCCGTGCCCATGAAGAAGACGAAGGCGAACTGGACGATGGTATTGGAGATGTTGAATCCGGCCAGGATATCCGTGCCCATCCGGGCGTAGACCAGGGTGAACATGGTCATTCCCAGGGACCAGCCGATCTCGTTGAGAAGTACCGGATAAAGGCGGTGGAAATATTTCGCCAGGAAGGCCTTGGTGATGCCCGCCATCTGCCGGGGATGGAAGGCGGCGGGGTATTTCTTTCCGTACACGATACCCAGGAGAACGATCATCTCCATGACCCGGGCGAAGGAGGTGGCCAGGGCCGCTCCGGAAGTGCCCATTTCGGGGAATCCCATTTTGCCGAATATCAGCAGATAGTTGAACAGGGCGTTCAGGGAGATGGCCCCGATGGAGACGAAGAGGGGGACCTTGGCGATGCCCGTGGACCGGAGGACGCCGGATATAATGATGGATACGGCGGAGAACATGTAGCTCACCGAGGTGATACGCAGGTAGGGAACGGCCAGACGGATTACTTCCTCGTCCCGGGAGAAAAGGGAGAGTATCCTGTCCGGATAGAGCTGCGCCGCCAGGGTGAAAAGCCCCGAGGAGAGAATCCCCAGAAACAGGGCCATCCCCGCAGTCTGCTGCAGCCCGGCCAGATCCTTCTTGCCCCAGAACTGGGCGGTGAATACGGCGGACCCGCTGGAAATTCCAAAAAGGGTGAGCATCTGCAGAAAGAAAATCTGGTTGGAGAGGGCCACCGCGGCGATCGCTTCTTCTCCCAGTCGGCCGATCATGAAGGTGTCCAGCATATTAAGCGAAGTGGCTACCAGATTCTGCAGAGCGATAGGCAGGGCCAGAGAGATAAGGGGTGCGAAAAATGTCCGATCCTCCCGGATCATCCGGACGGGGTTCAGGGTCCCCATTTTGTCAGTCATAAGGGGTATCTTAGGCCCCTTTCCCTCTTCCGTCTAGAAGGGAATGCGGGAATAATTGGTTAGAACCGTTTCTTCTTACCCGCGGCGCGTTTTACGGCCCGGTCAATCTTCTTCTCCGTAATGGGCGGGCCTATGGTCATCTCCTTCCCGTTGACATAGAGGGCGTTATCCCGGCCCCATTGGCGCAGG
>JAFGPQ010000185.1 GCA_016936115.1 Spirochaetales bacterium | reverse complement strand
TGATGGAAGTCAGGAAGCTCAGCACAAGAAAGCTCCATAATGTCAATTTCAAGTTAATGAAAGGCGAGATTCTGGGGCTGGTCGGTTTGGTCGGTTCCGGGCGTACGGAAATAGTCAGAGCTCTGTTCGGAGCGGATAAGGTAAAAGATCTTGAACTCTATATTGACGGAAAGCCGGTCAGTATCTCTTCACCCTCCGATGCCATGAAGGCAGGTATGAGCTTTGTTCCCGAAGACAGGAAACTTCAGGGACTGATCCTCCCCTTTTCGGTTGAATCAAATATCAGTATTGCCTCTCTTGGTAAAATATCGGCCTATGGATTTCTTAACAAAAACCGTGAAATGGATATCGCAACGAAATATATAAAGCAATTGGGGATCAAAACGCCCAATATAAAGACTCAGGTTCATAACCTATCCGGTGGAAATCAGCAGAAGTGTATTGTTGGCCGCTGGATGGAGAGAACTCCCCGCATCCTTATTCTTGACGAGCCCACAAGGGGTATTGACGTGGGGGCGAAATATGAGATTTATCTGCTTATGAATGAAATAGTTGATAATGGCGGGTCTATCATACTTATCTCCTCTGAGCTGCCGGAAGTCCTGAATCTCAGCAACCGAGTCCTGACCGTATGTGACGGCAGGATTACCGGGGAATTCAATCCGGAAGAGGCATCAGCCGATGAAATCATGTCGAAAGCCCTGGATTTTAAAGGAGCATTAACATGCAACCAAGAGTGAAAAACATGACACTACTCAGGACGGGATACAGCAAAAGCTCTTTACTTGCGAAAATCCGAGAGAATCTGGTGGTCGCCGCTATCGCCGTCCTCGTTATTGTTACCATTGTGATTGAACCTAAATTCCTTACCGTAGCCAATGCGACAAACATAATGCGACAGTTCGGTCCTTTGATAATGATTGCTTTGGGTATGACTTTCGTCATTATAGGAGGGTTCATAGATTTGTCCGTATCCGGGATCATTTCTCTTTCCGCCGTTATCACATTGGCATTAATCGATAGGATGGGACAATGGCCCGCCTTATTTCTCGGCCTATCGCTGGGAGTTCTATGCGGATTGATTAATAGTGCTCTGATTCTGGGCAGTGGAGCGATCACCCAGGCGGAAGCTCTGTTTATCACTTTCGGCATGAGTGTTGTCTATGGCGGCATCGCCCTTGTCTTTACCGGCGGCGCAACGTCCCATATGAGTTACATCGATCGGGATTATTCTCTTTTCTCGGCTATAGGAACGGGGACAGTAGGGATTTTTTCCATTTCATTTATGATTTTTCTTGCCGTATTGGCCATTCTATATGTTTTCCAGAGCAAGACGACCGTAGGACGTTCCATCTCCCTGACCGGGGGGAACAAAACGGCGGCGTATCTGGCCGGAATCCCCATAAACAGAAGCATAGTCGTTGTCTATACCGTTTCCGGATTAATGTCTTCCCTGGGAGCTATCATTCTCTTTTCAAGGGTAACAACCGCTTCTCCGGTCATGGGACAAGGTTACGATCTGAACGCTATTATGGCTGTTGTCGTCGGTGGTACATCCCTTTCCGGGGGTAAAGGAAGCGTACTCAGAACGGTGCTGGGAACTCTTCTCGTCATTCTGCTGTCGAACTGCATGAATCTTCTCGGCGTTTCTGTCTATATGCAGAATATACTAAAGGGATTGATTCTTGTTGTTGTCATCTGGCTTGACAGTAAAAAAATAAAATAGGAGATCCTCATGGAAACTAATGCTCGAAAGATAAGACTGTCAAAATCCGTAGTCAGGCAAAAAGCTTTGACGGCCGTACTGCTGATGCTGTTTACTATGCTTTTTTTTGATACTAACTTTTATACAGGCTTCAACCTGCTGGATCTCGTCAACTCGCTTTCAATATATCTTATTTTGGCATTTGGTATAACCATTGTAATCATTGCCGGCGGAATAGATTTGTCTATTGGAGGCATTCTGGCTATTTCCGGGATCATAGCTATTAAACTTATGGTTTTTCTTCCCATATTCTTAGCTATTGCAGCTGCGGTACTTGTTGGTGCAGTCATAGGGGCGATTAATGGATATTTGGTCGTTTATCAGAATTCAGAACCATTGATCATAACCTTAGGTACAGGAATGGTATTAACGGGATTTGCTCAACAGTTGACAGATGCCCATCCCGTCGGCCCTGATAACCTTGAATACATGATGATAGCCAACGGTAAGCTATTCAATGTTATTCCCAATCTGGTTCTGATCATGCTCGGTGTTTTTATTATTTTCTTCATGATCCTCAGATACACTCAGTTCGGCCGTAATTGTTTTGCCATAGGAGGTGATTATGAAGTTGCCAAATATTCCGGAATAAGTGTTAGGAGAACCAAAACAGCTGCATTCGTTCTATGCGGAATGGCCGCAGCTTTAGGCGGCGTGATGCTTTCGTCCAAACTCAACTCCGGTTCTTCCGTTTACGGAGAATCTTCCGCTCTCACTGTCATTAGCGCAGTTGTCGTCGGAGGGACTTCGTTAGCCGGAGGTATCGGGGGAATTCCCCAAACTGCTCTTGGGCTGCTTGTTTTTGGTATAATGGAAAATGCAATGAATATGCTGGGTATAGGGGCGTATTTCCAAATGATTATCCGCGGTGCTGTTATCGTGGCAATCCTCTGTCTCGACAGTTATAGCAGAAAGCTCAAGCGCGAAACGGTTTAAGCCGAAATTCGGGCTTCCCCCTTCTTTTTTGAAATTCCCTTGGATACGGAACGCAAAACCGATTAGCCCAGGGATTACCGGCAGGTCGTCCCAAAGGATTTCATTTCTTTCACGAAAAGGGTGGCCAGGTCACAGCGTCCGGAGAAAAGTCCAACCGGGATTTTTGAAAGGATCAGGGGATTCCTATGACAGGCAAAACGCGAGGATAAGGGCTGCTTGAGATACTTTTCCGGCAAGCCCTAATTCATCGACTTCCATAGATCGGAGAAGCGGACCAGACTGATATTTTCCCGTTCCAGCCAGTGGGGCAGTTCGGTGGAGCACAGGGTGAACAGCTCCAGCTCCCGGTAGTGAAAATACTCCCTGTCTATTCCCTTGGGAGCCTCTTCCGTTCCCCGGGACGATCCCAGATGAAAGACCCACTCCGTAACGCCCGGGGGCTGATAATGGAGCAGATAGCGCAAGTTCTCCGGGGTGGGATCCCCCCAGAAGGAGTCCCCCAGATAGTCTGGATGGGGCACCTTACTCTCCTTCATGCGTTCCTGATTCCGGTTCATTTCACCGGTGGTGCCGTACTTCATAAACCGGACGGCTGAAAAATTGTGACGGATAATCAGCTCCATGGCGGCCCTTCTGCCCTGGTTGGCTATGGGACTGTCCCGGTATTCCGAAAGGAATCGGCTCAGGGGGCGGGTACTGCGCATGGGAATGGCCTTCTCCTCGGCCAGGGAAAGAAGGATGAGAAAGAGGGGGGTGTAGACCTGCATCACGTTGTGATGGCTCGAAAGGTGTTCCGCGGCGACCCCCGCCTCTTCGAGAAGCTCCAACTGGGCCCTGATCTCTACCAGAACTTCCCCGGGATCTATCTCTTTAATCCGGCGGATATACTCCTGCAGATTATAAAAATGACCCTCCCTGTCGACAAGGGAGGATATGGTTTCGGGGGGAGAAACGGGCCGTCCCGCCGTTATGGAGGCGTGCAGCCCGATGGAAACATGGGGAAAGGCTTTCTTAAGATGTCCGATGCTCTCCAGGGCTCCGGGGAAATTGACCATAGCCGCCACGCTGTTGATCATTCCCCCCTCAATGCCCCGTATGACACCCTGGTTGATGAAGTCGGAAGCACCGAAATCATCCGCCGTCAGAATCGCCTTTCGGGGGTCAGGCACCGCAGCACTTCTTATACTTCTTCCCGCTGCCGCAGGGACAGGGATCGTTCCGACCCACCTTGGGATCGGTTCGTTTCACCTGAACCTTCGCCGGACCCGCTTCGTTACGCTCCCTGTTTTTGGGAGCCGGTCCCAGGCCGGAGCCCATGGAGTTGTGAGAGGCAGTGATGTTCCGGGGACCTGCGGGGCGGCTGCGGTCCGTCTCCCTTCGTATGATGACCCGGAAAATCTTGCGGGATATGGAGATGCGCATGTCATCGATCATTTCTTCGAAGATGGCGAATCCCTCATTCTTATACTCCACAAGGGGATTCTTCTGGGCATAGGAGCGCAGGGAAACCGCTTCCCGCAGGGCTTCCAGATTTTCCAGATGCTCCTGCCACTTCTTATCCAGCTGGCGCAGGTATTCCGCCCGGATGAACCAGTTAATCTGTTCCTGCCCGGCCAGGGTCTTCTTCTCTTCCAGATCCTTCTTCAGGTAATCCTCAAGTCGGGATTTCATCTCATCCGGCTTGTCCCCGTCCAGATCGCCGCCGGTCTCCCTCTCGTAGTTAAAGTTCTCCTTGAGTCTGCTGTAGAGACGGGTCAGGGCTGCGTCGTCCCCCTCGTTCCTCCTATCCTTGCGGAAGTCGTCCAGAAGGATCTCCAGAATCTCCAGTCCCGTTTCCAGGACCTTTTCGGTCAGGTCGGGGCTGGTGAGGGCCTCGTCTCTCTGTTCGTAGATAAAGGTTCTCTGCTTATTCAGAACATCATCGTAATCCAGAAGGTGCTTTCGGATATCGTAGTTCCGCTCCTCCACCTTCTTCTGGGCCCGCTCCAGGGAGTTGTTGATCATGCTGTGCTGCAGGGGCTCATCCCCTTCGAAACCGAAGCGTTTCATGGCCGTCTTGAACCGGTCCCCCCCGAAAAGGCGCATAAGGGAGTCGTCCAGGGAGATATAGAATTGGGAATAGCCCGGGTCCCCCTGCCGTCCGGAACGGCCCCGGAGCTGATTGTCGATACGGCGGGATTCGTGGCGCTCCGAACCGATTACGTAGAGTCCGCCCAGGGAGAGCACCTCGTCGTGATCCTTGCGCCAGCTCTTCATCTCAATGGCCAGGGCTTCCTTGAACTCCTCTTCCGTGGCGTCCGTACCGGCCCTTCGGTGGGCCCGCATCTCCGGGTTGCCCCCCAGTTTGATATCCGTACCGCGGCCGGCCATGTTAGTGGCGATGGTAACGGCGCCCTTGGCTCCGGCTTCGGCGATAATGTGGGCTTCCCTGCCGTGGTTCTTGGCGTTGAGTACCTCATGGCGCACGCCCCGCTTCAAGAGAAGCCTGGAGATCTGTTCCGATTTCTCGACCGAAACGGTACCCACCAGAATGGGCTGTCCCTTGGCATTGATCTCCTGAATGGTGTCGCAGATAGCTTCCATCTTGTACTGTTCGTTAAGATAGATCACGTCGTCCGCATCGACCCGATTCACCGGCCGGTTGGTGGGAATGACCACCACGTCGATGTTGTAGATCTTCACGAACTCCTTGGCTTCCGTATCGGCAGTACCGGTCATGCCGGAGATCTTGTCGTACATTCTGAAGAAGTTCTGAAAGGTGATGGTGGCCAGGGTCTGGTTCTTGCGGGCCACCTTGATATTCTCTTTCGCTTCGATGGCCTGGTGGAGTCCGTCCGAGTAGCGCCGTCCCGTAAGAACGCGCCCGGTGAATTCGTCCACGATCTGCACCTGCCCGTCCTGGATAACATAGTCCACGTCCAGATGAAAGAGCTCATGGGCCTTGAGGGCCTGGGTCACGTAGTGGGTGTACTCGAAGTTCTCCTCGTCGAAGAGGGAGCCGGTGATCAGATTGTTCTTCTGCAGAAGCTCCTCTATGTGGTTCATTCCCTCGTCGGTGAACAGAACCCGTTTGCCCTTCTCATCGAGCTTGTAGTCCCCCTTGGGCTGTTCCCCGGTCAGGGGGTTGTCCGGGGGATAATCGTCCAGCTCCGGATCCTTCTCGCACTCCTTCAGGCCTTTGACAATGCGGTTGACCTCCAGGAATTTGCTCGTATCTTCTTCAACGGGGCCGGAAATGATCAGGGGGGTCCGCGCTTCGTCTATGAGGATGGAGTCGATTTCATCGATGATAGCGTAGTGATGGTTCTGCTGGGATTTGAGTTTCATGTCCCAGCGCATATTATCTCTCAGGTAGTCGAAACCGAACTCGTTGTTCGTTCCGTAGGTGATGTCCCGGGAGTACTCCTTTTTACGGGCTTCCGGATCCATATTGGAGAGGATGACTCCCACGGTGATGCCCAGATAGGCGAAGACCGGGCGCATCCAGTTGGCGTCCCGTTCGGCCAGATAGTCATTGACAGTGACCATGTGCACGCCCTTGCCGGCCAGGGAGTTCAGGTAGGCGGGAGCCACACTGGCCAGGGTCTTACCTTCACCGGTCTTGAGTTCCATGATCTTACCCTGGTGCAGAACGATTCCGCCCAGGAGCTGCACGTCGTAGGGTCTTTCCCCCAGAGTCCGCCGGGCCGCTTCTCTTACCAGAGCAAAGGCTTCGGGGAGCAGATCGTCCAGGGACTCTCCCTTGCCCAGCCGTTCCTTGAACTTTTCCGTCTGAGCGGGGAAATCCTCTTCCCCCAGGCCCATGGCCCAGGTCTCTTTCTCGTTGATATTATGAAGAAGGGGAACCAGTTTCCTCAGGTCCCTCTCATGTTTCGTGCCGATAAAGGCCGTTATGATATTGTCGACTATTCCCATGGATAAGAATGTACTCCGAAAGGCGGGAAAGGTCAAATGCTAAAGGGGGCCCCTTTTCATTTGACCAGTGATTTTATCAATTCCCCCTGCCCTGGAAATCCCTTCAAAAGTTCCTCTTCGGTTAGGGAACGGTATATCTCCGGTTCGAAGGGGGGATTCATCATGGTGGAGAGGAGGGCCCACTCCCCGCCGGCAACCAGGCGGGAGCCCTGTATTTTTTCTGCCTCCACACGAAAAGAGGGGACTTCCCCGGCCAGAATATCCGTGCCCAGGACGGTGCGCTCCAGAATTCCCTTCCCCGGTGCGCCCGTGAAGAGTTCCACCGGATCCCCCATGAGAAAGAGATAGTGCTCCGGGTAGGGGAGCACATGGAATTCGGAGAAATCATTCCCCCTGAGCAGATAGTAGATGAGGGAGACTTCACCCTTTTTATAGTAGATCCGCCGGAACCACCCCCCCTCGGGAAGAAGCGGTTCCAGTCCCAGTCTCTCTACGACCTCATCGGCTCCGGCGCGGCGGGGCACGGTCAGGATATCCTGGTAATAATGCGGCGGAGCAGGGCGGCGAACTTCTCCTTTACCATACGCCCCGCCTCCATCACTTCCTCTTCGGTGATGGGCTGATCCAGAATCCCGGCGGCCATATTGCTGATGCAGGAGATGCCCAGAACATCCAGTCCGCAGTGGCTCGCGGCGATGACCTCCGGCACGGTG
>JAFGPQ010000184.1 GCA_016936115.1 Spirochaetales bacterium | reverse complement strand
GAGACCTATTCCGCCGGGGGGGAGGAGAACGGCCTTCACCGGCAGTTCCAGCTGACCCGGGAGGTTTCCCAGGCCGATGTGATTATCTCCCTGCCCAAGCTCAAGACCCACGGGCTGATGTTCTTCACCGGGGCCATGAAGAATCTCTTCGGCCTCATTCCCGGCCTGGGCAAGTCGGGCTACCATATGCGCTATCCCGACAAGAACGATTTCGCCCGGCTTCTGGCGGACCTTAACCAGACAGTAAAGGCGGATTACGCCGTGATGGACGGCATCATGGCCATGGAGGGCCGGGGACCGGGTAACGGCACCCCCCGTCCAATGAACATTATCCTGGGATCGGCGGATCTGCTCGCTCTGGATATCACCGCCTCCGATCTGATCGGCTACGACGGCCCTGCCCTGCCCCTGCACCGGACCATGCTGGAAAGCCCCCTGTGGATCAACAGCCCCGATCAGATTGCCCTGACCGGAGATGCCCGTGAGAAGTTTCTCTGCCCCGATTTCAAACGGATAGAGGAGATTCCCGAATACGTGGGCATGGTGCCCCCTTTCCTGCGTTCCTTTCTGAAAAACCTGATTGTACCCCGGCCTTTCTTCGATCATAAAGCCTGCATCCGCTGCGGCAAATGCCTGGAGATCTGTCCCCCCGACGCGCTGAGCTTTCACGGAGAGGGACAAGGAAAAAAAGTCTCCGTGGACTACGGAAAGTGCATCCGCTGTTACTGCTGCGATGAAGTCTGTCCCGTGGCGGCCATCCACCTGAAGAGGCGGTTCTGAGTTGCCCCGTTCCTCCCGGACCGATGACTTCTGCCGCCTGGACAGGGACCGCTATGACTACCTGAAGGAGTATCTGGACAGTGAGAATCTCTACGCTTCGGTAATACGGACCGGCTCGTTTCGCCATTTTCTGATACGTCCCGGAAGGGAGCGGGACTACGACGGGGGGCATATGCTCAAAACCCTGGTGGCCCACTACGACCGCTTTCCCGGGTCCCCCGGCGCCAACGATAACGGAGCCTCGGTCCTGCAGCTCCTGGACCTGGCTTCTTACCTGAGAGACTGCCGTTATACCCATAACTGCCAGATACTCCTGACCGACGGAGAGGAGATTCAGCGGGGAAAAGACCGTTCCACCCAGGGCTCCTGGCAGCTGGGAGAACTCTTCAAGAATCACGGCCTGGACCGGACCTTCATGATCATCCTGGACATGTGCGGCATCGGGGATACGATGATCTACTCCACGGGCAGCGAGAAACTCACCGGAGTCAAGTCTTCCCGGGAGGAGATCCTCCTTAAGCCGGTCATAGACCTGATCACCACCTACAGCCGGGGGAAGGCACTGCCCATCCCGGAAAAGTTCTCCGACGACCTGGGTTTCCTGGCCCACAATTACCTGACCCTGCAGGTATCCCTTGTTCCCTGGAAGGAGAGTCTTAACCTGAAAGAAGGGAGACTCCCGGAGAGCTGGGAGACCATGCATACCCCCTGGGACGGTCCGGAAAAGCTGGAGAGCCGCTCCTTCCGCATCATGGAAGGGTTCCTGAAAGGGGTATCGAAACTTCTTATCGAATAAAGAGGCGACTCACGGACAGTATACCCGGGAGGAATTCTGTGATACCCTGATTTTATGAATCAAAAAGCTCTGGAAAGACGGGTCAAGCAGCATATTCTAGCCGGAACCCATGACATATTTCTCCCGGTCATACCCGGCCTGGAAGAGGCGGCGGAGAGGGAGACGGCATCCCTGGGCTTGGCCACGGAACGGGAAGCGGAACCGGGCAGTCTCCTCTGTAAGGGTTCCCTGGAGGATCTCTGGAAAATCGCTCTTCTTTCCCGGACGGCGTCCCGCCTCTACCTGCGGATAGGCAGCTTCAAGGCCGAAGGATTCCGGGAGATGAGGACCAAAATGGAGAACATCCCCTGGGAGCTCTACCTACAGGAAGACTGCGAATATCGTCTGAGAATTTCCCTGAGCCACTGCCGGCTTCACGTCACCGATAACATAGCCAAAACCCTGCAGAGAAGCCTGCGGGACCGATTTGAAAAGCTGGAGGGACGCCCCCCCCGGGAAAGGGAGATCAAAGGATCCCATACGGAACCACAGGTGCAGACCCTTTTGATCAGAGGGACCGACGATCGTTTCACCCTGAGTCTCGATGCGGGCGGGGGCCCTCTTTACGACCGGGGTTACCGGAAATACGTGACCGAGGCCCCCTTGAGGGAAACCCTGGCCGCATCCCTTTTGCTGCTGGCCGGACTCTCTTCCCGTTCGGTACTTCTGGACCCCATGTGCGGGAGCGGCACCTTTACCCTGGAAGCCTCGGGCCTGACATCGGGGGCTATGGTGAACAGGGATAAAACCTTTCCCTTCTCCTATTGGCCTTCCTTTCGTCCGGCCCGCTACGAATGGTTGAAGAAAAGTCTGATTGAGAGCGAAAAACCTCCCTGCCTCTGCCTGGCATCGGACCGGGACCGGGATTCCCTGGGCGCGGCGGAACAGAACTGGGAGGATTTTCGCCGGATAAACCAATGGTCCGGAGAGGATGTCCCCTTTCGACAGGGCGATTTTTTCAAGGGGACTCTGCCGCCTTTTCCCCCGGGGGCCGAACCTCTTCTCATGCTGAATCCCCCCTACGGATTGAGGCTCCCCCTGAACGACCGGCTGGATTTTTTCCGAAAGACGGGACAGGCTGTTAAGAAGCAGTACAAAGGGGCCGCCTGGGGAATCATCGCCCCGGGGCTCGATGCGGAAAAGGCCCTGGGCCTTCACTGGGAGAAAAAGTTTCTCTTTAAGAACGGGGGATATCCTGTCAGTTTCCTGACGGGGAGAGTCCCGGGGTGAATCCGAACAAATCCAGCTGCTCCCCCTTCGATAGTCCCGTCAAAGGTTAATCCCAGAGCAAAGTGGTATGTTTCCCATGTAACGCTTCTGAGTTCGTATAATAAAGGCGTCGATATTGGCGTCAATGAAAATATGTGTTAAAATGACAATATGGAAGAAAGAATGGACCGATCATGTATAAAGGTCTTATCTCGTATAAATATTTCAGAAGAAAATTTTTCAAATTCAACACCCCAATCCACTTCCGAACGTTTTCAAACCATTACTTACCTAAGAGAATGCTTTTATGGCCCTGAAGCGACTACCGGTAGACTTTAAAGAGTTTATCGAGTGCTTAAACAATCATAAAGTTCGCTATCTCCTAGTCGGCGGATGGGCTGTAGGCCTTTACGGGAATCCCAGAGCGACAAAAGATATTGATTTCCTGATATCCATTGAACAAGACAACATCAAACTACTCCAAAAGGCATTACAGGAGTTCGGTGCGCCCACAGTAGATGATACCGTATTTATCGAAAAAGGAAATGTTTTCCGAATGGGGAATACCCCGATCCAGATAGTTATTATCAATCACTCCGATGGAATTGAATTTCATGAATCTTACGAGCAAAGAAACAGTATCGAGATTGATGGCATGGAGATTACTGTGATTTCGAAGGACGATCTTATAAAAAACAAGAAATCTTCCGGTAGGTTGCAGGATCTGGCAGATGCGGATTTCCTAGAGAAGAATTAATTTATCAGAGCCTGTACATTTAAAGCCTTCACCCGAACAAATCCAACTGTTCCCCGTCGATAATCCCGTCAAAGGTCAAATCCAACGCAAATAACACCCCGTCCGCCAGAGGCCGGATCTGTTTCTCCAGGTAGTGGACGTAGTCGATCTCCTGCGGTTTCAGCTGCACCGGCACGGGCCCCGCAGGGGTCATGACATACTCCACGTCCCGGCCGTGGTGTATACCCGCTTCCTCCAGCATCCGTATCGCCTTCACGTGGGGAGGGATGCTCTTCGTATACCCCTCGGCCTTCTTGGTCAGCCGCCTTTTGTACACCAGCTCCCGGTCAAAACGTCCCGCCTTCAGATCCTCCGTGAAGGTCCGGACCCATTCGCGCAGCTCCCGACGGGCTTCCTCATCCTCCCGGCCCTTCTCCTTCTCCAGCAGCAGGAAGAAGCGGTCGAAGAGCTCGTATTGGAAGCGCTTGGCCAGATCGGTCCAGTCGCTGCGCACAAACTCCAATCCTTTCAGCTCCACTTCCCCGTTAGTCTTCTTTCCCGCATAGCGCTTCGTCGCCCCCTCCTTGCTGCCCCGGATGGGGGGAATCAGAAACTGGGAGTAGAGTTTCTCCCACTCCAGTTCCAGGTGGGATGCCAGACCGAATTCCTTCTTGAGCCGCTCCTCCCACCACCGATTCACCTCGCCGGTCAGCCGGGCCGCCTCCTCCTCATGGGAGACGGGGGGATGCTCGGAGAGGCAGACAAATAGGGAGTCCGTGTCCCCGTAGATAACGTCATAGCTCTTTTCCCGGAACCAGGCGGCGCTCTCCTTGAGTATCCACTGCCCCGTCCCGGTGATCGCCGTGGGCAGGTCTTCGTGGTAAAAACGGCAGCCCGTGGTTCCCATCACGCCGTAGAAGCTATTCATGAGGATCTTGACGGCTTGGGCCAGATGACTGTCCCCTTCCCGCTTCGCCCGGGCCCGGATCTCCATCAGCTCTTCCAGAAATTCGGGGAGTATCGCTTCAGAGCGGGAAAAGGCGATCCCGTTGGGAGTGGTCAGGGAATCCCTGCTGTCGTTCAGACGGGACCAGGGATCGATGTTAAAGGTGCGGATAAGCGAGGGATAGAGGCTTTTGAAGTCCAGCACGGCCACGTTTTCATAAGCCCCGGCGGGAGAAGAGAAGACATGGCCCCCCGCCGCATGGTCTCCGGAGGTGATGTCCGAGGTGTCCGGTGCCACCATCCCCTTGCGGTGCAGCCGGGGCAGGTAGAAGTAATCAAAGGAGGCCACCGACAGGGATACCCGGTCCGGGGTCATGCCGGAGATAAGGGAGCGGGTGATGAGCTGATCCAGGATGGCGGTCTTTTCAAAAATCTCCGTCACCAGCAGGCAGTCTTCCAGATTGTACTTCGCCAGGGCTTCCCTGTCCTCCCGGTAGCGCCGTTCGATTTCGGCGACCTTGTCCTCGTCGGGACGGATGTCCTTGCCCCGGCCCAGCAGCTCATAGGCCACCGTTTCCAGGGTGTAATTCTCGAATTTGTAAAAGACCGCCCTCAGGGTGGGAGGCCCGTCTATAACCAGGCGGCCGGACACATTGGCCGAATAGATGCCGCTGCGCTTCTCCGACAGGAAGGGCTTCTCCCCCTGCCGGCCCAGGGTAAAATCGATGCGGTGCTCCCCGCACTTCTTTTCCAGAAACATCAGATCGAAGCCGATCACGTGCCAGCCGATGATAATATCCGGATCAAAGGAGGCGAGCCAGTCCAGGAAGTTCAACAGCACCCGTTTCTCGTCCTGCCGGTCATCGGCGATGAAGACCCGGGTCTCCCCGTCGGGGAACTCCTCCCGGTTCACCCCCCGGCCCGTTCCCTGCACGGCGATGGAGTAGAGCTCCCCCTGCTGCCCCGTCTCGATGTCCAGGGAGACCAGACGCAATTCCGGTTTATAAGAGCAGGGCCGGATGCGGGGATTCCGGTAAACGGTCAGTTCCCCGTGGCCGCCGGG
>JAFGPQ010000183.1 GCA_016936115.1 Spirochaetales bacterium | reverse complement strand
TAATCGGCGGTGACGACTCCAATACCAACGCGGCCATGCTGGGGGAATGGTTCAAGGCCCAGGGCGAGGACATTCAGGTCATCGGCTGTCCCAAGACCATCGACGGGGACCTGAAGAACGAACACATCGAGACCTCCTTCGGCTTCGACACGGCCACCAAGACCTTCGCCGAACTTATCGGCAACATCGAGAAAGACTCCAACTCCGCCAAGAAGTACTGGCACTTCATCAAACTGATGGGACGGAGCGCTTCCCACATCGCCCTGGAATGCGCCCTGCAGACCCAGCCCAACTTCTGCATCATCTCCGAAGAAGTGGAAGAGAAGAAGATGACCCTGGCCCAGGTGGTGGAAGACATCGTGAAAATCGTGGCAAAAAGAGCCGAGAAGGGCAATAACTTCGGCGTCGGCCTCGTACCGGAAGGTCTGATCGAGTTCATACCCGAAGTGGGCGCCCTGATCTCCGAGCTGAACGACCTCCTGGCCCACGAAGCGGAATACTACGCCACCCTCAAGGATTTTGACGATCAGGCGGAGTTCATCAACAGAAAGCTCAGCAAGGACTCCTCCTATGTCTACTCCTCCCTGCCCGTAGAGATTCAGAAGCAGCTGATCATGGACCGGGATCCCCACGGCAACGTGCAGGTTTCCCGCATCGAGACCGAGAAGCTCCTGATCCAGATGGTGGAAGAGAGACTGAACGAGATGTCCGTTAAGGGCGAGTTCAAGGGCAAGTTCAGCGCTCTGGCCCACTTCTTCGGTTACGAGGGCCGCTGCGCCTTTCCCTCCAACTTCGACTCCGACTACTGCTATACCCTGGGTTTCAGCGCCTTCCTGCTCATCACCGCCGGCCTGACCGGCTACATCTCCAACGTGGCCGGTCTGGAATGTCCCGCCGCGGATTGGAAAGCGGGCGGATGCCCCCTGACCATGATGATGAACATGGAGCAGAGACACGGTTCCATGAAGCCGGTTATCAAGAAAGCCCTGGTGGAACTGGACGGTAAGCCCTTCAAGGCCTTCGCCGAGCAGCGTGACGTCTGGGCGGTAGAAACCGCTTTCACCTTCCCCGGAGCCATTCAGTACTACGGACCGGACGAAGTCTGCAACCTGCCCACCAAGACCCTGAGCCTTGAAAAGGGCGGATGCTGCGGCGGAGAAGCCAAGAAAGGCTGTTGCTGCAGCTAAGGCATAAGCACACAGAACGCCGATGATGAAGGGCTGTCGCTGATTTTCCGGCGGCAGCCCTGTTTTCTTATTTTTATTCTGTGTTACAATAGGGGAACTATGAACATAGTCTGCGTTTACGACGGTCCCGACCACTTTCTGGCCCTTTCCGCAAAGGAAATACTGGAAAGCGAGGGAATCACGGTCATCATGCCCACGGAGCATACGGGAGGGGTGTACCCCCAATACTCCCTTATCACCGGGGGAAACCGGCTTATGGTCAGCGAAGCGGATGCCCCCCGAGCCCGGGAGATCCTCGCCGGCTTCGAAGGGAATGCCCGGCCCCTTGATGAGCCCTACCCCCTTCCGGAAAGGACCTGTCCCTGGTGCGGCAGCTCGAAATACACCGAGATCGTGGAGCAGCGCCGGGGCTTGATGGGAAGCCTTTTTCTTATCCTGGGCGTCCTTATCCCTGTAAGAAAGCGGTATTTCCAATGCGGCACCTGCGGAAAAGAGTGGAAATAAAAACAATCATAACCCGTTCATATCCGGTTCATATTTAAGGACCATACTATCCGTATCAAATCACGATACGGAGGCTATCATGAAGAAAATTATATTGATGACCATTATGATGTCGGCGGCTGCCGGCGCTGCCCTTTTCGCAGGGGGATCCGATGACAGAACCGTTCCCGGCAGGGGCTACGGCATGGGATATTTCAGCGAAGACGGCGTGGACCTGATCTCTGTGAAGGGAACCGTGGATAAAGACAGCTACGGCAACCTGATGCTCGACAAGGGCAAGACCAATTACCTGCTGACCGCGGTACCGACCCTGGGCGTCACTCTCAAAGAGGGGGATGCGATAGAGGGCGAGGGTTTCGAGGGAAACACCCTGTATACCAAGGACGGGAAAGCCTATCAGAACTTTCACCTGACCATGGTCAGGGTAAACGGCGAGGATTACGCTATTGACCTGAACAGCATGGGCTACGGTTACGGCACGGGCGGCGCCTGGGGCGGTATGGGGTACGGCGGCCGGGGCTCCCGGGGCGGCATGATGGGTTACGGCTACGACGGCAACGAAGGCTGGGGCCGTGGCGGCATGATGGGCTGGGACAATGACGAAAATCGCGCCTGGGGCGGCATGGGCCGGGGTTTCGCACCGGCCGACGGCGATTACGAAGAGACCGCCCTGGAGGGGACCTTTACCCTGGAGGACGGCTTTCACCCCGCCCTGGTGACGGACAAGGGGAACTATCTTATCATGATGGGACACTGGGCCGCCGCGGATATAGCCGAGGGAGCGAATATCGAAGCCACCGGTTATGCGGGGAGATCCCTTTACACCCGGGATGGAGAGGATTATTATTCCCTTATACTCACATCCCTGAAAGCGGACGGCAAAGAGATTGATCTCGCCGGAACGGTACCCTACGGGGGCATGATGGGATACGGCGGAGCCATGGGCGGCCGCAGAAGATAGGAGGACCCTGTGGAAGAGCTGATTCTCGTTGCGGAAGACGAGAAGGATATGAACCGGATGATCTGCGACTATCTGGAGGCGGTGGGCTTCAAAACCCTGTCCGCCCACGACGGGAGCGAAGCCCTGGAACAGTTCCGCAGCGGCGAACCGGCTCTGGTCCTGATGGATATCATGATGCCGAAACTGGACGGCATCGATGTGACCCGCCGGATCCGGTCCCAGTCGAACACCCCCATTATCATGCTTACGGCCATGGCCGAAGAGGGGGACAAGCTTCTGGGACTGGAAATCGGCGCGGACGATTATATCACCAAACCCTTCTCCATGAAGGAACTGGCCGCCCGGATCAGGGCGGTTCTGCGCCGTACGGAGAACTTTTCCCGCCGGGCCGCCGAGGGGGAAGATGGGGACAAGCCCCCTCTCAAAGAGGGGGATCTGGTTCTGGACCGTCTTAAGATGACCCTGTACCGGGAGGGAAAGCCGGTGGATCTGACCGCCGTGCAGTATGCAATCCTGGAAAAAATGATGGCCTCTCCCGGGCGGGTCTTCAACCGGATGGACCTTCTGAACAGCTTTCAGGAGGATCCCTGGGAGGGTTACGAAAGAACCATCGACGTGCATATCAAGAACCTGCGCAAGCTGACCGAGGCGGATCCCTCCCATCCGGAGTATATCGAAACCGTCTGGGGCGTGGGCTACCGGTTCAAAGAGGGGCTATGAGATTCTACCACTCCCTGCGTTTCAAAATCACCATCCTCTTCGTCACCCTCATGATACTGGGCAACTGCACCGCCCTTGTCCTGGCGAACAAGAGAGTCGCCGACAGCTACTCCCGCTACATCAGCCAGGCGGACCGGCAGAGAGCCGCCATGGCCGCCCGCTTCCTGGAAGGGAACTGGGACCGCTGGAAGGAGGATCTCTCCCGGCTGACCGGCCCCGTCATAGGGGACAGGAGTATGATGAGCCGCCAGGGAGGCATGGGTATGGGCCGGAGCATGATGTTCGACCGTAATGACCCAATCGTTCTTGCCGTCACCGACGCCCGGGGCAAAGTACTCTATTACTCCGGCCCCCGGGAAAACGTTCCCGACCATATCGACGCGTTCACAGAGGGCGCTCCCATAACACAGGAAGGCATGATCGAAGCTTACGTTCTGGCCGGCTCCATGATCAGCAATGAGATGAACCTGAACGACAGGGCCATGCTCAGGGAGATCAACCGGGTCCTGATCCTTACCTACATTCTTTCCACGCTGACCATACTGGTTCTGGGAGTCTTCCTGCTGGGACGGATGCTCTCTCCCCTGAAGAAGATAGACAGGGCCGCCGCCGATCTGGGCCGGGGCAACTACCGGATCAGAACCGGAGTCTCCGGGAACGACGAGATCGGCCTTCTGGGAATCCGCTTCGACGGAATGGCCCGGAGCCTTGAGGATTCGGAGGAGTGGAAAAGGCGGATTATCGCCGATACGGCCCATGAACTGCGCACCCCGGTGGCCCTGCTCCTGAGCCGCCTGGAGATGATTCGCGACGGGATCTACCCCGCCGACGAC
>JAFGPQ010000182.1 GCA_016936115.1 Spirochaetales bacterium | reverse complement strand
GGGAAAAAGCCGGGGAAGCCACCCGCTTCATCGGCCTGGAAAATCTGGAACGGGCCGCCGCCTACGAAAGAAAGCGGATTACCTGCCAGGGCTGTGAGAATTTCTGCCAGGTCACCCGCATGACCTTTACCGAAAACGGAGAGACCCGCTCTTTCTTCGCGGGGAACAAATGCGAGAAGATCTTTACCAATCGCCTCAAGGGGAGCCGGACCGGGGCCAATCTTCATCAGATCAAAAGGGAGCTTCTCTTTGACAGGGACGCGACCCCCGCGGAACCTCTGAAAAACGAAAAGGGAGAAGTACCCCGCATAGGAATCCCCCGGGTTCTGAATATGTGGGACGACTACCCCTTCTGGAACGCCCTCTTGCGGGAGAGCGGCTTCGAGGTGGTCCTTTCCGATCCCTCCAGCATGGCCCTGGCCGCCGAAGGCTACGGCACGGTGATGAGCGAGAACATCTGCTTTCCCGCCAAGCTGACCAACGGGCATATCTTCAACCTGCTTGAAAAGGGGGTGGACCGGATCTTCTATCCCATGGTCCGCTACAGCCGCACCGAGTACAACGAGGCGCAGAACATATACAACTGCCCCGTGGTAACCGGCTATCCCCAGGTCATCGAATCGTCCATCAACCCGGAAGCCCGGGGCGTTCCCTTTGACAGGCCTCCTGTCTCCTTCGCCACGGAAGCCCTGATTCGCAAGTTCTGCCTCTCCTACCTCAAGGGGCTGGGTGTGGATGAAAAACGGGCCCGTCAGGCCTTTGCCGCCGCTCTGAAAGCCCAGTCCGACTACCGGGAGGACGTGCGCATGGCCGGCTCCCGCATTATCGCCGATGCGAAGAGGGAGAACCGCCGGGTCATGATGGTTCTGGGACGGCCCTACCATGTGGACGCCCTGATCAGCCACAAGATGGGAGAGATGATCACCTCCCTGGGATTGGACGTGATCACCGAGGACTCCATTCCCTTAGAGGAGCACTCCGCCCTGGACGATGTGAAGGTGCTGACCCAGTGGACCTTCCCCAACCGGCTCTACGACGCGGCCCTCTGGGCGGCGGAACAGGATAACGTGGAAGTGATTCAGCTGAACTCCTTCGGCTGCGGCCCCGACGCGCTCACCGTGGATGAGGTGAAACCCCTGCTGAACCGCTACGGCAAGAATCCCACTCTGGTCAAGATTGACGAGATCACCAGCCCCGGTTCGGTGAAACTGAGAATCCGCTCTCTTATCGAATCCTTAAGGATGCGGGGGGAGGACTTCATCCCCCACAGGATCGAACGGACCGATACGGCGGTTTTCGGAATTGAGGACAAGCACAGAAAAATCCTGGCTCCCGTCTTCTCTCCCTTCTATACGGACTTTCTGGTGAGCACCTTCCGGAATCAGGGATATGATCTGGAGATTCTGCCCATGGCGGACAAGAAGAGCATCGAGACCGGCCTGAAGTACTCCAACAACGATATATGTTATCCCGCCACCATAGTCATCGGGGATCTGATCAAAGCCCTGCAGAGCGGTCAGTACGATCCGGAAAACGTGGCGGTCGGCCTGACCCAGACCGGCGGTCAGTGCCGGGCTTCCAGCTATGTGTCCATGCTCAAGAAGGCCCTGATCCGGGCGGGTTACCCCCAGGTGCCGGTGGTGGCCATCTCCACCCATACGGGAGGGGAGGCACTGAACCCCCAGCCGGGCTTCGAAATCCCCACCGCCTTCAGGCTGGACAGCCTCTTCGGAATCATCTATGCCGATGTGCTGGCCCGGCTCTTTTACAGCCACGCCCCCCGCGAGATGGTCAAGGGATCGGCCTGGGCGGTGGCCAAGAAATACATAGATCTGGGAAAAACCCGGGTGAACTACCGGAAGCCCGGGGTCCTCTACAACCTGCTCGACGAAGCGGTAAAGGAGTTCAATGCCCTTGAGGTGGATCCGGCGCCCCTTCCCAAGGTGGGCATCGTGGGGGAAATCTTCGTCAAGTTCAACCCCTTCAGCAACAGCAACATGACCGAATGGCTCATGGGACAGGGCATCGAGCCGGAAGTGCCCCCCCTGATCAACTTCTTCCTGACCATGTTCGTAACCGAGCACTACAACTGGAAGAATTTCATCACCGAGACGAGCCGCCTCAAACTGCAGGGGCTGCGTCTGGCGGAGAAATTCGTGGACCATCATATCAACCGGGCCAACCGCATTATAGGCAAAGCGGTCCAGCCCACTCCGGGAATCCACTCCATCCGCCATCTGGCCGATCATGCCGAAAACATGATAGAGCTGATCAATCAGTACGGCGAATCCTGGCTCATCGCCGGAGACATCGGCAGTTTCGTGGAAGACGGGATCACCGACGTGGTTTGCATTCAGCCCTTCGGCTGCATAGCCAATCACATCATCGCCAAGGGCATGGAAAAAAAGATGAAAGAGACCCACAAGGGCCTGAATATCCTCTATCTGGACTGGGATGCCGGTTCCAGCGAAGTCAATGCGGTCAACCGGCTGGACTTTCTGGTACGGGGAGCCCGGGAGGCCTTCTATTCGGGACGTAAGAAAGAGTCCCGTTCCCGGGAAGAGAAGGAGGAAGAGAAAGAGGTTATTCTGCAGTGACAGCTTCCGTAGCCCTTCTGGAGTGCCGTGAGTACGACCGGGACCTGATTCTCAAGCAGCTCAGGCGGCTTCCCGAACTGACCGACTTTCCCGACGTGGCGGGCAAACGGGTGCTGGTGAAACCGAATCTTCTCTCCGGCTCGGCCCCTGAGAAGGCGGTGACCACCCATCCCCGGATTCTGGCAGCCCTGATCCAACTATTACAGGAGCGGGGCGCCGGTAAGATTGTAGTGGGCGACTCCCCGGGAATCGGGGCGGCCCTTCCCGCCGCCCGCAAGGCCGGTCTTTATCAGATATGCGAAGAGACCGGAGCG
>JAFGPQ010000181.1 GCA_016936115.1 Spirochaetales bacterium | reverse complement strand
CGTCATTGGCGATGTCCCTGAGCAGAACGGAGGCTTTCACCATTTCCTCGCTCCCCACATTAAGTTCGGACGTGCTCATGTTGATACTTTCGAAGGCCCTTGCCACCGTATGGGACGATTCTGAAATCAGTCCGAAAACGCTTTCCGTTTTCTCTCCTGCATCAATGGCGGCGGCTATCTTCACCGACAGGGCCGACAGAGTCTGTCCTATCTGGATGGAGCTTTTGCTCGTCGACTCGGCCAGAGCACGGATCTCTCCTGCCACCACGGCAAATCCCTTGCCCAGCTCCCCCGCATGGGCCGCTTCAATGGCGGCATTCATAGCGAGAAGATTCGTCTGCTCGGTTATCTCGCTGATGATGTTGGCCATCTGCTGCATGCTTCCGATGCTCTCTCCGATATCGTTGATCAAGATTATGGTCTGCTGTACCTGAGTAGAGCCGTTATCGGTCAGCCGGAGCAGTTCCTGCGTTGACGAGAGGCGGGATTCGGCGATATGGGCGATACTCTCTATGGAGGCGGTCATCTGTGTGATGGCGCTGGTCGTTTCGGAGATGGCCGATGTCTGGTCTTCCACCCTCTCCTGCAGGATCCCTATCTCCTTCTCCACCGTATTCACGGCACTGTCCGCCTGTGCCGTCGATTCGTCAAGATGGGTCACCTCTCTCAGGGTCTTATTGGTTTCCGAGGCAATTCTGTTCGCTTCCGATATGGAGGAATTCATCACATTCACCATGACCTTGAAGGTCTTCTCTATGCTCAGGGTGGAACCCTGAATCCCGTTGATGAATTTTCTGAGGCTTTCCACCATCCCCTTGCCGGAACTGGCCAGGGTACCCAGGTAGGTCTTTTCCGAGACATTGATATCCTGTTCCAGGTCACCCATGGCTATTTGGGAAAAGGCATTGGAGAAATTCCGCACCGGCTTGATGATATTCATCTCGAGAAAAAACATGAAAACGGCAAGAAGGACCATAATGGCCAGGCCCATCCCCAGGAAAATCACCTGGGTGAACCGCATGTTGACCTGAAAATCCTCCAGGGCGATATCCGTCTTCTGACCCATGAAATAATAACCCAGTTCTTCCCCGTTTTCATGCAAGACGGGGATGGCTTTCACCACGTAATTCTTATTGAAGAAATAATCGGAACGGGCTGTTTCCAGGTCGCATTCAAGAGCGCAGAAATCCACAAAATCCTGATTGATATCCTTCTGGCTGACCCGGTAACCCTGTACGGAAGGACTTTCCTTAAGGCTTGTCGCAATCGGCAGATAGGATTCGTCCAGAACATAGAGGAACTCCAGGTTTTTCTCTTCCATATCCCGCTTGATGGAATTGAGGCCTCCCTCGTAGTTGACGATCCCTATGAGACTGTTATCTTTCATTACGGGAAAGAGCCCCTTCAGGCGAAGGCCCTTGGGGGACTCCTCCATGGTCACGAAGGGTGTCCCCGAGTTGAGAACCATGGGATAGGCCCGGGAATAGGAAAGGGACTCGCCGAATTGTACGCTGTCCCAGGATTTGACGAAGGAGCGGTTCTCCCCGTCTATCAGATGGACCACCACGTTCTTGAAGTTGGTGTACTCCTTGAAATCGCTGCTGTATTCCGCCAGGAGCCGAATCGCCGGTTCCCGGTCTCCCCGGGCCATCGCATCGATAATGATAGGATTCTTCGCTATCTGCAGGGCGTTGGTGAGCCAGACGTCATTCTTGGCCGAAACGGCCCGGTCCATTTCATCTTTGAACCGGCCGGCCAGATCTTCCAGATAGAGGAAGCGCAGCTTATTGGTTCTATTTATCGCGTAGGGTAGAATCACGGCAAGAAGGATGGAAAGGACAACGAGGAAAATTAACAGGGTTTTTGATCGTATCGACATGGGTATCCGCCTTTTTCCAGTTTAGGCTCTCCCGCGGCGATATGCAAAAAAAAGTGGTATTTTTCCGGCTAAACCTCGAATCTCCCTATCATCTCATCCAGATCATCCGCGTTGCTCCCCAGTCCCCGGATCAGGGATTCCATACTCTTGACCCCCTTTCTTATCTCCTCAGTCTCCGAAGAGATATTTCCAATCCCCCCGATAACCGAAGCGGAAACCTGCTCCAGGTTCTCCATAGCCCCGGACACGTTCCGCGAGTTTACCTGTATCTCTCCGGAGTCCTGCTTTATGTTCTCCGACACTTCGCTCAGCTTTACCATGGCCTGGAGAATATCCTCTCCCCCGGTTGTCAGTTCCGCCGTGGAAAAGATGATCTCCCCCAGGGCCTGCTCCGTGGCCATAACCTCTTTCTGAATCTGGGTGAAGACCTCCATGGTTTCGCTTCCCTCCCGGGAGGCGGCGGCGATATTCTCGGTAATCCCCTTGATCAGGGTGCCGATCTTACCGGAATTCTCCGTGGTGCTTTCCGCCAGTTTGCGGATCTCATCGGCCACAACGGCAAAACCCTTGCCCGCCTCGCCGGCATGGGCCGCCTCAATGGCCGCGTTCATGGACAGGAGGTTCGTCTGGGAGGCGATGGAGTTGATGATGTTCACCATCTCCTGGATATCTCCCACCTTATCGGTCACGCTCTGGATGACCCGGTTCGTACTGTCCAGCTTCTCTCCCCCCCGCCGGGAGGTTGCCACCAGATCGTTGATCGAGACTCTTTTGCCCTCGGAAATCTGGGCGACGCTCTTAATGGAAGCCAGAATCTCATGGATCGCCGTGGTGGACTGGACCACCATGGAGCTCTGGTCCAGGATAAGATTGTTGAGACTCCCTATGCTGCCGTCAATTTCGGCAACGGCCCGGGTGGAGGATTCCACGTTGTTCCTGAAGGTTTCCACCTGATTCTCAATAGCGGTGTTGCTCCCGGTTATGCGGTCAGCGGCGGAAGAGGCATCCCCGGTTACTCCGGTCAGGCTGTCCTTGATCTTGACGGTGGAACGGGAGACTGTCTGCATGTTCATGATGCTTTGCCTCAGATGATCGATGGCCCGGTTCAGATTCTCCCCCAGCACGCCGAACTCGTTACGGCTGCCCGTTTCCGTCCGGGTGGTAAGATTCCCCCTGCCCATGTCATGGGAGATCTCCACCATTCGGTTCAGGGGCTTCATCAGTATCCCCGTGGTTCTCAGGGAGAGAAGAATGACCAGGAGAAGGGAGAAGGCGATAAAGGATGCGGTAAGCCTGTTGATAAGCCTGAGGGAGGACTCCTGACGGGTCAGAGCTGCGGTGTTGTCCCCGTCCAGTATGGCCTGGACCTCCTCCATCTTTCCCATGAACGTATCGTAGAGGCTGTCCATCTTTTTGAACTCCCCGGCGTAGGCCGCGCTGTCCTGCCCGGCGAAGGCGTCCAGCATCCTCTTGCCGTGTTCGATGAACTGGGGCAGCTGATTCATGATATCCTGCAGGTCTCCGTTGCCCCCCAGAGCCTTCACAAAAGCCGGATCCCCCAGCAGTTCCCCGCCCAGATTCTGAACGTCGGTAACCATCTGATCTATTTCGGCGTATTTGCTCTGGATATCCTTTTCAAAGAATGAGGCCAGGAAGGTTTCCTGTATTTTGATGATGTTCTCTTCCATACTGCTGATGCTGTTTGAATCGGCGTACTTGTCTCCCAGTTCGGCCAGGTTGGCCAGATTTCTTCGATTCAGGGAGAACGTCAGGACTCCCAGTATGACAAAGAGGGCCGTTATAATCGAATAGGACAGGAACAGGGTGGTGCGGATTTTCATTGTTATTGACTCCTTTATCTTAAGCCTTGATATAAAAACCGTTCCGTTTCAAATAGAACGGCGGAAAAGCGGCGCGCCCCCGCAGAGGCGCACCGCAAGAGAGATTATGAAAAAAGGTCAGTCGGCAATTTCCGCCGCGCCCGGGGCCTTTTCGGTCTGAAGGGCGAGGGGCTGGAAACCCCGGCTGTGCAAAACTATATCAAAGGTCAGACCTTCGGTGGCCGTTCGGTAAAGTCCGTTCACATTGCCCGGGAAATGGCCCGGAGCTGTGCCGTTGTCAAAGTGGAGCACGGTCTTGCTGCCCGCCTTAAGGACGAAGCCGCCCAGGTCCACATAGTAGATCTCCCTGTCGCTGCTCACCTTGTCATTAATGGTGATGGTCCCGTCCTGAAGGGCAATGTCGGCGGAGCCGGTGTTTTTCAGGGCGATTTCCAGGTGATCGTCCGCTTTGTAGTTATCCTCGACCCGGGCGTCCAGAACCTTCACGGGAAGGGCCGCCGAAGAGCTTTCGCTGATCGACCGGCTGCTGTTAAGGGGGTCATTGTCCGATGAATCCGGGGTGCCGTCCCCGTCCGTATCGGCCTGGTAGGGGTTGGTTCCGATCAGCTGTTCCGTGTTGTCCGGGAGGGAATCCCCGTCCGTATCTCCCTTGGCTGCGGGAGCGGCGGCGGCCGCTGCCGTAGCGGCAGGGGCGGACGTATCCTGAGACCCCTGGGCGGTCAGGCTCATGGCGGTCAGGGCGAAAAATGTCAGAAAAAGGGCGGTTAATGTTGTTTTGTTCATTGGTTACTCCTAAAAATTATTCTTTTATTTATGGGCCGTTTCTCTTTTGAGAAAGACAGCCATGGTTGCTATCATGAAGATGACCGGCGTCAGGATCAGTACGGAGAAATTCAGTATCTTCGATCCCAGAACCTGCATCGTGGTATAGTCGGCAAAGCCCGGTTTGATATTCAGCAGGGCGTAGCTGAGCCGTTCGAAATGCTTGGTGGGAGAGAGCTCCTCCAGCCCGTCCCGAACGTATTCGTACCAGGCGAAATGGGCCATCAGATTCTTCTCCTGGGTCTTGTCCAATCCCAGGTAGGAGAAAAATCCCCCGGGAATCTGGTTATCCAGGTCCATGGTGTCTCCGATCTGGGGAAGAAGAAAGGTGAAAACCAGCCACAGGATAATGGTTATCAGCAGGGCGGAATGGTCGTCCTCGGCGGCAATGGTGATCATCTGGGCCAGGGAGGCGAATACCAGCATGTAGAGCCATACCGCCAGGAAATAGGCCCCCATTCTTCCCGTCTCGTTCAGGGTCATACTGAATCCGGTCAGAGACTGAATCAGCAGGTAGACCGCGACGAAGGAGAAAGCCGATATGACCAGGAGAACCAGGGCCATGCCGGAAAACTTTCCCAGAATCAGGTTGTCCCTGTAGACAGGACGGCTCAGGATCAGGTTGATCGTTTTCCCCTGTTTTTCGTTTCTTATGCTGTTCCATCCGACCAGAATCGCCAGCAGGGCTCCGATCATGGAGGTATAGTTCACAAAATCCTTGGAGGCTCCCAGGGGATTCAGCACCGGGGGGGGCGGTATCTTCACCTTTCCCATGGATTTGAGCAGATCCACCGACGATTGGTAGGCCGCCATCTGCTGGTGCATCTGAAGGGCTCCCAGCACGGTGGAAAAGAGGGTCATGGCCACCAGAAAAATCAGTATGAGACGAAAGTACCGGTCCTTCCGGGAAAGGCGGATTTCGTGGGCGGCGATATGCCAGCTTGCTTTATTCATCGTTTATCTCCTTCCGTATTTCTTGTTTATCAGAAACAGAGCCGCCAGACCCGCCGCGATCAGTCCGGCGAAGATCCCCAGAATGCGGATCGGCTGTTTCACTTCCACGGGGATCGTCACCACGGCCGATTCCCCCCTGTCCGACGTGACCGTCATGGTCACCTTTTTGATGCCCGAACTCTGCTTCCGGGGAATGGTGATATCAAGGGCCGTATTGATCCGTTCTCCCGGATTCAGAGCGTTCAGCCCTTTGTCCGCCAGGGAGACGTCCCAGCCCACCGGCGTTTCCATGGCAAAGGTCAGACCCCTCTGGGCCAGGCTTCCCTCGTTGCTCAGGAGCAGGGGGACCGACAGGGTCTTCCCCGCTTCCGTGGCGGGGGTTCCCTCCGCCGGGGTAATGCTTATCCGGTCCGGCGATTTGATCACCAGCATCTCCCTGAGCATTTCTCCCGACTGGTCCAGGACCACGTCAAAGGGGTAGCTTCCCGGTGCGGCGGCGGAGGGGATTCCCACGGTCAGGCCGACCTGCCTGTCAGTAGAATCGGTAAAAAGATACTCGAAGTCCCCGGGAAGTCCGGACAGGGAGAGGGCTCCCTTTGCCGAATCGGCTCCCCCACTGGTTACCCCGTCGGTCAGGGCGAAACGGTAGGCCGTTTCCTCTCCCGGGAAAGCTTCCCGGATCTGTCTTATCTGGCCGGCGCCGCTCTGGGCGGACACTCCCTGGATTGCTATCAGGGCGGACAGTATCACCGCGGGCATTATTTTTTTCTTATTCATTGGCGCCCACCTCCCGGGAGTTGAACATCAGGTACAGGACCAGAGCGGGCACGGCGGTAACCGCAACCAGGAAGATCAGGGACGGGAAGGGAAGGGCGCTCCCCTGTGTCCCGGAGAACAGCCAGGTCCCCAGGGTTCTGAAATGGTAGGCCGGAGAGAGTATCTCTATGGCCGTGGAAAGGGGCGTGGATACCTGGGTGGACTGAACCGCCTGCAGACTGGCGTCCCGAACCATGAGAAAGGTCTTGAGGCTCTTCGCCATTTCGGGCAGAACGTAACTGGTCCCCAGCCATAGGGTCACCGAAGTCAGAAAGGCGGGAAGAGAGCGCAGGAAGAAGCCCGAGAAGAGCAGGGCCACCAGGTAAAAGAGCATCATATACACCGTGGCCGCCAGATGGAAGGCCAGCAGGACCCCTGCCTGATGCAGGCCGAAGGCTTCCGATCCGATCCATCCCAGCCCGGCCATTTCTATGATAAAAGCCGCCCCGTGGAGCAGAAGAATCAGTCCGAGACCCCCGGCGATCTTTCCGGAGAGGTATTCGTCCCGGTAGACGCTGCGGGTAAGGATAATGTGCATGGTCTTCTCCTGGTAGTCCCGGGAGAGGGAATCGAATCCCAGAAAGATGGCCAGCAGGGCGCCGATCATGAGCACGTAGTCAACGGAGTTCCTCATCACCGACAGGGCCGAAAGGGCCGGCCGGGCGGGAAGACTCGAGG
>JAFGPQ010000180.1 GCA_016936115.1 Spirochaetales bacterium | reverse complement strand
GACCGGTTTCGGTACGGGTACGGCCTATACCAATCAGACCTTCGCCCTCTCCGGCGAAGTCAGCGACGACGTGGACGTGGCCAATCTGACCATCACCCAGAGCAAGGACGGGGGAGCCTCGGTCACCGTTCTTAATCAAGACTACACTGTCAGTGATAATGACACCCTTGTCAGTTGGTCAGCCTCTTCCCTTCCCGACGGCGGTCTGGCCACGGGTCAGTACGAGTATGTCATGACCGTGACGGACAGCGCCGGAAAGGTCTCCACCCTGACCCGTAACGTCACAGTGGACGTGACCAGTCCCAACGTGGACATTACCTCCCTGCTGCCCATGCTCACGGGCAACCAGATCAACGGGGAAGTCACCCTGTCGGTCAACGCCAGCGACGCGAATGGCCTGGAAGGGGTGAAGTACTTCCTCAGAACCGGAGCGGGCATTCCCGCCTACACCGACGGGGACGGAGTGCTTATGAGCGCTCCCTACAGTGTTCTGATCGACAGTGTGAACGACCTGACCGACAGCACCTCCTATAACCTGTACGTTATCGCCCGGGACCGGGGGGGGAATGACTCCACCAGTTCCATGAATTTTACGGTGAACCAGGCCTCCGATACGCCCACCGGGGAGATCACCAGTCCCGGCGACGGCTCCCAGCTCAGCGAGGATCACCGCATTCGGGGAACCTTCAGCGATGACGACGGGGTTGCCTCCGACGGCGCTGTCCTTTACATACGTAGAACGGGCGCTCCCTCCTGGACGGCGAAATCCCTGGGTACGGCCAGTTCCGCCGGACAGCTGGTGGCCTGGTCGCTGGATGTCTCCGACGTGGTGACAGCCGACGGGGACGGCATCTATGAGATGTATCTGAGCGTTACTGATGTACTGGGTAAGCCAATACCTGCCCCGGTTACGCAAACCTTCGGTTTTGATGAAAACGCTCCCGTTCTGAGCGCCCTGACCATTACTCCCGCCGCCGGCGCCTATAATGCAGGGGACGTTCTGACCCTGAGCTGGACCGCTTTCGACGCCTCCGGTCTGGATAATCAGTCCGTTCTCGTTGACGGCTCGACCGACGATCTGGGAAGCATCACCAATACGGGCGGGGATAACTACGAAGTGGTTTATACGGTACCCGCTTCGGGAATCTCTTCGGGTTATCGCAGTTTCTCCCTTGTGGCGGAAGATTCCGCCGGTAAGACTTCAACCCGGACCGCCTCCTTCCTGGTGGATGTGGACGATCCTGTCGTAGACAACGGTTTCACTCTGAATCCCTCCTTCATCGGCTTTGTGCCCAACGGGGATTTTATCATACGGGGAACCGCTTCGGACAATCTGGGTCTGAGCGGCGTCGAGATAGAACTGGCCGATTCCCTTGCCGGTCTGGACGGATCGGGATGGACCGCCGCTACTTTGAGCAGCGGCACCTGGAGTTACGCCGTGGCGGACAGTTCCCTCTACGTTCCCGCTGCGGGAACCCTGTATTTCAGGGTGAGAGCGGCGGACAACGCGGGCAATGTGAGCACTCCCGTTTCCTTCACCCAGGCAATCGACCAGAGTGCTGACTTAGCCACCGTGTCGATTATCAGCCCGGTGGATTCCTCCACCTACGGCACCACGGTACAGATCTCCGGTACTGCTACCGATGATGATGATCTTTATGATTTCAATGACGACGGCACCATTGATGCCGACGCTGTCGAAATAGAGTACGATACGGTTCCCGCCAGCGGCAGCTGGACCACGGTGAACCCCACCATAACGGGAAGCGGCAACAGCGCCAGCTGGAACTACACCCTGGGCAGTCTCCCCGGGGGAAGCTACACCGTAAGAGCCCGGGCCCGGGACGACGGGGGAACCTGGGGCAATTACACCGGTTCCGTGGAATTCACGGTCAATGCGGGCGCCCCCAACCTGACTGTCGCCACCACGGTCGACTCCTATCGGAACAACAGCGTCATCGCCCTGTCCGGTTCGGTTGCCGATTCGGACGGTGTCACCGATGTGCGTGTCCGCGTGAACGGGGGCAGCTGGAGCACGGTGAGTGCGGGCGGCGGCTCCTGGGGCGTATCCAACGTGAGCGATACCTGGAGCTACAGCCTGAACCTGGGATCGGACGGTTTCAAGACCATCGAATTCCAGGCGGAGGACGCCTCCGGCTTTATCGCCAATGAACAGTTTACCACCCGGGTGGATACCACTCTGCCCATCGGCGCCTACGATTCCCTCTTCCAGGATAATCCCACGGGAAGCTATCTGGCCGTGGCCGATCTGAACGGGGAGATCCGCATCACCGGTACGGTGGAGGAACTGAACCTGGAAGATGCCGATGCGGTGCGGCTGCGCATCGCCGAATGGAACGGGGCCTCGGAAGGAGCGGAAATTCTGCCCTATACCACGGTGAACGGCACCTATGTATGGAACTATGTCTGGGATACCTCTCTCCTGGCGGACCAGCAGTATATTCTTCAGCTCAGAATAACGGACAAGGCGGGGAACGTCACCGACACGGTAACGAAAATCGTGGAGACCGACCAGAGCGCCGATACGCCGGAAATCACCCAGGCCTTCCTGAGTGCCTCCTTTCCGGCGGATGCGGGCACCAACGTGCTCCAGTCCCTGCTTAAAATCTCCGGTACCCTGACCGACGACGACGGATTCGATTCGGGGGCCGTTAATATCTATCTGGACGGATCTGCCGCGCCTATCAGCGGAAGCAATACGACAGGCACCACGGCCACATGGACCTACACCTGGTCCTCTCTGGCCGAGGGGCAGCACTATCTCTCACTGGAAGCCACAGACAGAAACGGCAGCGCGGTGACCCTGGGGCCGACCTATTTCCTGGTGGATACGGCTAATCCCGCCCTGTCCCTGACCAGTCCCGCCGTTTCGGCCAAGATCAAAGCGGGTACTTTGACTATCAGCGGTACCGCCGTCGACGGGGGCGGTCTGGATGGGGATGCCCTGGAAATCGTACTGGATCACAGCAATAACGCCAGTCCCCTGGAAGGGCTCTCCTACCATCCCGTGGTAGGGGGCGGAACTTTCAGCCAGAGCATTGCCATTGACGATACCAGCCTGGACGGCACCCTGACCATCTTCCTGACCCTGACAGACAGGGCGGGGAAGCAGACATCCCAGACCCGGGCCGTCACCATCGATACAACCAGTCCCTCCCTGTCTCTGAACTATCCCAATCCGGAAGCCTACATAAACGGACTCATCACCATTTCCGGTACCAGCGACGACCTGAACGGTCTGGCCGACGTGACCCTGCAGATTCTTGATCCCGCCACCAAGCTGCCCATTACCAGCCTGAGCCGGAGCAGCAGCACCATGGCGGCCTGGGAATTCGCCTTCAACTCCTTCAGCTACGCTTCCTCTACCTATGGGGAAGATGTGAACAGCGACGGCACTCTGTGGAAGGTCTACTTCAGACTGGCCTCCACGGATAATTCGGGGAACGTGGCCGAATACCTGACCGGTTCTCCGGCGGATTGGCCCTTCGTCTATATCGATACGGACGGGGACAAGCCCTCCATCAGCATCAATCAGCCCAAGAACGGGGATAACATCGGCGGTCTTGTGAACATGTTCGGAACGGCCACCGACGACGACGGTCCGGTCATGCACGTGGAAGTTCGCATCGATTTCAACGGGGACGGGGACTTCGCCGACAGCCGGGATATCAATAACGACGATTCCGACGGCGATCCCGATACGGGCATTGCCCTGGGGGCGGATCAGGATTTCTACGGGAACACGGTCCGCGTGGGCGATGCGGACGAGATGTGGGAAGACGAATCGGCCTGGTATCTGATTCCGGTGACCAACAACAGCTGGAGCCAGAACCTGAACATGGGCAACGAACTCTACGCCAGCAATACCGGGGGCACCGGGGACATCGTGATCCAGGTGAGAACCCGGGACCAGTTCGGTCTGGCTTCGGAGATCATCGAGAGAACGATCACCCTGGACGAGACCTTTCCCCGCATCGAGAACATTCTGCCCGCCGACCAGAGTTATCAGAACGGTCAGTTTACCATGACCGCCGAATTCGGCGACAACGAGCAGCTTGACCTGTCCGACAAGTCGGTCATCGGCATTAATGTGAACAAGAGCGGCTACGTCTATCTGACGGCGGCCTCACCCGAACTGACCCCCAACCCGGGAAATTTCGGTTACGACCTGAGCTATGATATCGATACGCAGAGCTACTTCCCGAACAGTTCGGGCATCCTCTACGTGGATCTGTACGTGAAGGATCAGGCCCTGTATCAGAACCAGAAGTCCTACACCTTCTATGTGGATAATCAGGCGCCCTCATCGTCCTGGAGCGACAGAAGCGGTGCTCCCGACGGATCGAACCTGGCCAACGGCATGATTACGGTCAATGGTGCGGAGAGAACCTACGTGGAAGGCAATTACGACGACTCCGGCGTGGTTAACGGGATAAGCCATATCGAGATGTATTTCGTCGATTCCGATGGAAACGTGAGAAATATCAAATCCTCCGGCGCCATCGCTCCCTCCGCCACGGAGAGCATAAACGTACAAACCTACAATCTGGCCACCAACAGCTGGACCGATACCACGGACAGCGCCGCGGCCCTCATGACCAACGATGAGGCGGGAGACGATTACGTGATCCGCATCGACCGGGCTACGGAGATGAGCTCCCAGACCCTGGGTACGGACCTGGACGGGGACGGCTACGAGGAGTTCATGGGCGTGGTGAGCGGCCTTCCCCGGTGGAGAGCCTACTTCGACAGCCAGTATCTGCCCGACGGCATTACGGAGCTGCACTACATTGTTTATGACCTGGCCGGCAATGCGGTTCACCGCATGAGAGAGGTTTTCATCGCCAACAACGGCCCCGCCATCGACCGTATTCAGATCGGATCGGATATCAACGCCTCCGGTTCCGTTTCCAACACGGGGGATGTTTCGGAAATCTCCGACTACTACTATCCCGCCGGATCCGTGGACAGTTCCGATACGATCAAGATCAAGAACGACCGGATATACCTGAATGTGATCGGCTCCGATGACAACGGCACCGTGGACAACGTTTTCGTGGACGTTTACGATGCCACCGGGGTTACCCGCTACGGCAACCTGACATCCAATGCCGGGTCTCCTTTGACAAGAGAACTGGCCGTGAGTGCCGGATCCTCTCCCTGGAGCGACGGCTACGGTACGTATAATCTTAAGGTAATCGTACGTGATGACGACCAGATCAGCCAAAGCCGCTGGGTGAAGGTGGAACTGGTGGATCCCGCCGATACGACGGCCCCCGTTCTGACTCTTAACGGCCTTTCCCAGGGGGATCAGGATAACCGCTACGGCCATCTGGAACTGGCCGGGGATTACGGCGCCGAATGGTCCGTTCTCTCCACAGCCTACGGAGACGATGATCCCAAGGCTTCCGGTGTCATCACCCTGACCGGTAAGGTTACCGATGAAAACCGCATCGAGCTGATTTCTGGCGCTGCGGACGGCCTGCCCGTGACCACCCTGGCCCACTGGGTGAGCGGGGAACTGGTGAGCAATACGCCGGACTTCGTTATTACCAGCCAGACTCTAAACGAAAGCGGCCATGAAGTGTACTTCAGCTATGACTGGGATACCTCTGATATCACGAATACAGCAGCCCTGAATCAGATTATCTCTTTTACCGCCCGGGACGGGGGAAGCAACGTCTCCAATACGGGCAGTCAGCAGGTGGACGTGGTTCCCTATATCACAGGCATCAGCCGGGACAGCGGTACTTACAATACCTACCGGTCCCGACAGGGTCTGTTCATCCTGCGGCAGGCCGAAGAGGTGATTTTTACCGGATTCAATCTCTACAACAGCACCGCCGATACGGTCATCATGAGCAATACCTCCGGCACTACAACAGCCTTTAACCTGCCCTCGGCCGGTTCCTCGGCGAACGGCTTTACCCTGACAGCGCTGAACAATACGGTATCAACGGGGGATGTGGCTGTCACCGTTAACGGCCTGGTGAGCATCAACAATCTGAACAGCAACGACAGGACTTACAACCAGGAGGCTACCGCTTCGGCGGCCTACGACAACTCCTGGCTCTGGACCGACGACCGGGGCATCCACGTGTGGATCTCCGACGACAACCAGTCCGGAAACAACCGGGGCTACTTCACGGGCAGCCAGGATCCGGAGTATCCCGCCATGGCCATTGACGGCTCGGGAATTCTGTACGGCAGCTGGAGCAACTACGCATCGGCCCAGGTGTACTGGGGGCCCAACAACGGCAATGCCACAAGACTCTATCTGGGGTACGATCCCTGTGAACATACGGATATCTCCTACGGCACTATGCCGGCTGTCGTTTTCAATTCCAATCTCTACGGCAACAGCAGCTGGAGCATTACCGGAGCCGGCGGAACTTATATCTGGGACAATGTAGCCAATCTGGCTACAAGCCAATATACGGGAACAGCAATCCGGGACGGCAATTACTACGGAGGCGTATATATCGCAGAAGCGCTTTATCATGATCAGAAGCTCATGCAGTTTGTGAATCAGAGAATCGTCGCCGATGGGAATAATTACCATACTTCTTACTACGATACGGATACAAAGGCATTGAAGTATTACTACCACCGATCTGCCAATAATGTGGCTTACGCGCAGTCTTTCATTAATATTGACGGCGGTTCCGACGGTGATGATGGTTCACGGATTGTGGATAACGGGGGAGCCAGCCGGACTCTGGCTGCCGGTGAATTCAGCGCCATAGACGTGATGCCCGGAACAGGTTATCCTGTCATTGCCTACTACGACATTACCAACAAGACGGTGAAGCTGGCCCGGTCGAACAACGCCACGCCGAACCAGTCCCAGTGGAATCTGCAGACGGTGATGGCCGCGGACGATGAGAACTTTACCTACAGCGGGAAATACATTACCCTGAAGATAGACAGCCAGGGCTATGTGCATCTGGCCTTCTACCGGAACTCCACGGGGGATCTGATCTACATGAAATCCACCAACCACCCCACCGACGGATCGGCCTACACCTTCGGGGACAGCGTCATTATCGATTCCATCGGTTCCGTGGGCGTCTGGGCGGATCTGACCCTGGAAAACGACGAACCGGTCATCTCCTATCTGGACAGTTCCCTGGTAAACACCTTCGACGGCATCAAGATGGCCTACTATGATCCGGCCTTTGAGGCGACGGCGGATGAGTTCATCGGAGAAAGTGAAACCGAACCGGATACCCTGGACGGCTGGGAAACCATGAACGCGGCCTTGATTTTCGAGGTGGAGAGCGTGCGGACCAGCATAGAATCCGATACGGGCACGAACAACTGGGGCCAGGCCATAGGCTACAGTTCCAACGATTACTTTAGAATAGGATACTATCTGAAATGAGAATAAAGTCCAGTTTTATTCCGGGATTCCTGCTCCTGACGGCTGTCCTGATCGGTTCCTGCCGACAGGACGGTGCCCGGAGCTATGAGGGGATTTTGGGAGCAGATGCTCCGGTCAAGTCCCTGAAGGAGGCCGATCCGAAGCTGTACGGGGAACTGGCTTTCTGGGCGGAGGCCCTTAAGAAGAGCGGCTGGGATATTTCCGCCGGTGATATCTACTTCTATGAGGGGAATGGGGATTCCCTGGGGTGGGAGATCCGTACGGACGAAGAGGTCCGGGAGTTCTGGACTGCCGGTAAGCGTGATAATTACCTTGCCTCCCTGGACGGGCAGGCCTATTTTCAGACCCTGCTTTACCACCTGCCCCCTTCTGCAGACCGGCCGCCTCTCATCGGCCCCTTTGCCCGGAAATGGTCCCGCCGACAGCTGTTTGCCTGGCTGGTCCAGGAGATGATTTCCCGGTCCGGGGTTGAGGACGGGGATCTCGCATCCTACCTGGTTTACCGGATCACCGGCGAGATTCTGAAGGCTGAATTGGGTCCCGGATCCCGGGAGTGGCAGGATTTCAGAGCCGAAGCCCATGACGATCTGGTCTGGGCCCAGTTGACCGCTGATCTGACTGGCCAGATCGCCGAATTGAAAAAGAGAACCGACGGGGATTCCTCCCTGGATTACGAGGATCTGCGGGAGCGGCTCTATCAGTCCTGGCTCAAGGATTACACTTTCCGTTATGACGAACGGTTTCTGACGAACCGACACCTGGCTTTCGGAAAGATGATTCTGTCCGACCGGGAACTGTTCGCCCTGGACCTCTCCCCGGCGGTCCGGCCGGAGCTGGACAATCGTTTCGCCGAAGCGGGAGACGATCTGGGGGCGCTTTACCGTCTGGCTAACCTGCCAGATGCCCCTTAGGGAACATGAGATAGGCCGGCCCGTCGTAGTGCTCCCGACGGGTGGTTTCCCGGGACAGGTAAAATTCTTTCTGCACATCGAAGAGGCAGGCGGACAGGGAGGCTCCCGTCAGGGGCACCGTCTTTTCGCCGTCATACCACAGGGCCAGCCGGATCTCCCCGCCGAAATCTCCGGTCATCCCATCCATCTGAAAGGCGCTGAAGCTGCGGATCTCCACATGGGGTGACCGGCGCCACTCCTCCACGCTTGCCGATCCCGGCTCCAGAACAAGATTCTTGATCATTCCCGTGGGGGGAACTCCCAGGTAGTGGGAGTACTGGATGTTGCCGTGGTAGCGCAGGAGTGTCCCCTCTTTGTAAATCTCCTGTTTCCTCAGGGCGGTCCCGTCATCGTCGTAGCGCCGGGAGCCGGAGGACCCGGGCAATACCGGATCAAGGAAAATGGTAATCCTGTCCCCTTTCACGTCATTCCCTTGAAAGACTTCTCCCACCACGCCCCGGGCGGTCTTTTCGTAAACCTGCTTGGCGCTGCTCTGCAGGCGATAGAAATCGGCGATTTCCCTCACCGCTTCCCCGGTGAGTATAATGGGAATATCCCTGAGTTCGGGGGCTTTCACGGCCTGGCTCCTCAGACGGCAGTTCTCCAGCTGCTCCCGGCTCTCCTCTTCGATTGTGTCGGTATGGGGGTCGGAAAAGGAGAACATGTTGTAAATTTCCACATCAGCCTTCTTTCCTTTCCAGTCGCATATCAGTTCGATAACGCCGGAGCCGAGTTTCTCTTCTATGTCGATGCCCCGGGAGGTGATCAGGCGGTACTCCCTGCGGTTAAGGAATATCTCCGAGGAGTTGACTCCCCCCTCTGTACGGGTGTCGCTGCTGTATAGTTTCTCATAAATTTCCCCGGCGAAGCGGGAGAGCTCTCCCTCTGTCAGGGGGGATTCTACCGGCGGGAGCTGACTCTCCTCCGGTTCCGCCATGGGGTAGGGAGGATTTTTAACAAAGGAGGCGGCGAACCAGGCCTTTTCCAGCCGCTGTACCGCCTCTTCATCGGACACATCCCCGGGAAGGGTTATGCCCGCGGATCCCCGATAGACCTTGCCCTCCTCCTCGAAAAGGCGGAACAGGGTAATATCAAAACGGCTTATGTCCTTGGCACGGTTCATATCCAGATCCTTCCTTATGAAGAAATACTCCCGCGAGGAAAGGGATTCCTCTTTGATCATCCAGTCGTCCACTCCCAGCTCTATGAGAATCTTTATCAGTCGGTCCCGTTTCGTCATTATGCCAGTCTCCCTTTTGTCTTGATGTAGGGGCCGCCGGTGGATGTTTTCACCATCTCCTTATGCCCTTTGCCGCAGGCCCCCGAACCGGAGAGTTCGAAATCCGGGCTGACCATGTCGATAGCCTGCAGAAGATCCGGCACATAGCCGGTAAGATAGACGGGGGCCACGATCCTACCGGTGAGTTTCCCGTCGATAATCTCCCGGCCCAGTACGGATACGCACTGTATGCCCCAGTTTTTCGGGTCCTCCATGCCGGAAGAGAAATTTTCCAGCAAGTAGCCCTTTTTTATGGCGCCGATCATGTCCTCCAGAGAATCCGTTCCCGGGGAGAAAAAGGTATTGGTCATGCGGGTATAGGCCTTTCGCTCGAAGGATTGCCGTTTTCCGTTCCCCGTGGGTTTTCTGTTCAGGAGAAGGGCGGAGAGGTTATCCGCTATCCCCGATTTGAGAATTCCCCCCTCGATGATACAGGTATCCGTGCCCAGGGTTCCCTCGTCGTCGAACAGGTAGGAGGAGACCTCCCTTTCCGCCGCGGCCCCGTCGTGCATCTCCACCTGGGGAGAAGCCACCGGTTTGCCCATGTAATCCTTCGCCAGGGCCCGATCTTTTACGAACATGTCCATCTCCACCCCGTGGCCGAAGGCTTCGTGGGCGATCAGGCCGGACATGGAGGGATTACAGATAATGTCGTACTCCCCGGGAATCAGCCGGTCCGCCTTGAGGAGATCCTCCATTTCCCGCACCGTGACGGGAAGAGTGGCCCGGATCTCTTTCATGATCTCATATCCGGCGAGACCGGAGGAGGGGCGGAATCCGTACTGTATGCCCTTTCCGCCCTTGCCTATGGCAACCGCGAATCCGTTGGACCAGAGATAGGACTGCTCCAGATCCCGGCGGGAGGAGAGGAAGAGCTTTGAGGTCTTCACATGCTCATAGCGGATGCGCATGTCTATGATCTGGTCCGAAAGGGCAATCCCCTCGTCCCGGTATTCCGTCATGAGGGCAATGATGTCCCGGGGGGATATCTCTTCGGGGTTCTCTTCTATGCTGTCGGAGAAGGAGCGGGTGATCTCTTCTTCGTCGAGAACGGGGTATTTCTTGCGGCCGCTGTCCTTGAAGGGGTTCTCTTCGGCGGTCCTGCGTATGGCCTTTTCCGTCTCCTTAAGGTCTTCGGCGCCGTTAAAGGAGTATTCCGAATAGGAGGTTCCGTTATAGATTCGGCAGACGAATCCTCTCTCGGCCCAGAAGCTGTCCGAAACGGAGGTCCCGGTCCGGGTCACCATATAAGCCGTTCCCGACACATCGGTCCCCAGAAGAGACACATAGGCGTAGTCCCGGGACAATCGGCTTACCATCTCTTTCAGGGATGCCTTTTTTTCTTTCAAATAAGGGGAAAAAGAAACGTTCACTGCTTTAATCCTTCGGGCCCGTTTCTTCGGGCCCTTCGGTTAGGTTAACACGTTTTTGCAGGGGAGGACAACTAATTTTACGTGAACTTTGATAATCTTTTCGCCGTAAGTCCTGAACTGGTCAGCTCGCCGTTTCATTCAATACGATATTAATGGTGTTGGGCCCCCGGTCCTTCGCGCTTCTGTGGGCCTGTTCCGCCGCCTGCACCATGGCTTCGAAGCTGGCAAAGTAGCGGGAATTGGATACCACGCCCTGGGAGATGGTCAGATTGATGCTTTTGTTGCGGGGGAGGAAGAAGTGGTGTTTCGCCACAGCTTCCCCGATATTGCGGGAGATGGCGTCGCTGTTGTCATGGGAGGTATTCTTGAAGATCAGGGCGAATTCCTGTCCGCCGTACCGGCAGAAAAGATCGTCCTGACGGATTCGGCGGCTAATGAGATTGGACATCTGCACGAGGATGCTGTCCCCGGCGGGATAGCCGTAGGTGTCGTTAACCATCTTGAAATCATCGATGTCGAAAAGGAGAAAGATAAAGGGGAAGTCCCGGATCTGGCCGGTTTTGAAAAAGGTCTGCCCCTCGTCGAAAAGGCGCTGCCTGTTGTAGAGGTTGGTCAGCTCATCGGTCTCTTTCATCCGATCCAGGTTCTGTTTCGTTGTGGTCAGATTGCTGGTGTAGAAAAAGAAGAAGAAAAAGAACAAGGCCATAACCGTACCCGATGATAGAAGCCTCAGAACGGTTGTTATCGGGGGGGGCAGCACTGTGATCATCAAGGGTGCATAAAGGACGCTCAGCAGGTAAAGAAAAATGGTCAGCCCGCTTAAGAAAACGATAAGCCTCCTCTCTTCTTTGCTGTTCATGTCAAAGAGCAGAAAGGAGACGGGAATCAGGATGATGAAAAAAAGGGAGAGGTCCGCATCGGCGGGAAAGAGAAAGAACGTATAGGATATGATAGTGAAGAGATAGGAGAGAAAGAGAATGATTCCTCCTTTCACCCTCCTGCTTTTTTTAAGGATGAAGATCACCGAGCCCTGTGCTATAAGGGAGAGAAGAGAGATGGCAATAACCGGTAAGGCCGGGTTCGTGAAAAGGTAGAGCACCAGATAGAATCCGACCAGTGCCATGCCCAGGAAATTGACATGATAGGAGGTAATGAGCTTCGCATCGGTCGCCTTTGAATAGCCGGTGAGGGACTGCAGGGGTTTCAATAATGATCTCATATCCTAATTGTAAGGGGCGAAGAGGTAATTGCCAAATTTTTTGCTGGAATTCTTGCTCCCTGCCGGGGCAGGGGAAATATTTCTTTACAGTCGGTCGGGCTTCCCCTATACTCATTCCCATGAGACTGAACGACATTCCTGTGGGAAGGAAACTGTTTATCATCTACATCACCGGTGTTCTGCTGCCCCTTATCATCATTAACAGTCTCATCATCAACCGATTTCAGCACCGCCTCACCGAGCAGTATCTGGCCGAGAACAGCGCCCTCATGGACAGGGCCGCTTCGCGGATGGGGGACATGGCGAATAACGGGAACTATGTACTGCAGAAATTTTTCACCGACCGGGGGCTTTATCGGATTCTCAACACCGACTATCCCAACAACAGGGATTTCGTTAACATTTATAACGATCTCTTCGCATCCACGGTTCTCTCCTTTCTTCCCTTTTACGAAGACATCAGCAGCTTCATGCTTTACACCACCAATCCTTCCGTACTGAACGGGGGGAGCGTGCGGTTTATCACCGATGACATCAGCCGGCAGCCCTGGTACGTCCTTTCCCGGGAACTGCAGAGGTCTTTCATCATCCCCTGGATCGGAAGCAATCAGGAGGACGCGCGACAGGATCTGCATGTGAGCATCGTCCATCCCCTGAACTACTACAGCTCATTCGACCGTTACTACAATTTCATGAAGGCGGATATCAAGCTGGCCTCTCTGAATAAGATTTTCGCCGAAATATCATCGGATTCCGATCTTCTCCTGCTGGACAGCAGCGGCCGGGTCATCCTCTCCTCCGACGGCAGGGAAGCATTGAGTCCCTTCGATAGGGAGAAGGAGAGCTTCCGCGGGAAATATATGTTGGAGAGGAGCCTGGAGGAGGAACTGGGGTCGCCCTGGCTTCTGATCGGATTTTTCCCGCAGAAGCCCGACGGCAGGGAGCTTCTTCCCTCGGACTGGATGCTGCCCTTAATCGGCCTGGTCCTCCTGGTGAACAGCTCTCTTTCCATCTGGTGGGTTTCCCGTTCCCTGACTGTCAGGCTGAACCGGCTGACCGAGCATATCCGCAGTCAGTCCGGGGAGCGGATGACCACTCTGGAAGGCCGCTGGAAACGGGGGAACGATGAAATAGGGGGGCTGATAGAGAATTTCAACCAGATGTCCCGGCGCATCAATCAGCTCGTCCATGACGTCTATGCGTCGGAACTGACCAACCGGGAGATCGTGATGGAGAGGCAGAAAGCGGAACTCCACGCCCTGCAGAGTCAGGTGAATCCCCATTACCTCTTCAATATCCTGGAGTCGGTGCGCATGAAAAGCGTCCTGAAGGGGGAGGACGAGACCGCCGAGATCCTTCAGCTTCTCTCCGCCTCCTTTCGCCGGATGTTCACCTGGGGCAAGGATCTGGTCCCCCTGGGGGAGAGCCTTGTCTTTCTGGAGGAGTATCTGATGATTCAGCGCTACCGCCTGGGGGACCGCCTCTCCTACCGGATTCAGTGCGACGACAGCCTGAAAACATGGCCCATCCCCAAGCTGATTATCCAGCCCCTGGTGGAGAACAGCTGCCGCCACGGCTTTCGGGAGGATTCGGAAGACTACCGGCTGAACCTGCGCATCGAGAAAGTGAGCGGCTGGCTTCAGGTTACCGTGGAGGATAACGGGGTAGGCATGGAGGCCATGCTGGTGGAGGAAATACAGGGAGCCCTTGATTCGCGGGAGGAGATCGGCCGTTTCGTGGGACTGCGGAATGTCCGCTCCCGGCTGCGCGCCCGCTACGGGGAGAGCCTTTTCGAGATCATCAGCCGTCCAGGGGGGGGCACCCGGATTGTCTTTCATATCGGCGGCCATAAAGGAGCCGGACTGTGAGGGAATACGCCGTATTGATTGCGGATGACGAACCGGTCATCAGGGAAGGGCTGGCGGAACTGATCCGCAGGAGCGGTCTGCCCTACCGGGTGGGGGCTCTGGTTTCCAATGGGCAGAAAGCTCTGGACCTGATGGAGAAGGAGCACTTCGATCTCATCATTACCGATATCGAGATGCCCGAAATGGACGGACTGGCCTTCATTGAGAAGAGCCGGGAAAGGGATTTTTCCTCCCGCTTCATCGTGTTGTCCGGATTCGACCGATTCGACTACGCCCGGAGCGCCTATCGCTTCGGCGTGGAGGACTATCTTCTCAAGCCGGTGAACCGGGAGGAGCTGTACGGGATTCTGGAGAAAACCGCCGCCCTGCTGGACCGGGAAAGGCCCCTCATGGATGTGTGGTCCCGTTTTTTTGACAATCCGGGTGATTCCGGGGCCCGGGAGGAACTGGACCGGCTCTACCGGGAAATCAAGGGGTGGCATTATGTGATTCTGGCGGGGAGGAGGGACCTGTCCGTCCAGCTGCTCCCCCCGGAGTACCTTCTCGTAGAAGAGGAGGATCCCTCCCGATTGGGACTGCTTCTCCATGACGGGGGAGGGGAAGGACCGTCTCTGAGCGAGCAGTTGATGGTCCTGGGGGAACGGTTCCGGACGGAAAACAGGATCCTCTCCTTTCTTTGCGGCGGAAGGGTCCTGCGTTACTGGGATCTTCCCCGTAGCCGGGAACAGGCCCGGGAGCTGCTGCCCCTTCTCTTCTACCGGGGCAGGAGAAGCCTTGTCTTTCACGGGGAACAGGCCGCTCTTGCCGATGGTCAGATTGGTAAAGAAGGGGAGCGTCTCTTCACTATTCTGGGACAGGCCGGCGAGAACAGCCTGGCCGGACGGCCCTTCGCGGAGGACCTGGAACGGTTCGAGGAGGAGCTTCGTTCCCTCAGGCTCCGGCCGTCACTCTTTTTCATGAAGCTCCATCAGTTTCTATACGGATTCCTCTCCCCCCTGGAACACTCCGGCCTGGCGGTCAAGGAGCTGACCGATCGGTTCTCTCCCCTTTTCTCTCCGGTCGAATCGGCCCTGACCCTGGAGGAAATCCTCCCGCTTCTGAGGGATTTTCTCGAGGAATCGGGGCGCAGGAAGCGGGAGCTCTGCAGCAGCGGCCACTCCGCTCTGATCGAAGATATCCTGGCCAATATGAAAGAAAACTATATGATGGATCTGAACCTGCAGCACCTCTCCGAGAAGTACCGGATCAACCGGGCTTACCTGGGGCAGCTCTTCAAGAAACACACCGGTGTCTCCTTTCTCTCCTGCCTGAATGATATCCGTCTGAGCGAAGCCTGCATCCTGCTGGAAACCACGGACCTGAAAGTGTATCAGATCGCCTACCGGGTGGGATTCCGGGATCCCTCCTATTTTATGAGCCGCTATGAGAAAAAATACGGATTCACCCCCCACGTTTACCGGAAAATGAAGGGAAAACCATAAAATTTCCTGTTATTAATAAAATGTCCGGTTTTTCAAAAAAAAAGACCGGAATTTCTCTATATTTCTTCCCTTTCGCCCAAAAAAAAGCCGTGTTGTAATGGAATAATCACAGTTTTGGAGGAGATTTTATGAAACGACAGCTATTGGTTTTCCTTATGGTAACCCTGTCCTTTTCCCTGGCATTTGCCAACGGCGCGAAGGAAGAAAAGGCGGGAGGCATGAAGACAATTTCGTTCTTTATGGGCCATCCCCTGGAAGATTATCCCGCAGAGGGAACGACAGTGGGAAACTATATCGAAGAGCAGACCGGCGTTAAGGCCGATTTCGAGTTTCTCGTGGGCGAGCTTGAGCAGAAAGTCGGTATCATGATCGCATCCGGAGAGTATCCCGATGTGGTCAACGGAAGGAATTATCATCAGAAATTCATTGATGCGGGAGCAGTCATTCCCCTTGAGGATCTCATAGAAGAACATGGTCCCAATATCAAGAAGATGTACGGCGATACGATTCTCAAGCTTCTTCGCAAGGATGACGGGCACATCTATTTCTTACCCGCGTTCGTCCCCTCCGGCAAAATCAGCAAGACTACTCCGGACCAGGGGTTCTTCATTCAGAAGAAGGTACTTAAGGAATTCGGCTATCCCGGAATAGAAACTGTGGACGATTATTTCGATCTCATCAGCAAGTACGCGGCAAAGTATCCCGAAGTCAACGGAAAGAGTACCATCGGCTTTACCTCTCTCTTCTACAGCTGGAGAAATTATACGGTAATGAATATGCCCAGCGTGGTTACCGGCCATCCCAACGACGGTTCGGGAAACGTGGATCTGGTAAACGGGAAATGGGTCGTTTCGCAGTATTATGACTCGCCTGCGGCAAAAGAGATCTATGCGAAATACAACGAAGTATATAACGATGGCCTTTTCGATCCGGAATCCTTTGTCGCCGATTACGACCAGTATCAGGCCAAGCTGACATCCGGCAGAGTCCTCGGGTTTTTCGATCAGACCTGGTCTGTGGACAATGTTCAGCAGATACTCAAGCAGGAGGACAAGGACAACTGGTATGTCGCTCTGCCCGCGGTGCTTGACGGCTATACCGAGGAATGCAACGGCCCCGCTTCTCCCCAGCTCGACGCGGGCGTATCCATCACTGTCAGCTGCAAAGATCCCGTTGCCGTTATCGAGTACTTCGATTTCCTGTGCCGGGAAGAGACCCAGAAGCGGATCGGATGGGGCTTCGAGGGAACCGATTATCTGGTGGACGGAGACGGCATGTTCTACAGAAACGAGGAACAGCGGGCCCGTTTCATGGATCCCGATTATACGAAGAAGGTTACCGGCGGATACTATTTCAATTACATGATGCCCGGGCTCGGAAGCAACTCTTCCTTTTCCGACGGCAATGTCTTCGATCCCCGGAATCAGCCCAGCGAGTTCTACGCCCGCCTGTACGATTCGGAGAAGGAAGTTCTTGACGCGTACCATATCCAGACCTGGAACGAACTGTTCAGGGCTCCGAATAACGACCGCGCCGTTTACTATCCCCTGTGGACCGGAAAAATGAATACGGGAAGCGCCGAAGAAATCGCCAGCCAGAAGATAAAGGATGTACGCGACAAGTACACCCCCCTCCTCATCATGGCGGACAAAGGCTCCTACGATGCCGTATGGAATGAATACTTGGACGAACTGAATAAAATCAAGGACAGGGACGTGGTAAACGACTTCTACCAGAAACTCGTGGATTCACGCGTCTCGGTCCTTGCCAAATAAGCTTCACCGAAACCGCCGCAGGACATATCTCGGTCCTGCGGCACTTTTTCATATAAAAGGCTCAAACCATGAATGATTTACTAAAAAAGATCACACGGCAGAGGGTATTGCTTTTCATGGCTTTGCCCTTTGTCATTCATTTGATTATTTTCCGCTACATTCCCATTGTCGGATGGGTTATGGCTTTCCAGGACTATAAGCCGGCCCGCGGCCTCTTCGCCCAGAAATGGGTGGGCTTCGAGCAGTTCCGGATTCTTTTTTCGGACCTTGCGTTCTATCGGATTCTCCGGAATACCCTGGCCATGGCGGCTATCAAGCTCGTACTGGGAACGGTCTTTTCCATCCTGGTGGCTGTTCTCGTGAATGAGACGAGAAGCAAATTCGCCAGGAGAAGCGTACAGACCATTTCCTATCTGCCCCACTTCGTTTCCTGGGTCGTGGCGGCCAATATCTTTCTGAACGTTCTCTCCCCGGATTCGGGGATTCTGAATAACATTCTCATGGCTTTCGGAATTATAAAGGAACCGGTTCTCTGGCTGGGCGTTCCGGAATACTTCTGGCACATAATCGGCTGGTCCCATGTCTGGAAAGAGTGCGGCTTCGGGGCGATCATCTATCTGAGCGCCATGACGGCGATCGATCCTCAGATATACGAAGCCGCCGACATAGACGGGGCGCGGCGCCTGCAGAGAATCCGCTATATCACTCTGCCCGGTATCAAAGCAACCTTTATCATTCTGCTGATTATGAATATAGGACATTTGCTGGACGCGGGCTTTGAGCAGCAGTATCTTCTTCAGAACGGACTGGTTCAGGATTATTCCGAGGTCTTCACTATCTATATCATGAAATACGGCTTGAAGATGATGCGCTATTCCTATGCCGCCGCGGCGGGAATATTCAAAAGCGTGGTCAGTATCATCCTCATTTTTTCCGCTAACCGCCTGGCTGCCCGCCTGGGCGAAGAGACCCTTGTTTAGGAGGTCTGTATGAAAAAAACGACAGACGACATCATTTTCGATACAGCTAAAGTTTTCATGTTGGTATTTTTAATCATAGTAACGCTTTATCCTTTTTTAAATATTCTGGCCATATCCTTCAACGACGCCATGGACAGCATAAGGGGGGGCGTGAATATCTGGCCCCGGAAATTCTCCCTTATGAATTACGAGAAGATTTTTTCCAATCCGAATATCGGTCATGCGGCGATAATTTCGGTTCTCAGAACAGTTATAGCCGTGATAACCCAAGTCTTCTGCACCGCCATGGTCGCCTATACCATAAGCAGGAAAGAATTCGTCCTGCGAAAATTCATTACTCTGCTTTACGTGATTACCATGTATATCGACGGGGGACTGATCCCCACTTATTTTCTTATGCGGTCTCTTCACCTGGTGAATTCCTTTCATATCTATTGGGTACCCGGCCTGGTCGCCGCATTCAACCTGTTGGTGATACGCACATATATAAACGGCCTGTCGGAGAGTTTTATAGAATCGGCCAAACTGGAGGGAGCCAGCGACTTCACTATCTTCCTCAAGGTGATAATGCCCCTGTGCCTGCCCGTTCTGGCTACGGTGGCTCTGTTCGTCGCCGTATGGCAGTGGAATTTCTGGTTCGACACGTTTATTTATAACTCATCCAATATCAAGCTCAGCACTCTGCAGTACGAACTGATGAAAAAAATACAGTCCGCCAATGCGGCTGTCAGCGGATCATCCGCATCCAGCGCTTTCGCCGAAGCGGGGGGCATGTCCGGCTCAAGGGTGACGCCCACTTCGCTTCGTGCGGCCATGACCGTGGTGGTCAGTCTCCCCATTATTGCGGTCTATCCCTTTCTGCAGAAATATTTTGTTACCGGCTTAGCCATAGGTGGTGTTAAAGGATGATGTGCGAAAGGGGAAAGGGGAAAGCGGAAGTGCTTGGGATTTTTCTCATATGTTTCGGATCGTTTTGGAGTTTGGCTTTGTATGGAGGGGGAAAAGAGGATATGGAACTCAAGGAAGCATTTCGCAGGGATTTTTATATAGGCGCCGCGGTCAGTCCCGGGACCATGGCATCGGACGACGGAATCATCCGCCGGGAATTCAGCGGACTGACGCCTGAGAATATTATGAAGCCCGGGCCGATCCACCCCCGGGAGGACCGGTATGACTTCGGGGACGCAGACCGATTCGTGGCTTACGCCCGTGAAAATGGCCTCCTGGTGCACGGGCATACCCTTGTCTGGCACAATCAGACCGGGGCCTGGTTGTTCCGCGACGGATCCGGCTTAGCCTCTGCTGAGTTACTGGACCAGAGGCTCAGGGAGCATATCACTACTGTCGTTAGCCGATACAAGGGGCGGATCGCCTACTGGGATGTGGTGAATGAGGCTATCTCAGACGGAAGCGGCCTGTACCGGGCGGATTCCCCCTGGTTTGAGATCATGGGATCCGACTATATCGGGAAAGCTTTTCGCTATGCCCATGAGGCCGATCCCGAAGCCCGCCTCTACTACAATGATTACAATGCGGTGGATCCGGGGAAAAGGGAGCGGATCTACCGGATGGCCTCGGACCTGCTGGAACAGGGCGTACCCCTTCACGGCATAGGGATACAGGGACACTGGTCCCTGGAATGGCCGCCGGTTGAGGATATCGAAGCGGCCATAGACCGGTATGCCTCCCTGGGACTGGAAGTGCAGATAACCGAGCTGGATGTATCCGTTTATGAGTTCGCCCAGAAGGACGCCCTCTATACCGAACCCACAGAAGAGCTGATGAAGAGACAGGCCCGCCGCTATGGGGAACTGTACGCTCTGTTCGCCCGGAAAGGGGATGTCCTTGCGGGTGTCACCACCTGGGGTATCGGGGACGACCACACCTGGCTGGATAATTTCCCCGTGAAAAACAGGAAGAACTGGCCCCTTCTCTTTGACGAAGAGGGGGAACCGAAGCCGGCCTACTATGCCGCCCTTGGCGGGGCAAAGGAAAGAAAATGATAAAGGAAGGCGCCTTTTATTCTCAGAACTATGTGAACCTCTTCGCTCTGGCGGGCATTCCCGAAGAGGAGGTAACCCGTCGGATCGATGAAACCTTCGATACCCTCTTCTTCGACCCGCAGGAGAAGATCTATTTCGAAATGGGCCCGGACATGGGCTATATGCTGGATACGGGTAATGACGACGCCAGGTCCGAGGGGATGAGCTATGGCATGATGATGGCCGTTCAAAGGGACAGAAAGGATATCTTCGACCGGCTGTGGCTTTTCTCTAAATCCTTTATGTACCAGAACAGCGGGAAATATGAGGGGTATTTCGCCTGGTCCGTTTCGCCGGAGGGTAAGAAGAACGCCCAGGGCCCGGCTCCCGACGGGGAGGAGTATTTTGCCATGGCCCTTTACTTCGCTTCCCGCCGGTGGGGGGATGGGGAAGCTCCCTTCGATTATGGGGTACAGGCAAGGGATATCCTTCGCCACTGCGTCCATCAGGACGAACTGGTTAAGGGGGGTGATCCCATGTGGGACAGGAAGAATTATCTGATCAAATTTGTGCCGGAGCTGCCCTTTTCCGATCCCTCCTACCATCTGCCCCATTTTTATGAACTCTTTGCCCTGTTCGCTGACGAAGATGACCGGGCTTTCTGGAGCAGGGCGGCCGGAAGAAGCCGTAAGTACCTGCAACTCTCCTGCCATGGGAAGACGGGTATGGCGGCGGAGTATGCCGAATACGACGGCAGCCCGGTCATGAGGGAACACCATGGATACTTCTATTCCGATGCCTATAGGGTGGCCATGAATATAGGCCTCGATGCGGCCTGGTTCGGAAGAAACGGTGATCTAGCCCTGATCGCCGAAAATCTTCTGGATTTCTTCTTCTTCAGGGATCCTCCCGCCGCCCCGGCCTGCTACCGAATAGACGGGACTCCGGTACCGGAGCCGGCTATCCTTCATCCTCTGGCTCTGGTTGCGACGAATGCCGCCGGGGCACTGGCCCTGAGCGATCCCCGCCGGCTGGAAGCGGTGCGGGATTTCTGGGCCAGACCCCTGAGAAGGGGAAACCGGAGGTATTACGACAACTGTCTCTCTTTCTTCTGTCTGCTCATGCTGGCCGGGGAGTACCGGATCTTTCTGTAAGCGGCATAGGACTAACTGTCCCGGTCGTTCTCCCTGAAAAGAGACAGAAGTACGACGAATTCCGATCCCTCCCCTGTTCCGGTGGTAAAAAGGATGGAGCCCCCGTGCTTCCGGACAATGCCGTGCACCACGGACAGGCCCAGGCCGGTTCCTTCCGTCACTTATCAATTACCTCTGTTCGTTTCTTATCTTGTTTTCTTTAATTTTAATTCATGAAAGGGTAAAACGAAAGGCGGGGAGGAAAAAAACGATCAGGGAAAGCCCGATGCTGGGGGAAGCACCGGGCGTTTTCGCGGACTTTGGATGGGCCGCCGATTTTAAAACACCCCGTAGCCCAGTTTCGCATAGACCCCCGTTTCGAATTCCGGGGCGATAACTCCGGGACCTTGAAACCGGTAGCTGGTCAGGTCGCTCCCGTAGCGGTAGAGGGCGGTCACGCCCAGGGCTCCGTGGTCCAGGGGCTCCCACTCCAGCCCCCCCTTAACCATACCGGAGAGATCGGTGAAATCCCCCAGCCACAGGAGGCTCGCTGTCAGAACCGATGATCGTTCCGCCTCCCGGTTCAGCAGGAAGCCCTTGCTCAAGCTGGCCCCGCCCCGGTGGTGGCCGATAATATCCGTATTGTCATAGGACTGGGCTACCCCGTCGTACCAGTATTGCCCCAGCAGGGTAAGCCGGTCTCCCCCATCGGTATAGAGAAGGCCACCGGTGGCGGAAAGGAACAGCCGGTCCCCGTAGTCCCTGCCATTATAAAAATCACTGTCCGATCCGTACTGCAACAGGGCTTCGCCCAGAAAGTCCAGGTCTCCTACCGGGCCGGTCAGAAACAGGGATCCCTTGGGGGTC
>JAFGPQ010000179.1 GCA_016936115.1 Spirochaetales bacterium | reverse complement strand
GCCTTCTCGCCGGCCAGCTTGCTGGCGCCGTAAACCGAGACGGGATCGGTGGGCTCCTCTTCGGTCAGGGGAAGGTCCTTTTTCCCATTGAAGACATAATCCGTAGAAAGATGAATAACGGGAATATCCTTCTCTGCTGCCACTTGGCCGATATTCATCACCCCGGTCTCATTAATGAGGTAGGCCGATTTCTGCTCCTCTTCGGCCTTTTCCACAGCCGTATAGGCGGAACAGTTGATGATCCAACCGAAATCCTTATCCTTTATGAAAGCCCGCAGAACCTCAAGATCGGTGATATCCGTTTCCCTGTCCGTTCCGCAGTAATCCATACTGTTTTCTTTAAGCAGGCCGGCAATCTCCTGCCCCAGCATTCCCTTTGAGCCGATAAGCCAGATCACTCCTTCACTCCTTTAAGCCAATCCGCCATATGGGGGAGGCTTTCATCTTTTGCTGAAACCAGAGGATCCTTTATGGGCCACTGCACAGCCAGTTCCGGATCGTCCCAGCGCAGACCGCCGTCGTTTTCCGGGGAGTAATATTGGGTGCACTTATATACGAAGTGGGTATTGTCCTCCAGGGTCAGAAATCCGTGGGCGAAACCTGGGGGAATGTAGAAGAGACGATGATTATCTCCGGTCAGCTCCACGCCGAACCACTTCCCGAAGCTTGGAGAGCCCTTTCTTAGGTCCACTGCAACATCCCAGACAGCTCCGGATATGACCGTAACCAGTTTTCCCTGGGCTGCGGGATCCTTCTGAAAATGAAGCCCCCGCAGTGTTCCTTTGCAGGATAGGGAGTGATTGTCCTGAACGAAAATTTCCCCAATACCGTTTTCGGCGAATTGATCCTGCCGGAAGGATTCCAGAAAATATCCCCGGGGATCGGGAAATACGGCGGGGTCAATGATGACGAGACCGATGATATTTTCCACCTTAGTAAACTGGAAAGGCACTTTTTGAGCTCCTGCTATTTGTTTTTTCTATGAAGTACTATAGCACGGCGGATAAAAAAACACAGTAGATTCCCGGAAAAAGGCACATCATCGGGAATTCCTTATACGATCCAGAAAGGTTTGATCCTTAAGAAGTGTTGTGTTGCTGCCGTCCCTTAACAGGGCCTGATCCAGAACTTCTCCGGCCCGGTCATACTCCTTTCTATTGACCAGGGAGGCGAAACGGTTGTGAATCATAACAGCCCAGTTCTGCCGGTACTTCTCCCGATGATCCCTGATGCCGGGAAGCTCCTTTTCACCGGCCGGAAGGGCATCAAAAAAGGCTATCACATTCCAGTAGGAGGCTTCATCATCGGCGCCGGTCTCCTTGAAAAGGGTCATTCCCCTCTCCTGGTGCAGCCAGGAGATCATCTCATCGGCCCGGGACCGCGGCAGGGAACCTTCGTCCCGGTAACCGCGTATGAGAGCCAGTGCATCGGGATAGGAAAGCTCCGTCAGGGCCATTTCCGCCTTTTTTAGGACAATCTGTGTCATTAGAGTATGAAGCTTACCCTCATCCAGGGAGGTTTCCCACTCATTCAAAAAGGATTCCGCACCGTCCGGATCATCTCTATTCAGAAAGGTTATAAGCTGATTTTCAACAAGTATACCTACCAGATCTCGGTTTTCATCCAAAAGATCCAGTTCCCGGGACAGGGGAACGAGAAAGTCCATGGCTTCCTGAAACCGTCCCTGCCCGTTCAACCGGGAAGTATAGTTTCGAAAGGCGTCATTCATATCCCGGCGGTTTATGTCCGTGGGCGAGAAGAACCAGCGGTCGACTGCCGGCCCCACGGCGTTCACAAAGTCGTTCCGCCGCTGATACAGGGCGATACGGTTCTGCAGGATCAGGGTGATCATATCCTTATCCGACGCGGGCTTCCTCTGTCGGTAATTGCCCGGGGCCACATAAGTGAAACCGGTCCTTCCCGTAAAAGCCTGGGTGAACTCTTTTTTGGTTCCCGGATCGAAACCCGCAGCGGTGGTCGTTTCCACATCAATCTTATCCCCTTCCTGAGTGGTAACGGTGCAGAAGGCGTGATCGGTCGTTTCCTCACCCGCCGATTGCAGATGGGCCGCCCGGGAGAAGATGAGATAGAGAACAGCCGAGGAGACGCAGTTATAATCTCCCCGGTTCAAAAGAATATCCATGCGGGTCTGATCTGTGTGGTAATTGCCGATTAAAACCTCACCGTGCAGCCAGAGAAGCAGCTCCTCCCCTTTCTGTGCATCGGACATATCACTCCAGGAGGGAAGTACCGAAGAAGTGAAATCATCAACCTGCCCTGTCAGATCCTGAACATAACGATCCAGGGTTCCTCCCTGTGCTCCCGATGCGGCCAGAGAGGCGGTAATTAACTGATCCACGGTAAGACTCTCCGGCCATTGGGAGGCGGACTGCCAGAATTCCAGGGGTTCCACCCTCACATCATCGGCGGACAGGATAAGGGAGAGAAGGAAAAAACAGATAATCGAAATTCTCCTCATGACAGAAAGGCCTCCATCCCTTCCACAGCCCGATAGGCTGTGGAGAAGCACCCCTGCAGCAGATAGCCCCCCGTGGGGGATTCCCAGTCGATCATCTCCCCGGCAGCAAAATAGCCCGGTGTCTTCTTCAGCATAAGGAAATCATCCAGCTCCGTCAGAGCGATCCCCCCTGATACGGAGATAGCCCGTTCAAGGGGACCGGTTCCGGTGAGGGTCAGGGGCAGTTTTTTGATTCCCCGCGCCAGCTCAGAAGGAGGCATTTCTCCGGCCTTTCGAAAGGCTTCATGAACCAGGGCCGCCTTCTGGGGGGAGAACCGCAGTGTTCCTTTTAAAAAGGAGGAGAGACTTTTCCTGGGAGAACGCTTTTTCAGGTCCCGTTCCAACTGCTCCACTGTTTTATCAGGAGTGAGATCCAGATGAATCGGGGCAAAGCCATTCCTTTCAATCTCCTCTCGCAGGGGCAGACTGAACCAGTAAACCGGTCCCCCTTCCAGTCCCGTATCGGTTAGGGTCAGCTCTCCTCTGCGGGATTCTCCCCCGTAAAACATCGAGATATTCTTAAGCGGTTTATCAGTCCGCGATTCCCTGAAACGGGATGACCAGGCCACCGAAAAGGCGCAGTTCATGGGCTTGAAGGGAATCACATCTATACCGCGATCACGAAAAATGCCGCTCCAGCTGCCGTTCGATCCCGTTCCCGGCCATGAAGCTCCCCCCAGGGCATAGAGAACCGGCCTTTCCTTGATGAGCAAGTCCCTATCACCGTTATTAAGATGCAGCCCCTCCCCATCCCATTGGACAATGCGGGCATTCCCGATAAAATGAAAATGCCTATTCCCATTAAGCCGTGCCAGCCAGAGATCAAGGATTTCACCGGCGGAAGCCCTTTCGGGGAAAATTTTTCCTCCGTTACCTTTGATAAGGGATACTCCCAGATTTCCCAACCAGGTCCTGAGACTGTCAGGAGAGAAATCCCGCAGCAGGGAAAGAAAAAGATCCCGTCCCCTTCCGTATCTCTCTGCCATAAGGGCAGGAGGCTCTTCATTGGTGATATTCAGACCCGATTGACCCGCCAGCAGAAATTTTCTACCGGGACGTGTATTGCTATCGTAGAGATCGACCGCTAATCCTTTTTCCAGGAGAAGCCACGCAGCGAACAAACCCGCCGGCCCGGCTCCAATAATAACAGCTCTTTTTTTTACATCATTCAATTCAATCCACCCAGACAACCCGGTCTTCCCGGTAACGTGTCCGGGGCGTGAGTGATTCCCCGGGATATCCCAGGGAGACTACAGCCAAAGGAGTCTGATTCTCGGGAATTTCGAAAAGATCCCGCAACCCCTCCATCCGATCCCGGTTGGGATAAACACCCAGCCAGACAGAACCGATTCCCATCCCCTGGGCGGAGAGGATCAGATTTTCCACGGCGGCGGAACAATCCTGCAGCATATACCCGGGCTCACCCGTCTCGCCCAGGTGGGCTTTTGCGGGAAATCCGCAGATAAGCACTGCGGCGGCAGCCCGGGATAGCATTTTTCCGTGGGGAAGCACTTCGGTCATACTGTTGAGCACGGATCTTTTCCGAACCGCATAGAAGGCCCAGGGATCCTTGGCCACAGCGGAAGGCGCCGCCATAGCTGCCTCCAGCATGATTTTAAGTTTATCCCGCCCAATGGGGGCGTCCGTATATTTACGTATGCTTCTGCGGGACAGTATCAGGTTCTGAAAATCCATGAATAGCCTCCTTGACTGAGATTCAAACTTAATAAATGGAATCCCCTTTGTCAACTTTCCCTTAAAAGAGCCTGAAAAATGATCGATAAGAGTAGTGTGAACTACAAAGCATCTATCCTATGTTTTCTCCTCCTGATCGGCTCATCTTTACTCTTTTCCGATGAGCAGCCCTATATAGTCGAAAAGGATGAAACCCTCTATTCCATTGCGTCCCGTTACCAAATCAGCGTGGATGATCTCATGGCGGCCAACAGACTGGAAGGCAGTTTTATCAAAGAAGGTGATACTCTGACAATTCCTTTAGGAGCGGGAGATGATTTCTGGCTTGTTAAACCGGGGGATTCCCTCTCCCTGATTGCTCAGAGAACAGGCATATCCGTTGATGAAATTAAGGCCGCCAATGGGATGGATGATGAGAAAATACTAATCGGACAGAAACTGATTCTCCCCGCGGGCGGGTCGGAAGAGAAGAACTACACGGTCATAAAAGGGGATTCCCTCTGGAAGATAGCCGACAAGAATCAGACTTCTGTAGAAGCCCTAGTCAGATTGAACGGATTGAGTTCGGAAAACATCCAGCCCGGTCTGGTTCTCAAACTGCCGCTCTTCAAACAGATCAGCCGGGGCATAAGCGTTCTGAAAGCCATGCTCAACAGCCGGGAGGAACCGGAAGAAGGGCCCTGGTTCAACGGGGAGCCGAAGCGGCGTACCCAGCCTTCTCTGGATTACGGAGAACTCCCGGAATACTCCACCACGGAGAGTTACCGGCTGGCTCGGGAGGTTCTGGGAAAACTGAACCGTGAAATCGACAGAGCCGGCATTCTGTCCCGGGATCTTAAGGGCTGGACCATCGTGATTGATCCGGGACATGGCGGACTTGATCCGGGAGCCGTGGTGGAGACGGTGGACGGTAACGGGAACTCCGCCTTTGTGGTTGAAGATGAATACGCCTACGATATTTCCCTGAGGGTTTACGCCCTGCTTCGTCAGCACGGGGCCGATGCGGATCTGACCGTCATCAGCCCGAATCATCATATCCGCCATACTCCGGACGCCTCGGTAACCTTTGTGAACGAGAAGAACGAGGTATTCAACGATGAGAGCGAAAACCGGACCGGTGCCTGGTCTGAATGGCCTGCGGGAGGGAGCCGTGGATTGGAACGGCGTCTCGATACGGCTCGAAAGATCATAGACCGGGAAAGCAACCGGCACTCCCTCTTTATAAGCATACACTGCGATAACACACCGGGGGGATTCCCCCAGAGCGGGATTCTCATTTGGGGTAAGGATGATCGGGAACTGGAAAGATCACGCAAACTGGCAGAGGCCTTTGAGGACTCCTTTCCCGCCGGTCTGGAGATCAAAGAACAGAACCTGCACGTTCTCAACGGAAATCCCGCCGGCGACGGAGCGGCTCTGATTGAAATCAGAAACATAAATTACGACAATAACTCCTGGGCTCTGCGTAACGAGGATCTGAGGGATCAGGATGCCGCTAAAATCGTTGATTCCCTGCTCCATTTCGTTAGTACATATTGATTTTTTACTTCGATTACACTATAAAGTAAGCCTAACTAAGGAGATAATTTTGAGTCAGCAGTTACGGGTTCCCCAGGGAACGGAGAGCTTTTTCCTTGAAGAAGCGGTAAGACATAAGGATATATTGGGACAGCTGGAAAACCTTTACCGATTGTGGGGCTACATGCCCGTCCAGACCCCCATGGTGGATTTCTTTGACAGCTACAGCGAACTTCTCGACAAGAAAAGGCAGGATGAAAGCTACAGAATGATCAGCCGGGAGGGTGACCTTCTCATCCTGAGGTCGGATATCACCCTCTTTCTCGCCAGGCAGATGGCCCTGATTCTGGAAGAAGAACATCTGCCCGTACGCGTGTTCTATTCGGACAGCATCCTGCGCTATCAGAACCATGAGGATATCTCCCATAACGAATTTTTCCAAACCGGCTGCGAACTAATCGGCCGCAAGGGGATCTCCGGAGACCTGGAGATCATCATGCTTCTGCACGATCAGCTCTCGGCTCTGAAGCTTCCCGCGTTCCGCATCCATATCGGCTCCCGCTCCCTGTTCCGCAGACTTCTCTCCCTTTACGGCAAAGTTGATAAGGAGATGGAATTGGCCCGACTCCTGGATATGCGCGATTACGACGGTCTTTGCGAATACCTTCCCGCAAAAGCGGCGGACCTGCTGTTTTTCATCGGAACGATCGGGGAGTTCGAAAAAACGACGGAATCCCTTACTCCTGAACTGAAAGAAGGCCTGAAGGATGAACTGGTACTCTTCAAACAGCTGGCAGAACAGCTTGTGAAAACGGGCAGGGAAGATAATTTCCGCATAGACATTTCGGAGATCGGCGGACAGCCCTACTACACGGGGTTTGTCTTTCAGGCCTATATGGAAGGAGCGGACCGCGCCATCGCCTCCGGCGGCAGATATGATGATCTGTTCGGACGCTTCGGCAGGGATGTGACCTCCGTCGGCTTTTCCCTTCTCCTGAGGAAAATTGAGAAGCTGCTCGACCATCCTTCCGCGGCGAAACCGGGCCGCACGGATGGTAGGGATAAGGATTTTGCGGAACAATACAGGGAAGCAACAGAGCGCAGGGGCCGGGGAGAGCCGGTAAGTATAGGATAGATGAATATCATGACAAAAGAGCCTTTAACAATTGCCCTTCCCAAGGGACGATTATTTGAACAGGTACAGGATTTTTTCTCACAGAAAGGGCTGAATTTTCAGTTTGAAAAGAGAAAACTCGTCTCCTTTGATGATGAGGGACTTCTGAAGATCTATCTTGTGAAAAACAGCGACCTGCCTGCCTATGTCAATTCGGGGATTGCCGGTCTGGGTATCTGCGGCGATGATGTGGTTTACGAATCGGGTCTGGATTTTTATAAAATACGAACCTTTAATTTCGGCGGCACCCGCCTGTCCATGGCTGCTTTAGAAAACCGGGATGAAAAGAGCGACCAGAAGGAACTGACCATTGCCACATCCTATACGGCGATGACCCGGGACTACTTTCACAGTAAGGGTATTCCCGTGAATATCATCAGATTGAACGGCAGTGTGGAACTGGCCCCCTCTCTGGGACTGGCCCCTTATATTGTAGATCTTGTCGAGACAGGCAGCACACTTAAGGCAAACGGCCTTGAGGTGATTCAGGATCTGATGACGATCAAGGTGCGGATGATATCCAATCGGGCCTATTTCAAACTCAATTATGACAGGATTCAGAACCTTCTTGAGAGAATAGGAGAGAATAAATCATGAGTGATGACATCATTTCTGTAAAAAGGGAAACAAAAGAGACATCTATTCAGGTAGACCTTGATCTGAGCAGGAGAGGGGATATTGCCATTGATACGACTCTCCCCTTTTTTGACCATATGCTCTATGCCATGGCTTTTCACGGCGGTTTCTCTCTGACAATCAAAGCATCGGGGGATACGGATGTGGATCCCCATCACCTGGTGGAAGATACCGGTCTCGTACTGGGAACAGCCTTCTCCCGATATTTTGATAAGTTCAGTCCCCTTGCCCGCTACGGCCATTTCCGCATTCCCATGGATGATGCCCTGGCCGATGTGACCATAGACGCCTGCAACAGGCCCTATCTGGTTTACCGGGTATCCTACCCCCAGGAGAGGTCCGGTGATTTCGATATGTTTCTCCTGAGAGAGTTTTTCCAGGCCTTTACCTCCAACAGCCGGATCAATCTGCATCTTGATTGCCCCTATGGGGAAAATTCCCATCATATATCGGAAGCTCTTTTCAAAGCTTTCGGCCGTACCCTGAGTCTCTCTTTTGCACGAATTTCACCGGAAAGTGGAAATTTGTCAACAAAAGGGTTATTATAAATATAAGATTCTGATCAGTCGGAATCGGACATTCAAAGGCATGGATATTTTATCAAAAATTCCCAAAGAGGGATTTCTAAAAACCACGGTGGAAAAAAGGGAAGACCTGAACTCCCAACAGAGGATTCAGCTCATCCGCCGGGGTAATGAATTCTTCAATGACGGTAATGTGGAGATGGCCCGTAAAATCTTCCTGACCCTGGGATACCGTGACGGTATTACCAGATTGGGAGACTTCTATTACGAGCGCGGGAAACCCCTCGAGGCACTGAAAATGTACCGCGAGGCGAATAACCGCGTCAAATCCGATGAAATGATCATGCGAATGGCCCAGGTAATAAAAAAGTGGCTTGAATAGAATGTAATGATATACGGGAGTGATGTTTATGAAAGATGAACTTGAAAAAGAAAGCGAGGTCCTCACCGAGGATCTGGACAACCAGGAAAATCATAACCGGATCACGGAACTTTCCCAGAAAGGGTATCAGCTCCTCAAGGAAAATCTTACGGAAAGAGCGGCCCAGTGTTTTAACGAAATCCTGGATTTTGAACCGAGCAATAACTACGCCCTTGTCGGATTGGGAGATGTCTATCGGAAAGAGAGACGCTACCATGAGGCGATCAATCACTACCAGAGGTGCCTGAATTATCACAGGGGCAACAATTACGCTCTTTTCGGTCTTGCCGATTGTTATAAAGCGCTCAAACAGTTTAATCGTGCCATAGACATCTGGGAGGAGTACCTCCACCACGATGACAGGAATATCACCGTACTGACGAGAATCGCCGACGCCTACCGCAAAGTCCGCGATTTTAACAGGAGCAAGGAACTTTATCTTAAAGTTCTGGAAATGGAAGAGAACAACTCCTACGCTCTCATAGGTCTGGGACATCTTCACTACGACTTCAAGGAGTACGAAGGGGCTCTCAACTACTGGACCAGGATGCTCAGTCTTTCCACAAAAAGGGTTGATATCCGGGTCCTCACATCCATTGGCAACTGCCATAGAAAGATGAAGACCTTTGAGAAGGGTGTTCCCTACTTTCAGCAGGCCCTTGATATACAGCCGAACAACTTTTACGCCCTTTTCGGCCTGGCCGACTGTTACCGGGGGATGAACCAGCAGAGCAAATCTCTTATCTACTGGAACAAGATTCTTGACAATGACAAAAGAAATAAGGTTATCCTGACCAGGGCCGGAGATGCCTACAGGCATATGGGCGATCTGGAAAGGGCGGAGAAATACTATAATTACGCCCTGAATATCGAATATGATCATTACGCCGTCATGGGCCTTGCCCTGATCAACAGGGACAGGGGCTATTATGATGAGGCCATCGCCTCTCTGACAAAGCTGATCCATTCCGATCCCAAGAACAGCCGCTTCTCCATGGAGTGCGCCAATTGCTACGGTCAGATCGGGGAAAAGGATAAGGCGATTAAGATACTATCCAATTATCTTAAGCACGGCGTCAGAAATACAAAGATTATTAGTGAAATCGACCGCCTGAAAGCGGGTGCCTGATTTACAGGATATAAAAAAAGGCTGGCCCGAAGGTCAGCCTTTTTTTCAGCCCTAATCTTTTAGCTCAAGACAGCCCGGATTCTCCGAACGCCCCGCGAAGAGGACTGCTCCTTCTGAATCTTAAAACTGCCCAGCTCGGAGGTATTCTCCACATGGGGGCCGCCGCATACTTCGATGGAAAAATCTCCCATGAAATAGACCTTGACCTGTTCGTCGTATTTTCCCGCAAACAGAGCCCGGGCATGATTGTTCTTTGCCTCTTCCAGGGTCATGACTTTCATGGTTACAGGCAGTGCTGCCTTGATCTTCTCGTTAACCAGATCTTCCACCCGGCTGATCTCTTCGGGAGTCATGGGATCGGGATGGGAAAAGTCAAAGCGCAGCCTTTCCGCATTCAGGTTGGACCCTTTCTGAGCCACATGATCCCCCAGAACAAGTCTCAGGGCTTCATGCAGAAGATGGGTCGCCGTATGGTACCGGGTAGTCATGACAGAATGGTCGGCCAATCCCCCCTTAAAAGCTTTATCGGCTCCCTTTTTGGAGGCTTCCTGATGCTTCTTGAAGGCTTCCTCAAACCCGTCCCGGTCCACGGTCATACCCTGCTCCGCAGCCAGATCCTCGGTCAGCTCTACGGGAAAACCGTAGGTATCGTAAAGCCGAAAGGCTACTTTACCGCTGACGATCTTTTTCGGATTCTTCATAAGGTTGGGAAGCAGTTTCTCGAACTCCTTCTCCCCCTTGGCCAGAGTGGTGCTGAACTGGTTCTCTTCCCGTTCCAGCTCCTCCTTGATGCGGCTCTCGTTAGCCCGGAGTTCGGCATACACATCCTGATACATGGTCAGAACCACTTCGGAAAGGTCTACAAGGAAGTTCTTCTCCAGCCCCAATTTGCGGCCGTGACGGATAGCCCGCCTCAGCAGTCTGCGAAGGACATAGCCCTGGCCCACATTGGAGGGACTCACACCCTTTTCGTCTCCCATTATCATGCAGGAGGCTTTAATATGGTCAGAGATAATACGGATGGACATATCGGTCTCTTCCGTCTCGCCGTATTTTTTTCCGGTCAGCTCTTCCACTTTCGCGATGATGGGAAGGAAAAATTCCGTTTCGTATACCGATTTCTTGCCGAGCAGCATGGTGACCGTTCTTTCCAGTCCCATACCCGTATCGACACAGGGAGCCTCCAGCTTCTGATAGCTCCCGTCTTCCATCTTGTTGTACTGCATGAAAACGTTATTCCAGACTTCGAAATACTTTCCGCAATGGCATCCCGGTTTGCAGTCCGGTCCGCAGGCGTCGAGCCCCGTGTCCAGGAACATTTCCGAGTCCGGTCCGCAGGGGCCGGTGGTTCCCGCAGGACCCCACCAGTTGTCTTCCCGGGGCAGACGGTAAATCTTCTCATCGGGAATGCCGCACTCCTTCCAGTAACCGATGGACTCTTCGTCGGCGGGAACTTCGTCGTCCCCCTCGAATACGGTTACGGAGAGCTTTTCCGGATCCGCTCCCAGATATTCGGGAGAAGTCAGGAATTCATAGCTCATGGCGATGGAATCCTTCTTGAAATAATCTCCCAGGGACCAGTTTCCCAGCATTTCGAAAAATGTCAGATGGGAAGGATCTCCTACGGAATCGATATCCTGAGTACGGATACATTTCTGGTAATCCACCAGTCTCTTTCCCGCGGGATGGGGCTGACCGAGCAGATAGGGAACGAGAGGATGCATACCGGCCGTGGTAAAAAGGACGGTGGGATCGTTCTCGGGAATCAGGGACTTACCGGAAATCTCCGCATGTCCCCTTTCGGTAAAAAACTTTATGTACTTTTCTCTCAGTTCTTTGGCTTTCATGAAGCCATAATATATCAAGTGCGCATCCCTAGGCAAGAGAAGGGGCACATCACCGGTGCAAGTTTACCGAACAATCTGACTAATTGCTATTTTTCTTTGCTTAACCGGGAGTGATCATGGATTTTTTAGGGAACCCTGCCGATACTTAATAATAAAAAGGGTAAGGGATTATCCTGCCCTATCTGGTGAAAAAGTGGAAAAGAAGAGTATGACGGAGTTACAGCTGGATCTGAAGAGAGAAGCCGGCAGGCACGTAAGAGCGCTCCTGGTTGAACAGAAAAAAATAAAAGCCTCACCCTCGGGAGATTCGGGAAACCTGCTCAAGGAGTTCCGGATAATCTCCTATCTGGGAGCCTTTATGGGTCTCGCCCCCCTGAATCTCATGGCGGGACTGGGTATTGCCCTTATCAAGAGCCGCCAGGGGAAAACTCTTCCGCCGGAAGATTTTAAGCTTGCGACAAGACTGATAGAGCAGATGGTAAAACTTCTGAGAATGCTCGAGGAAAATAAAAAGGACGGCCTATTCGTTAACGGGGCGGAAGCGGTCATAACGGAGACACCTGTCGATTTCGATACCTCAGGCCTGGAGGCATCCTTCAGGAAACGGCTCATCACCGGAGAGTCCCGGTGGGATCTTCGTCCCCTGTCCATAGGTAAGGATAATGATTTCAGCCATGCCATGAAGATTCCCCGCAAATATCTGACCGTACCGGAGAATGACAGTTGGCGGGTGCTGGTCTTCATGGATCTGAACCAGCAGGATGACCTTTACGGCACAATTGATCAGCTGGACAGCCTCGTACAGAGAGGTTTAGTCGCCCAGATGGGCCCTCTGGAGCTCCCCTATGACTATTTTCAGGAAGGCCATGTCAAACTTCCCTTCTATTTTCTTTATAAGGGTAAGGAAAACGTTACCACCCTTCTTAACCGGGAAAACATCAAAGGCAGAATTTTCAAAATACTGAAGGAGCCGGAGGTCCTGCCGGAACAGAAAAAGGAGATAAATCCGCCCGCCCGGGAGAATCCGGTTCGGGAGATTATCCGGGAAGTCCCCTTCATGCCTCCTGAACTCATGGAGAAAATCAATCTCATTGCCGAACAGACCCGGGAAGAGGAGGCCCTGCCCGAAGAGCTGGATCTGAAAAAGCCGAAAAGCCGGAAGCTGGGGGTTAGATTCTCCATCGGCTTCAAACTGATCCTTATCATTTCCCTCGTTATCGTCCTGGCCATGAGTACCATGTCGGTCATCTCCTTCTCCCTTTTCGAAAGCACCCTTTCCCGGGAGATTGAGCAGAACAGCCTTACCGTGGCGGACTTACTCTCCACGAATACGAAGAACAGCTTCAATGGACTGCGGGAGACCTTGAGAGTACTCCTGAACAACAACCGGGTGACCCTGGAAGAAACCCTCATAAACGACTACCCCTTCGTACTCTACTTTCAGCTTATCTCCAGCGATATCCAGTACAGTTCACCGGGATATTTCAGTTTCGATTACATACAGACAGTGCTGGAAGAGAATTTCAGCGACATGATAGATGAAGCCTGGCAGGGTGACCAGAATTATCGAAAAACCTTCAATCCCTCCTTTTACCTGACCGATACGAGAAACACCGATCCGGTCACGGGCATTGTCATGACCTATTGGGACGAGGACGATAACCGTCAGAAACCCCTCATTATTATTGTGAAGACTTCGGAACTGCTGAATGATATCATCAACAGCACGGGAAGCCGGACCATATTCGTCCTGAACGGCAGGGGCGAGCTGATCGGCCATCCGGAACAGGGTCTCGTTACCGCCTGCCAGCCCGGGGATTATGAGAATCATCCCGTCCTTGTGCATGTCAGAGAGTCGGGCTCCACGGCGAATCAGCAGCTTACCTACGATCAGACCATATTCGCGAGCAGGGAAACCGAAGGCCTTCCGGCGGAAACCATGCTGGGCGCTTTCACCTATATAAAGGACTGGGATCTTTTCTTCGTATCCGAGGTGAAGCGGGCAGCCCTTTTCGGTCCGATTAACGATATTCTCAAACAGAACATCTATCTTATGGTCATGATACTCTCCCTTACCATACTCATGATATATTTCTTCTCTAAAACCATATCCCTGCCTCTGGCACGGCTCATGGTGGCTACCAAACTGATTGAGAAGGGCCAGTACGAGCTGAAACTGAAGGTCCGCAACCGTGACGAAACGGGCGTACTGACACAGGCCTTCATTGACATGGGCCTGGGACTGCAGGAAAGGGAGAGAATGAAGGACGCCTTCGGCCGTTTTGTAAACAAGGAAGTGGCCGAGATGGCGGCGAAGGGGGAGCTGAAGCTGGGGGGAGAGACGAAGGACGCCACGGTCTTTTTCTCCGATATCCGTTCCTTCACAGCCATTTCGGAGAAGCTGGAGCCGGGCGAAGTGGTGGAGTTCCTCAACGAGTATATGACGGAGATGGTCAAATGCGTCAACGACAATATGGGCCATGTGGACAAGTACATCGGCGACGCCATCATGGGACTCTGGGGAGTTCCCAAATCACGGGGGAACGATCCGGAGAACTGCATCAACTGCGCACTGGCCATGCGGGAATCGCTGATTCGCTTCAACCGCGGCCGGGGCAGCGATAAGAAGCCCATCATCAAAATCGGCTGCGGCATCAATTCGGGCCCCGTCGTATCCGGCCAGATCGGTTCCATGGATAGAATGGAGTACACGGTGATCGGAGACGCGGTGAACCTGGCGTCCCGCATCGAACCGCTGAACAAACCCATGGGAACGGACATTCTGATCAGCACGGACACACACAACATGGTCAAGGGGATCTTTCACGTGGTGCCCATGAACAAGATTAAGGTTAAGGGAAAAAGCGAGCCCCAGCAGATCTATGCTGTTCTGGGACGTATGGACAATCCGGACAGGCCGAAAAATCTTGATGAGATGCGCTCCTACGTGGGCATTGAGGGGGATTTCTCCGGTGTTCTGGAGAAGGGTGTGGATGAGAAAGAAGTGAAGTATGAAATTCTGGATTAGGACACTTCTCAAAGATCTTACCGCCGCGGCTCTGCTCCTCACGGTTTTCTACTTTGCCGGTAAGAACTATATGTCCATGGTATCCCAGAAGATCCGGGGAGCCGGGGAACCGATCGGCCTTGTTTCCGACGTGGCCTATTATCCGAAAAGACAGCTGACCGGTGACGATTACACCTACAACCTGACCAAACAGGATGAGCTTTTCGAAGGGGATCTGATAACCTCGGACTCCTTCTCTTCCATTCTTCTGAACCTTATCGACGGAACGGAGATCTCTCTGGAAAACGGATCCCGAATTATTCTGAGACTGAAGGAGAACACCATCTACTTTGCGGGAACCATCAGCGCCCTCTCCACCCAGGTCCGCCCCGAGCCGCTGCAGCTTATAAACATGAATGAGGAGAATCCTCTCCCCATCATACTTTCCAACTCTTCGGAAATCACCATAGCCACCGACGAGAAGGGCATCTTTAAGATGGATGTCCTGAACGGTGAAGTCACCCGGGGAAATGACCGGATCGCACAGAACGAACAGTTCCAGATTCAGCCCACCGGTGAAACCAGCGTCAATACGATGAGCTTTATACAGACCTCCCCCCCCAACAACAGCAGCTGGCTGACATTCGGGGAAACCCAGAAGATTCGCTTTGCCTGGGAAGAACCGGAACCGGAACCGACGAGAACCCTGTGGGTTGCCCTTGATACGGATTTCGAGAGGATTGTCTACCGGGCCGATGATATCGGAACGCTCTCCTATGAGCTGGATCTGGTCCCGGGTGACTACTTCTGGCGTGTGGGCAATGAGAGTAAGGACAGTTACAGCTCCACCGGAAAGATCCGTATCATTGACAATCTACCTTTGAAAACACTCTCCCCCCGGGACCGTTCGGAATTCACCTACCGGGACACCCCTCCCAGCCAGACTTTTATGTGGCAGGGGGCGGAGGATGCGGAGTACTGGGAATTGGAGATCGGTTCCGCCTCGGACAGGAACCGTGTCCTGAGAACGGAAAGGACGAACTATAATCAGATTAAGGTTGATGGACTGGAGGAAGGTGAATACTGGTGGCGTGTCTCCGCCCGATACGACGGTATTGAGAATGTGACCCGTACAGAGCCGACACCCGAAGACAGTTTGAAAATCACCCGGCAGATCGAATTCCAGCCTCCCCGTCTTATCGCACCGGATTCGAAAGCTGTGGTAACCCCGGAGGAGTTTACCGATGGTATCCGCTTCAGTTGGAAGGGTGACCCGGAGATACCCCTGTACCAGTTCATGCTCTCGGAAAACAGTGATATGGCTTCACCCCTGGTGAGGGAAAACAGCTCAAAGAATTTCTTTATCCTGAACGATAATCTTTCCCCGGGACAGTACTACTGGCAGATCGCGCCTCTGACCGATGGAAATATCCCCGTGGAGGATTCGGAAATCCGTCCTCTCCTGTGCCGGGAAAAGGTACGGAATCTGGAAATGCTCTCTCCCCGGCCGGATGAGCCCGTCACTCTGGAAAAGGGCGAGAGTCTGGTGTTCATCTGGGACTCCTCGGAAAGGGAAAACTTCCGGTTCCGGCTCTGGAAATCCACGGGAGGTACGGAGAGGATCGTGGCCAACAGCCGGGTGGACCGCCTGGAAAACGCCCAGTACATCGGGGAAGAGGGGGATTATCTGTGGCAGGTGGATCTGCTCGATAAGGACGGCAAGGTTCTTCTCGAGGGAACGCGCCGGTCTTTTTCCGTAAAAACGCCGATCCTCCCGCCCCGTCTCATTTCACCTGAACCGGACAGCGTTCTCTCACTGATCGGTGAAGAGAAACTGCCCCTGGCCTGGTCCGAAGTGAGCAACAGCAGCGCTTATGCCGGGGTTCTGTACAGGGATGGCTCATCGGATCCGATTTTTACCATGCCTCCTCAGGAAAAGACCTATACCGATGTGGATATCGCCCTCCTCAATGAAGGGAATTACACTATGGAACTCCAGTCCCTGCGTGAGGATGAGGGTAAGGGCTTTCCCACGGTTAGCGTCACATCCCGATCCACCTTCACAATCAGAGATATCATAACCTATCAGGCACCCCGCATCACCTCTCCCGAAGCGGGCAGCTCGCAGAACCGGCTGACGATTCTGCAGAACGGTTTAGAAGTACGCTGGCAGTCAGCCTTTGATTTTCCCTCCTACGAACTGGTTCTTAAACAGAAGGAGTCCGATACGGTTCTGCTGCGCCGTGTTACCAGAGGGACAGCCTACACCCTGGACGAACTTTATCCGGACACCTACAGGATAGAAGTACGGGGTATCGATCAGAAAAACAGGTACTCCCCGGTAGGCGCCACGGAAATGACCGTCACCGCAGTAGCTCCCCTCTCCCCTGTCCCCATGAGAGCGCCCTTAAGTGGGGAGACGATCGATATGTCGGATCGTAACGATATTCAGTTCAGCTGGCGTCAGGGCGAAGCGGGAGAGATTTATACGATCGCCCTGTATGACAGCACCGGTTCCCGGATATTCAGCGTGGACAATTACAGGGATACCAGCTACACTTTCTCAGACCTTTCCAAACTGGATATAGGAAATTTTCAGTTTACCGTCAAAGCGAGAAAAGAGTATAATGACATCGGAATTGTCCGTACTTCACCGGAAAGCCGAACGGATTTTTCCATTACGATTAAGTCTATAGGAGCAGCACCGGTCATTCTTTCGCCGGACATACAGTATGCAGATTAGAAGAATACTTCCCCTTCTCCTTTTGTTACTGCCCCTTGCCCTTTTCGGACAGGATGGGGAGAAGAAAGAGAAAAAACTGGAATGGCAGGCCGTGGAGGGTGCCTCTTTCTATCTGGTGGAAATAGAAACGGAAGGGGTTATACTTTACTCCCTGAAGACGGAGGAGCCCTTTCTCCCCCTGTTTCTTACACCCGGTGAGTATAAAGTGCGTATTTCCGTCTTCAACAAATTTGAGAAGCTCTCCTCCCGGAGCGACTGGGCTCCCCTGACCGTATTCCCCAGTCCCCAGCCGCTCATCGAAGATTACTCCCCGTCCTTTTTCTTTGACGACGAGACGGAACTTATAATCACAATAAAAGGGAAGGATTTTGATGAAGCCTGCCTTTTCAACCTGGTCAACGGTTCGGACTTGATAGAAGGAAGGGAATTGAGCAGAAGTCGGAACGGCGAAAATATCAGCTGCGAAGTCTCATTCAGCGGTGCCCTCCTGCCTGAAATCGGGATCTGGGATCTTTCCGTTAAAAATCCCTCCGGGCGAAGTTTCTCCCTGGAATCGGTAATCCGTTCCATACCCCGCTCCCGTCCTGAAATTGACAGCATTAAGCCGGATACCATATACAAAGGGGAAAATCCCGGTAAGATCTCCCTTAAGGGGAAAAATTTCTCCTCCCGGGCGGATCTCTCCTTCGAAGGCCCCTCCGAGGCAGTATACCGTTATCCCGAAATCTATTACGGCGCTGATATTTCCTTCTACCTGGATCCGGAAACCATGGAAGAAGGAACTTACACTGTCAGCGTGGTCAATGAGGGCGGATTGTCATCGGAACCTATCGGTTTTACCCTCACCCACAGAGAGGAGAGCCTAGAGGAAAGGATTAAAAAAAGGAGAGAGAAAACGCCCCTGTTCCTGGGCCTTGATTATCACGCCTCCTTTCCCATGAACCGGGAAGCGGAGATATTCAAGAATTCCCCCCTTGGTTTTTCTCTTCGTTTCAGAAAGAAATTCATAAATTCGGGAATTTACCGGCTCCCCGTACTGCGCCAGTGCGGCCTTGCCTCGGGATTGCATTACACCTGGTACAGCGATGCCATTGCCGATTACCTGACCCTGTCGCGTTTTCAGCTGGACGGGGGAATTTACTATCTCTCCGACTGGGATTTCCCGGTGAATCTCTATGTCTCCCTTGGATTCGGAGCCTCCTATTCACTCTATTTCTTCAAGGATGACCGCATAGAGCACTCTCTGGATTTCTCCGACCGCATAGAAACGGGGATACAGTATAAAAGGAATAGTCTGGTATACGAACTGGGCTATGCCATTCTAATTACCCATTACCAGGTGGAATCATCCAGTGTAATCAATCCCTATATCATGGTAGGCTGGCAGAAATAGATGAAAAACCGCGCACTTCCAGTCACACTGTTTACACTCATTATTCTTTCCGCCTTATACGGGAAGGAAGGCATAAATTTACAGTGGGAAGGGAACGCCGATCATACATATCAGATTGAGCTTCAAAAAGACGGAACTCCCCTTTTTGTGGAAAGATTAAGCGAACCGGCGGTAACCCTGGATCTGACCCCGGGGGAATACAGCTACCGCATCACCTTCTTCAATAAATTCGATAAACCGGATGCTCAGACGGACTGGATCATCCTGACCGTTCTAAAGGATCTCACCCCTGTCGTTCTTGACATTCCGGAACACCGGGTCTTTGCGGGTGATAAACGACAACGGGTGGAAGTACGGACCGCGGATATCATGGAAGGAGCCGAGATCTGGCTGGAGAAAGACGGGGTCTCTACCTATCCCGAATACAGAATGACCGGCGGTAATACCCTGGAATTAACCCTGGAAACCAAAAATATGGAAGCGGGTTTCTACGATCTTCATATTCTGAACCCCTCCGGAAGCGGAACAGTTGCAGAGAAGGGCATTCAACTCCGGGAGAAACGGAATCCCCGTATCGGCGATATGAATCCCCATACCGCCGAACTGGGAACCCAGTTGCCGGACGTTCGCATCTACGGTGAAAATCTGGCCCCCGATATGGTCGCCTTTCTGCAACAGAACGGAAAGCGGTACCGCATGCCCCTGAACGAATATATCAATGAAAATGAGCTCTCCCTGTGGTTCAACCTGGAAGGACTGAAGGCAGGCGTATATGATCTCGTGCTGATAAATCCCCCCCTGGAAGAAACTTCCGTTGCGGGGGCTTTCACCATCGTGGATCCCCGGGAAATACGTGACACCGCTTTTTACGAGAGTCTCAAGACCGGGACGGATCTGCTTATCGGATTTCCCCTTCCCGATGTTATTCTTGATACATCCGTATTTAATTACACCTTTGAAGACAATTCCGGCCTTTTCTCCCCTTTCCCCGAAATTGAACTCATCATCAAATCTGATCTGAACGGAAACAGCCCACTGCTTCAGTATTTCGGCTGGCAGGGACGGATTGCGGTTTTCCCCCCCAATGACAAGGGTGTACGTTTCAACACCATCACAATGGGCTTTTACGGAAGAACCCGCTATGTATTCCCCCTAAATCTTTTTGCCGAAGCAAACATGGGCTATCGTAACATGCGCCTTGAAATAGAGGGGGAAATGCAGGACGGGGACGGTACCCTTCTTTCCTGGGGGCTGGGGATGACGTTGAATTACGACAGATACCTCATAGAATTGAGCGGTCGGCGGGACACCTGGCTCATGTCCCGGGACACGGTAAACCTGACCCAGCTCTCCCTGCGAATGGGTTACCGTTTCTGATAGAAAAAATTTAATGTAATTCCCAATCGAAACGGGCTATGTTATTATAAGCACGGGTGATTGAATAAACTATGAAAAATATCAGAGCCGTTCCCATCCTGATTTCTCTTCTCCTTCTCCTTTCCTGCGAGGATTTCTTCGGGCGCTATGATCCGGTGGAAGAGAGCGGATATGTTTTCGAACTGAAGGATTTCAGTTTCTATCAGTGGTCGGCCAGTAATAATTCCAATGTACTTAAGATTGATTCATATGGAATGATTGACAGGGATAAAAGAGAGGTCTCATTAACTCTTCCCCCCTCATTTAATTTCTCCTCAACCATACTGACCGCTTCAGCGGGAGCAGAAAATATCGGTATGGGCAATGATTCAACCTATTATTGGTTCGAGATTTTCGATTCAACATGGAAATCCTCGCAAAAAATGAAATTGACGAAAGAGCTTGTGAACTATTATGGCGATGAAGAAACCTATTATGATCTGGAATATGATATTAATATAAAAAAGGAGCTTTTAGCATCGATTGAAGCGATACTCACTGATTCTTATAGCTCCGTTTATCCGTATAATTATCTCTTCACCAATAACCCCTTAATGAAAGTGTCATTCAACGATGCGGTTAATGCCGGCTCTCTCTCCGATACAGATTTCACAGCCAGTTATTCTCTTTCATCAACAATCACGCCCCTCTCAACATACGAATATCAGATTGCTCCGGCGGGGGCAGCGCTTGCCGTAGGAAATTATTCAATAAAGCTTAACAGTGATAGTTGTAACGCAACTTCAGCAGGATATTCGAACAGCGCATCCAATACCTATACCTTTGCCGTAGACCTTGCAAGTCCGACGATAAGCAATGGAACACTGACATTAACCCCTGCTGGAAACTGGACTCCTGCCAGTCTTCCTGCTTTTATTCTTGCTGTCAGTTACATCAATGCGACCGATGATTTGACTCCAACAGCTTCACTACAATATAAATTATGCTACAGTACAACATATCTTGGGGGAACTTCCTATGTTTCAAATCTGAACACGATGTATTACTCGCCCTACTTCATTCCTGTGGATGGGAAGGAATGGTTTTCCTACGTCAGCCCCATTTCGAAAACATTTGATCAACTCCCGGCTATATTCCAGAATGAAATGATATCCTACGCAACGAATACTTTTTATCTGAATCTGATAGTAAGGGATAACTCAAGGTTGGACAGCCATAGCAGTATGTACTCATATACGACAAATTCCTATACAAGACCCTGATTCCTATTGAAACTCCCCTTATTCAGACAAAATCCCCCAATCAGTAAATTATTATCCTAATTATCTTTCCCAATATTGACCAAGAGCATCGGGTAGACTATAGTTATACCAGATAGAACTCGTTAATTAAAAGCCGGTAGACCTATCGGCTGAAAGGAGATATAAATGACTAGTTATAAAGATCTGGGACTGGTTAACAGCAAGGAAATCTTTGCCAAGGCCGTCGACGGCAAGTACGCCGTTCCCGCTTACAACTTTAACAACATGGAACAGCTCCAGGCTATTCTTCAGGCCTGTGTAGAGACCAAATCCCCCGTAATCCTTCAGGTTTCCTCCGGTGCCAGAAAGTACGCCAACGCCACTCTTCTGAGAAACATGGCAAAGGGCGCCACCGAGTACGTGAAAGAGCTGGGTTACGAGATTCCCGTTGTTCTCCATCTTGACCACGGCGATACCTTCGAGCTCTGCAAGGATTGTATCGACAACGGTTTCTCCTCCGTCATGATCGACGGATCCCACCACTCCTACGATGAGAACGTGGCCCTGACCAAGAAGGTCTGCGACTACGCCCATGCCCACGGTGTAACCGTTGAAGGCGAACTGGGTGTTCTCGCCGGTGTTGAAGATGACGTGGTAGCTGAAAAGTCCACCTATACCCGGCCCGAGGAAGTGGAAGACTTTGTTAAGAAGACCGGGGTTGACTCCCTGGCCATTTCCATCGGAACCAGCCACGGCGCCAATAAGTTCACCCCCGCCCAGTGTACCAGAAACGCCGACGGCGTTCTGATTCCCCCTCCCCTGCGGTTCGACATCCTTGAGGAGATCGAAAAGAGAATCCCCGGATTCCCCATCGTTCTGCACGGGTCTTCCTCCGTTCCCCAGGAGCACGTTGATATGATCAACAAGTTCGGCGGAGCTCTTAAGGATTCCGTGGGAATCCCCGAGGAACAGCTCAGAAAGGCTGCCCAGTCCGCCGTTTGCAAGATCAACATCGACTCCGACGGCCGTCTTGCCATGACAGCTTCTATCCGCAAGACCTTTGCTGAGAATCCCGGTGAGTTCGACCCCAGAAAGTACCTCGGCCCCGCACGGGATGTTCTGAAGGCTCTTTACATGGAAAAGAACAAGAATGTTCTCGGTTCAGCCGGCAAAGCCTGAGTTAAACATAAATAACAAAAAGGGTCCGTTCCATCGGATCCTTTTTGTTATGGAGCCGCAACGGTGGTGCCATCCCCGTACACAGGCTGAATATTCTCATTTTTCAGCCTGAATAATCAGATTTTTAAGACTGAATATTATCCTTTTTTAGACTGGAAAATCTCTTTTCTATTACCTCTTTAAGACTAAAAGAGCGACTGCTTTTGTTGAAACAATTACCTCTTTTAGATTAAAAGAGCCACTCTTTTTTTCAAATCACAGGGAAAGGTTTACCCGACTCTTCCTTCTGTGTTATCATCCATTATCTTCATGAGTAAAAAGAAATATCCCCCCTATCATATTTATCCCGGAACGATTGACTCTCACACCCACCTCCTGCATATGGAGAGAAAGGGAATTGATGTGAAATCACTCCTTGAGCATCTGAAAAGGGAAGAGTTTTCCTATATTCTGGATGCGGGTGTTCACGAGAATGACTTCGAAAACCGGGTTGCCCTGAAAGAGCATTATCCTGACCTGTTCTTCTCCGCCGGGATTCATCCCGAGGGCGCAGAAGGAGATATCCGGGCCCGCGTTGAGGTGATTAAGGAGCAGCTGAAAAACAGTTCCCTTATCGCCGTTGGTGAAATCGGACTGGATTATTACTGGAAAGACCGGGATCCGTTGCTGCAGAAAGAGCTCTTTGCGGCTCAGCTTACACTAGCGGCGGAAACGAATCTCCCGGTGATTATTCATAATAGAGAAGCAGATGATGACTGTCTTGAACTTATCTCAAGCGCAGGGTTACCCCGAGGCGGTGTGATGCACTGTTTTTCCTCCACAAAGGATTTTGCCCGTAAAGTATTGGATCTTGATTTCTACATTTCCTTTGCCGGGAATGTTACCTATAAGAACGCCCTTGATATTCAGGAAGCCGCCGCCTATATTCCCCGGGACCGCATTCTCATAGAAACGGATGCCCCCTATCTATCACCCAATGAAAGAAGGGGAAGACCTAATCATCCGGGTCATCTGGGCTATACGATTGATTTTCTCAGTAATCTGCGTCATGAGAATACAGAACAACTCATAAATGACTGCCGGAGAAATTTCAGGAGTCTATTCTTATTCGGAGAATAGAATCGGATTAACGATTCAGGGGAAGGGTGATATGAACTTCGGATCCCTTATCAAGCTGACTCGTCACCTTCATCGATCCGTCATGCACTTCGACAATGTTTTTAATTATGACCATTCCCAGACCGGTTCCGCCCGGTCCTGAACGGCTGTAGAAGGGCTCGTATAGATGGTCCAGGGTCTCCTGTGACATACCGCAGCCGTCATCGCTTATGGTTATATTCAGGATTTCTCTCTCTTCCCATGTTCTGATTCTTATTCTCCCGCCCCGGTCTACCGCTTTACGGGCATTTGTCAGCAAGTTGATGATAACTCTTTCAAAACGGTCCGCATCAAGCAGAACAGCTCCTTTATACTTACAGCTCAGGGCTATCTTCACATCTTTGGCGGCAAAGGGAGCGTACTGTTCCTTCACTATGCGCCTGATAAATGAGGTTAATTCGATAATGGTATAATTAAGGGTGATCTCGCCCTTGGAAAAATCGAGAAGATCCGCCGCCAGAAAGTTGAGTTTGCCCGTTTCTCCAATGATACGGGTGAAGTATTTTTTGAGACCATCATCCATGGTATCACCCATCTTTTTCAAAGCCAGTTCGGCATAGCTTTTTATGACCGAGACAGGATTTCTTATATCATGAAGTATCATGGAAGAGAACTGGCCCACGGTAGCAAGCTTCTCCTCCCGGTGAAGTTTTTCCTGTGTGGCAATCAGTTCCTTGTAGGTTTTCTCGATTTTTCGATTCTGCTCCCGAAGAGTGGTGACATAGCTTTGATTACTGTTTCTGACAATCTTGGAAAGAGATTTCATAATAATGACGGCGATACTGGGGAAGCGTATAAGAAGCTTTTCAAAGTCGTCCCTATTAATAACATAGGTGCTTACATCGGTGGATGCGATAAGAGTGGCGCTTCGGGGAAGACTATCGATAAGGGCCATTTCCCCGACGATGCATTTGTCCTTGTTGATGGCAAGCAGATCCCTCTCCTTGGCCCTGAAATCTGACCAGACTTCTACCTCACCGCCTACGATAACATAGAGGCAGTCCGCTTCTTCCCCCTCATAGAAGAGAACCTGCCCCTTACGGAATTCTCTGGGCAGGCAATACTCTGAAAGGGAAGCCAGATCTTCCCGTGAAAGACCGCTGAATAGCTCAAATTCAGAAAGTTCCCTGATTTTCTTATTCATAGTTCTAGGTGGACAAAAAAAAACCCGTCTTAAGACGGGCTTTCTTTTTACCAGCTGTCCACCATGTCGTCTTCGTCTCTGTTCGCCTCGGCGAACAGGTCCGTTATGGCCCGAAGATCATCGAAGTAGAGATAGTAGTTACCGTATGTTTCATCAAGATCACATTTAATATTCAGGGCGCTGACGCTTACACCCATTTTATTGTTGTAGTGATAATCTCTCTGAACAATATTGGGAGGAATCGCAACGGTGAGTTTCTTCCAGCCCAGGAAGTTAAGTTTACCCATATCGATAATGGCGTCATGGCCGAACTGGTCCGTTATGACCAGTTCCAGTCTATGGTTGGTATTTCTTCCGCAGACCCAGAGGGATACGGTCTTAGTGATTCCTTCGATAGGAAGAGGTCTTACAGGTTTAATGGCGAAATTGATCACACCCCGTCTGAAGAAATAGACCTTGGCGCCGAGTACAAAGTTGTCACCTTCCATGATCAGACCATCCTGGTCCAGGGTTACGATACCCGCATCCACATCTTCCTGAATGGGCTTCTTATCAAGGGGATTTCCCGGGAATGAACGAAGGAAAAGAAGACCGTCGTCACGGGGGAATACGCCATACCAGAAACCGGCATTCTCAAACTTGCTTACGGAAACTTCCTTCAGGTCCTGCTGGGCAGATGTAATACCTGTCCTGGCAGGATCGGGTCCGCTGGTCTGAGCATTGACGAAGGTGAAAGCCAGCAACAAAATAACAGCGGTTACAAGAATTTTTCTATTCATCATTCTACTCCTCACTCCTGAGTTCCCCAGACTTTCTCAACGAAAGTCTTTTCTTTCATCAAATAACCGTCGAAGGTGCTCTCCTGAACATCGGTCAGAATCTTAAGATGATCCATATAGAGGTAGCAATCGGTAACCTTCTCTCTGGGGTCGGTGTAGATGACGAATTTGGTTATCTTCATATTGGCATTACGGGGCTGATAGGGGACATCCTGATCGATATAATTGGGTATATCAATGTAGAAGTTTCTCCAGCCTGAATAGTTCAGATTCGAAACGATTTTCTTACCGGTGAGCTTCTCCACCCTGATAGGAGCGAGTTTAAACTCGAATCCCCGATAATCCATAACATAGATTTCAACATAGTAATTGAAAGCGGATCCCCAGAGCCACCAGTCGATGGTCTTAACGCGGCCGGGAAGCTCGATGGGCTTTTGTGTCCAGGTCCCGCTTGCATCTTCGCCGGGAACGATTTCATACTGGTTATATCCCATTCTGTCGAAACGAGACCAGATACCCAGAACTCCCAGTTCTTCCCTGTTCTCGGGATAGGCACCAAACAGATCGGTAGGCCAGGTATCCATAGCATAGGCCATTTTGGGAAAATTGGCGGGATCGTCGATATTATCGGGCACGGGTCTTGTCGAAAACTTACTCCCGAAGATCTTCCAAACAATGGGTGACCCGTTATCTGCATATGTAGCAGAACCCGCTCCGTCGAAAGAATCAATTACAACCGACTCATATCTAAGAACAGTTTCGTCTGCAAAGGTAAAGCCCGCTGCTAATATTATGAGGCAAAATATAGCCGCAAACAGCCGATAGCGTCGTTTCATTCTGAACTCCTTCACTTATAAAAAAGAAAACATAACTCTCTTTACGTTGAATTATATTTCTCAGGACAGAGAGTGTCAAACGTTTTTTTCTAATTACTCATCTGGAAAAGTTTTTTTTTCGTTTTCCGGCACCGGCCTCTCTATGAACTTCAGGGTGGATCCGGACAGGTCACCCCTGATTTCCCTGAAAAATAGGAAAAATGTCACAACGAACAGAATAACCGCTCCCAGTACCGCGGGAAGAGGGTAATTCAGAGTAAAAAGAGTGGGAATCACATTGTAAATGAGAATCGCCGCCAGAGAGAGAAGAAGGAGAAGGAGACGCTTCAACAGGGCAGAACCGTGCATTCTGACAAGAAGCAGAGTAATAAGATTAATCAGCCCCAGGTTATCAAGGGGAAGTATGAAGAGCTCATATATCCCGTACCAGCTTTCACGCGTGAGAATCCGGTAAAGGGAATCCCCCATATAAAGGGCACAAAGAAAGATCATCGTTTCACGCAGGGGATACCCCTTCTCCCTTCGGCCGTTCAGGGAATTGGTTAGGAAAAAAAGAATAATCCATAGGGAAGAGGTAAGACCGTTATAGAATTTAAAATCATAGAGATAAACATGAAGAAAGGTGACATCGCCCAGAACCTGCCTGTTAGAAAAGAGCCAGGTCAGCAAAAGGGAACCCACATAAAGGACGGATCCCTTTCCCAGGGGTATGAGAAAATCTCTTCTTCTTATTCCCTCATTCAGAAAAAAAGAATTCAGATAGAAGAACCACAGGGGTACGGATAAAAGAAGGAAAATAACCATAAAAAGAAAATATCCGATTTCGTGAAAATTAACAACCCGCCCCCCCAGATTAGGGATGCTTATTGGGCCAGACGGTTGGCAACGGCGATGAATTCATCCACAGAAATTCGTTCGGGCCTGCTTTCGAGCTTTATCCCCTCATCGGTAAAGGCCTGGAACATTTTCTCTTTGCCAATGTGCTGGAAGCGGGCGGAACCGGCGGCGGCAATATTGTTCTTAAGGGTCTTTCTTCGGGAGATGAACATATCCCTGACCAGGCGAAAAAACAGCTCCCGGTCGACAACCGTATTACTGCGGTTAAGGGGAATCATTTCCATTATCTTCGAAGATACCCGGGGGGCGGGATAAAAGGAACCCGCACTGAGTACACCCCGGTCAATAACTCGGCATCCGAACTGGCAGAGTATGGAAAAGGATGAGTAGTTCTTGCTTCCGGGCGAGGCTTTCATCCGGTCACCCATCTCGTGCTGAACCGTAAAGAGCATCTTTTCGGCCATTTTATCATTTTCGATGAAATCGGATATTATGGCGGATGCGGCGTTATAAGGGAGATTCCCTATAAGCCGATCCGGCTCTTCCACGGCGTAGCGGGCCTGCCATGTTTTCATGACATCCCCCTCCACTATGTCCGGTCCCTTTCCGTCAAAGGCCATTTGAAGATATTCGCAGTATCCCGGATCGATTTCAAAAAGGGTCATCCGGGAGGTTTTATCCATGAGCAGAGAGGTCAGTGACCCCAGGCCCGGACCGATTTCCCATACCAGCTGATCCGGCTTCACATCCAGCAGATTAACGATCCGCTCCCTGGCTCCGCTGTTTATTAGAAAGTTCTGACCCCACCGTTTTCGAGGCCCCAACCCCATCATCTCGAGCAGAGCCCTTATCTCCGAAGGGGAATCGTAGTTTAAATTGAGAACGCGACCAGACAAATCTTCTTTCCTTGATGACAAGATATACTCCTGTAGACAGTATAGCAGAAAGGGAAAGGAAAAATAAGAGCTTTCCCGCCCTGCTCCCCCATTCGACAGGGGGAATTCCGGTGAAAATATTCAGGGTATCCCCAATGATCCTGTAGAGACCTCCGAAAATATACCGGGCCGGAATCAGGAATACCGGAGATAAGGCCATAAGCAGAATAAAGATGATGCCAGCCCAGAGGTAGATCGTAATGAATGGCGTCAGTATGATTCCCACAAGAAACCCCATGGTCTGAACGTTTCCGAATCCGGGCAGAATGAGGGGAATGACGGCGGCCTGGGCGGCCAAAGAAACCCCAAAAGCTATGGCGACAGGTACAGGCAGAATCCTCTTGAGCCAGAATATCCAGGTTTCAGACAAAAACAGGATACCTCCCATGGCGGAATAGGAGAGCAGAAACGACCAGGAATAGAGACAATCGGGCCAGGCGAACATCTGTACCATGGCAGATAGAATCAGGATTTTCCCTAAAACGGGCTTGATCCGAACGGTGAAACAGAAATTCATGAGGCTGAACATTATGACAGCTCTCAGAAACGAGAAATTCAAACCGATGATCCAGGAATAGAGACAGAGAAATAGAATGAGAAAGTATCCTATGAAACGCCTTGGAATCATTGGCTTGATTATAAGGAGGATCAGGGCTGTTACAATGCCGCGATGCAGTCCGGACAAGGCCAGAAGATGGCTGACTCCGGCCCTGCGGAACTGGTCCTTGATCTTTTCCGCTTTGTCCGTTCGCCCTAAGAGCAGAGCACTAAGAAAAGAACCCGCCTCTCCCAATGGCAGAAGAAGCTCTTCAATCCCCCCGATGAACTGTCCCCGGAAAGCCAGAGTATTTGAGATATAGTTTCCCGTAAAGTGATACTCGTCCAGGATATACCCCCCACTCCCTTTGCGGTTTATCCTGCATTGAATTATCTCTCCCCTGAACCGAGGCTTCGAAGGGGATAGCAGATTCAGACGACACTCCAGAGAAACACCAGCGGCAGCGCCATTCCGGCTATGGAACTCTTTGAATTTCACAAGAGTCCCCTCCCGACCGGAATTCAAATCCTCCTCCAGATAGGCAATGCCCTCATCAATGTCGTCAATGGGGAGATAAAACGGGGCCGCATGAAGATTCCCTGAGAAAAAGAGAGGAATCAGAAAAATAAAAAAAAGCCTCATACCCTGAGGGATGAGGCTTTTTTCCCGTTACCCCGGTAAGGGGATATCTATTCCATTTTCTTCAGTGCGGCCGCAGCGGCCCTATTGATTTTATTGGAATATCCGTAGACCTCTATTTCGCTGAGCAAAGGTTTAGCCAGGGGATTTCCGGAAAGCTCGAGCCCATAGATAAGCTGTGTGATAAGGGTGATCTCATCGTTACTGGGATTCAGATGGCTCAGCATTCTTTCATGAAAGTCATTAAGCCATTCACCCATCATTTTTACGGCCTCATCACTGCCGTTCGTACCTACAGCCTGTACCACAAGAATCTTCTCTTCAAGCTTATCCGCATCCTTATAGGCCTTAAGAAAATAGCCAAGCGTGTCCCCATTAGAAATTCCCAACTGGTAGCAAGCGGTGAGAGCAGCGATTCTCAACTGATAGAGATCGGAAAGTTCCGTGGGATCGGAAGAGAAGGTTTCAATCCCCTGTTTAAGGGCCTCGATGACGACCTTTTCCTTCCCCTCAGCAGGGGCGGTTGACTGAAGTTCTCCGTTCAGGGCTATCAATTTGTTTTTGTAATCCGCATCCTTGATGATTTTAAGAAATTCATCGGAAGGATCTTCAAGCATTTCACTCAGGACTTTCTCGGCCATCAGTCTCGTCCTGCGGGTATACCATCCTACCTGGGCATAAAAGACCGGAGAAAATCCCTCCACGGCCTTCATTTTACCCAGAGCGTATACGGAACTGTATGCGATAAGCTCGGAAGCGCTTTTGTTACCGGAGGAATTCATATTCAGATTCCGCAGCATCGTGGCAATACCCGGAGCATAAACCATGGCGCGCATATCCCCCAGAGCCATAATCGCGTCTGCTTTGATTATACCGGAACGCTCTTCTACTACCTGATTAATGAGATAAGCCGAATCCACAGCCTGATACTGGGCCAGCTCATTCATGACCATTCTCACCAGATTTTCCCAGACATAGCTGTTCGGTCCCACTGCCTGAGTGGCCAGAGCACCGTTGATCAGCTCATCCAGGGCAAGAGTCATGGTGATTTCAAGCGCCGGATCATCAAGCTGAACCATTTTCTCCATGGCGGTAGTCTTCTGATCGAGCGAGGTCGATCTCAGATAGACCCGGGACCACATTTCCGCCGTATCCCCGGCATATAAGGACAAAGCCAGAAGAGACACAACCGCGGCTAAAACAAATTTCTTCATCATCCCTCCTATTTTATGAGAACCTTCTTCTCTTCCTTAAACATAATATATTCGTATTCCGTATGACCGAGGAGCTTCTGCGACCGGTTATAGGAAGTGACCCGGATAAGATTTCCCGCCGGATCATACTCATTCTCATTGACCCGGGACAGACGTCCCAGCTGAAAGAGCTTCTCCTTGGCCACGGCGTCATCGCTATACTCATATTCGGTACGCCGTTCCTCCTTGCCCAGGCTGTTGATACTTACTTCCTTGGTCATCTTACCCTGTTCATAGCTATAATCAAGGGAACCGTCTTCCTTATCCATGGGGGTGCGGAATTCCACTTTGATAAGATCATCGCCCTTATAGATATAGTCGGATTTAAGTACCAGAGTCCTGCTGTCGTCAAAGGATTCCCAGAGTACTTTGCGGTTTCCGTTGTCATAGGTGTACCGGGAGCCGGAGAGATACACGTCCTGATCATTGTAATAATCTTCCGTGGCGAGAAGCCCCTGACCGTTGTAAGTATACAGGGTATAGGATGTACGTCCGTCCCCGTCAAAGAGCTCCGATTTTACGGTTCTCCCCTGAGAATCAAGGGTGTACTTCTCCTCAAAAAGGATTTCACCGGAACTGCGGTAATTTATCATACCGGTTCGGTTGCCCTTTTCATCATAGGAATACTCTTTATAACCGTTCTCAGAACCGTCATCCAGAAAGTAATGCTCCCGGGAAATTTTATAAACATCGATATTCTGAATTTCGTATTTATCTTCTGCGGCACTCTTCTCTTCGGTTACTTTTACATCACTTCCCCCAGGCACAGCCGTCGCTTCGGGGCCTCCGGCACAGGAATAAAAGATGCCCGCAGCAAGCAGGCCGGTCAGTATGGGGAGAATCTTCTTTGATAAGTTCATTTCGACTCCTTTTTCTATTTCTTTAAGTTTAACGAATGCAAACGGAAAAAACAACCTTCTATTCCGAATCGTCTGCGGCGGAAATCTCCTCCAGTTCGACCATATCACCGGCGATTTTTTCCTGACGGGTTCTCATACTCTCTTCCATGGCAGCCTTTTTCCTTTTCCTGCTCCTGTCAACATCATAGACATAGGAAAGAAGGATGAATCGGGCAGCCTCTTCGAGGGGAATCAGCTCAATATGCAGTATGGACTGGTCCTTTTCAAGATTGTAATCCACACTTCTGACAACACCGTTCATCACAATCAGGTTCTCTCTGATTTTGAACTGAAGCTTAAGGGCCATCCCCCTTTTCCCGCGCCCCCCGACCCTAACAGCAGTACCGTCTTCGGAAATATCTGTGACGACGCAGAAGAGACCGGGATTAGTCTCTATGTTGTTATTAAAGGAGGACGCCGATTTGAATCGGTACATCTGTGCGGCGAACTGGGCTTCCGCCCTGACGGATTTCCTCTTCTGACTCCTTAATATGTGATCCGTATGGGCCATTCGGAAAAAGCGGTTTTCATTATCATGATAGGAATCGATAAGCCGTGTCTGGAAAAAATATCCCGCGTCGTTATCCCGCCAGAAGTAAACATTGAGAACACGCCCCCTCCAGGTAAAGCCGTTCGGGACGGGATCCCCCTTGGGATAACTGATGACAATATAGGTATCCGTATTACCGCAGACCTGGGTCGTATGTATACCCGCTTCCGATGTTCTGATTTTCATAATCTGATTCAGGGCTATGTCCCTGGTCGTTTTCAGGCCCCGTTTGTAGCGGGGTTTGCTGAATTCCACTTTTTTGCGGTATTCGAAAAGTTTCTTCACCAGATCCTTAATAGCGGGATCACTCTTGTTCTTGCTATCCAGAATGCCGTATTTCTGATTTATCACATTAATGCAGTTATCAAGTTCATCGAGGGAAAAATAGATTTTAGAGGGGACATCCGTATCGGCGAGGACAGCCGCTCTCCAGAGAAGATTAATCTCTTTCCATTTAAACCCGGCATCCTTACCCTTGGAATAAAAACTGATTATCTGGAAGCGACTCATTTTCCCGGAGGTCATGTTCAATAGAAACAGAGATGAACCGATGATTAATAAAACGATTAATATCCACATATCAGTTTGATGAATTATACCTTCCCCTAAAAAATAATAAAATACTTTTTTTGCAAATTTCCTTTTTTTTTGATATTATGTTAGCCATGAACAGAAAAGCTCTTCCCTTGATAACAGCACTTTGCCTTTTCTCTCTTGCATTTGCTCAGGAGACCGGGGACTTTTATAAAGATGATATATCCCGTATCGAACTATTGGGATTCCATTATTTCCCTATACCCCTTTTTGTATCACCGGGGAAGCTTTTCGATTCCGAAGGCGAGGGCCTGCTCATAGACGGGAGCAGTGAAACGGTTCTGCTCATAGCTTTTCTAGGAGCCCGGGATCCCTTTAATGAGGAGATGAGAAAGGGGCTTACAGATCTCTCGGCGATTTATGGTGAGAGCCCTTTTCACGTTGTGATAATTTCCGACAATAGAGAAGATTATAAAGACCGGGAAGGCCGCTGCGGGAAAAAATGGGGAGTTATCAACTATCCCACATTCCTGCTGACAGATCATAACTTTCGCCTGCGTGCCTCCGCAGAGGGCATCTATCCCGATTTCGGGGGAGAAGACTTCAGGAAAGTTATTGACGATTTACTTCTTGATATAAAGGCGCCCGGTATAATCAACACGCTGAAGTAGCGGTTCCAGGGAAAGACTTCTGAAATAGTCATCCACCCCCTTGGCTGCCCCTTTAAAATGGCCGTAATCGTCAAGAAGCAGAATCCCTCCCGGCGATATCAGGGGAAACAGTGTCTCCATCTCCTTGCGGGTCGATTCGTACCAGTCCGTATCCAGACGAAGTAGGGCGATTGCCCCGGAAGGCAGGGTTTCGTCCAAAGTCTGACAGACATCACCCTTAACCGTTTCCCATAGTGCCCGATCATATCCGGTAAGGCCCATATTCCGGTTCACCTCATCCTCCGAAACGGCCCACCAGCCTTCGGGGGACCGCTCGGATACGGGCTGGCCGCTGGCAGCTATGACATCCTCACCGGTGGGCTTTGTCATACCTTCAAATGTATCGTAAAGCCAGATCTTGCGGGGTGAGAGATTCCCTTTTCTGATAATGCCCGCTGCCAGCATACAGGATCCGCCCTTCCAGACACCGCATTCCACGATATCTCCGGCAATTTCATTTCTCTCCAGATAATCCAGGGACTGGAATATGGCATATCCCCTTTCCGGAGATATCATCGTATAGGGGGACACCTCCCGCCAGAGGGTCTTGAAGTCCACTTCCATGTCAATAAGGTAGGTCTGGGGCGTGATAAGGCCCCATCCCCTTTCCCGGAGAAAGGCCGCTGCCGCTTCTTCTGTCAAAATAGACCTACTCCCTTGAAAGAAAGGCCTGACTGAACCCGCGGGCCTTCATCGCATAGATAAGGATTCCCACTTCATCTCTGGAGACGGGTCCCACCATCAGCTTGAATGTTTTCCCGTCATTCCCGGGTAGAAGAAGCAGAGGCAGATAGGGGAAGGCTTCCTGTAGGGAAACCATGTTGTTATAGATATCACCCAGAGATTCCCTCCCGAAGCTTGCCACCTGAACATAGCGGGAACCCGCATCCAGAGTCTCCTTCATAAAGGCTTTAAGATCATCCGAAGCCACATACTGGGGCACAAAGGTGATGTCCTCTTCGGCAGGAGTTGTCCCGTTAAGAACCAAGACATCTTCCGATGGGGTATTTTCTTCTGCGTTTACGGTTTCGGCGGTATCATTCACCGCAGTGTCCGTTTCTACACTATTTTCATCCCAGGTTGTGAGAACGGGGGTTTCTTCTACCGGTTCGGGAGGTCTCAGTTCGGCGGGTGCCAGAAAGTAAATAACCCGGCCCGGGTCGATAACCGTCTCCGCCGGAGCTTCCGTCACCGCTTCCTCAGGGGGAACTTCCGTGACTATTGGGTCTATTGCCGGCTCTTCCGCGGCGGCGGCCACCTCTGCCGGTTCTTCCACAGCAGCGGGCTCTTCCGCAACTGCCGGCTCTTCGGTTGTATCCGCGGGTATGCTTATGCTGTCGGAAAGAAATGTTTCCACCGGCTCCTCTTCGGGCACCGCTTCTTCCGGTGTATAGTCAAGTTCCGCATCGTAAGTCTCGGAACCGTCCGCAATGACAATGTCTTCATATGCCCTGTCGTCGGTAACGGGGGGAGCCTCAATAACCGGTTCTTCTACCGCAGCGACAGGAGGTTCTTCCGTTACATCCGATGCCGTTTCCACCGCAGGGGCAGGTTCTACTGCTGTATCGGGCTCAGAAGCCGGTTCCTCATCAGCTGCCACTTCTTCGGGACCGTATCCTAAGCGGTCCATTTCGCCAGTCACATCAACGGAGGCCGTATTGTCCGGATCTTCCGACGGGGAGGCGACGAATTCCTCATTGAGATTCTTTTTAAAGGAATCGGGATCGGCGGAATAGTCGAGAAAGGGATTGCTGACCGCTTTCTTCTCTTCAATTTCCACCATAATGACTTCGCCCGAATGGATATCCAGAGCATCCGAGGCAGCTGAATTGAGAAGGATAAAGATTCCCGGCTTCCCCTGCCCCTTTACTATAGTGATATCCCGGGTCAGTCCGTTTTTCTGGTTTTTCACCTGAACCAGGGTTCCTTCGGGCAGGGCGAGGGAAATACCGGCGCTTTTGCCGGAAGTTCTTATGGAAGCGGGAAAGGAATCATCGTTCCCCCGGGCCGCATTTCCCGCCCACAGGGCATTCTGCGCGAAACTGAACGACGTGACGACTGCGAACAAGCACAGACTAATACATAACTTTCTCATAAACTCTCCTGCTTACCGGTCCATGTATGTGAGGATTCCCTTTGCCGCGCTGTTACCCGCAGCGAAAAAGAACTCCTCCAGGGACATATCCCTATCCGGATCGATCTCATCCCTTTTGATCGAACCTTCGCTTTTCAAGTCAAAGTCCCTGAGCTGATAGAACCAGTAGAAAAGCTCCTCATCCCCCAATTGAAGCCGGATAAACCATTCGGCACCCGCACGCTTCGCCTGATCCAGAGAATTCCGACTTTTTGCAGCATCCAATTCCCCATTGGAAGTATACATATTGAAAAACAGATGTCCCCCGTCAAAAAGGGCCTCCATTACTCCCGTCTCCATCTGAACTATGGCATCCTGCTTTTCCTGTTCCAGGTCTCCCAGAAAACCATTGTCCACGGTCTCCACCATAACGGTTCCCCCAAAGAGGGTCAGGGACACACAGAACAGTATAGCAGAAAGGATATATCTTGACATGAATAACTCCCGAAAATTCCTGGTTCTCTGTTATATCTTCGTCATTACCGACGGGAAAATGAGACTTAATCGCTCAAATGATCATTAATTCCCGGAATCCTCCGGTCCAGTACTCCTCACCGTAGTCCACTGTCAGCTGCTCCCCCGCCGCGATCACCCTGTCCGCCACAAAGAAAAGGACCCAGAGACCTTCCACCAGGGTATGTTCCATACGGCAGTTGGGAGTAAAACTGTGATTGACGAATCGGGATTCATTTCCCCAATCCCTGCCGTTCACTTCAAGAGCCCTCCATCCCCTTTTCTCGGGATAGGTCCAGGCATAATCCGTGGCAAAGCCTCCCCGGTCATCCCTTACGGGACGGCAGCGGGAGGCGTAGTTTATCAGGCCGGCATACTCGCCGATAAAATCCCCCGGTTGCAGAGGTGATTCGGCAAAAAGCCCCCGTCCCAGGGTATCACCCAGTTTTCTTATGGTAGCGGTGGCAAAAGTCTCATGAAGGATCTCCCGGGAATAGCGGAGAGTCAGATCGTCGAATTCCCTGCGGTTGTTCCTGTAATAGGGCGAGTTACCGTAATGGAAGCGGGGGGATAAACGGACTGAATGGCGGGATCGGGAGATGAAATTTACCGCAAGGCTCCGAAAGAGGGACTCCGCCTCTCCGGTCCTTATCATTACCTTTTCCTGACTCATGGGGACATCCATAAAAAAACCGTCCCCGAAGGGACGGTAAAATATAGTGGCGAAGGGATTTGAACCCCTGACCGAACGGATATGAGCCGTTTGCTCTACCGACTGAGCTACGCCACCAAAAAAAGCTTCCCTAATATAGCGATAATCTACTTTTCTGTCAACAACCTGTTAAAAACTTTTTCTTTTTTTCCCTCAAAAGAATTTCTTCTTGTGGGCTTCGTCCATTATCTTCTTATTCCACCAGTTCTTATTGAGAAAATCCAGCTTCTTATGCTGATTATCAAAACGGCCGCCCCGGGAATGAAGCCGTTCGATGGCCTTGCTCAGGGCCGCCAGCCGGTGATCATCGCTGTTAGCTGTTATCTCACCCACATTAAGTATGGTGAAATAGATGTAGCTGTACTGATAGGAGTAGGGTTTGAAGGGATAGTCGTCCTGGTTCAGACCTTTGGGGAAGAACCGGGCCCCCTCTTCATGTCTCCCGGATAGGGCCAGAATATAACTGTAGAGCGTTTCAATCTGACGGGTCAGCACATCCTCTTCCTGCTCCTCCGAAGAGAGTCTTCCCTCAATGGGCATGAAACCGTCACACCAGATGTCCCGTTCAGTATAGCTGAGAGTTCTGTCATGGGGAGTATCCAGAGCCTGCTCAAGACGTTTCAGGGCCGATTCATACAGGGAGACCATGAAATCCGCTTCCGCCAGAATAAACAATCCCTCCCGGGATTGGTCCTCCGAATCCAGCCACCTGAAGGCATCCCGCCTCTTTTCCTGGTAGAGCAGGCAGCGGCCGATCCACCTTCGGGCCGTTTCCCTTCCCCCGTTCATATCAATATTTTCACTCTCCCTCCAGCACTTTTCGAACAGCTCCGCCCCCTCTTTGTAATGGCCGTATTCGAACTGAATCCTGCCGGCCAGGAAATTCAGAAAGAAAGTCCTCCGCCGGCATCCGTTCAGCTCGGACAGCACCAGTGTCTGGGTGATGATATCCTCCGATTTGGATATGTTTCCGAACAGGAATGCGGTCAGGGCACTGAATGTCTGGGCGGTGATAAGGGTGTAGTTATCCTCGATCTGGTAACTGATACGCCTGGCGATTTCAAAGTAATCCATGGCCATCTGAATTTTTTTCTGCCCCAGATAGGCAAAGGCAAGCTCCATATTGGCCAGCCCTTCCCCCAGATGGTTTCCCTGTTTCTGGAAGAGATAGAGGGCGTTTTTCGCATAATTCACGGTCTGTTCCGTATTGCCCCGGCAGTAGAAATAACGGGATAGCTGTATGAAGAAATCCTCTGCGAATTCCCCTCTTTCCGAGACAAGGGAGAGCAGCCCCCCGGAGACCAGCTCGGCCAATTCCGAACCTTCCCGGTCCTGAAGAGCCAGACGGAGCCGGTTCGACACCAGGAGATTCTGCAGGGTGTCCCGGGATTCCCTGTCTATATCCCTACCGGAGAAGGGGGGGATCTTAATGAGACTCTGCGCCTTATTGTGAAATCCGTTATTGATCAGCCAGGTCATGATACTTTTGAGATAATGAAGGGCTTCGTCCAGGACGCTCTGCTTTTCCAGAAATTCAAAATACCGGAAGGGATGTATGGTCTCTTCTTCGCTCAGCTGTCCTATGACCTGCTTTACAATACTCTTCTTCAATTCCCCTTCCACCGGGTAATCGGTTACCGCCGCATAGAGTTCATCCCGGCTGTTACACCGTACCAGCTGAAGGGAAAGCAGCCGGCGGATTCTCTCGGTGACGAGAAACTCCTCATCCACGGAAGAGAAAAGCCTTATGAGGATATCCTGACGGATCAGCCCCTGCCCGATGAGTATGAAATAGAAGAGCCTCCTCTCCTCATCATCCAGTCTGTCGATGAGCTGCAGCCGCATATCCCCCCCGCTTTCAGGGCACTCCCCTCCCGAAAGGAGCCAGGCGGCGAAAAAGAGCTGTTCCGGATTTGAGCGGCTGAGCTTTTCGAGCTGTTCCCTTTTTTCTCTGTCCCATTCGACCTGGGGAAAGGCCAGTCTCAACCGGGCGGCAGCTTCTTCACCTGTCAAAGCGGGAAAAGTGATTTCACTTAATTCCTTTCTTTCCGGAACGAAACTGGGATTCTCTTCCGAGGTAATGATAATGATGCGGAACTCTTCCATACGGAGTATGCGGTCAAGGAAACGTTTACTCTGAATAGAGAATTTCTCACCGTCCTCGATTATGAGATACAGGGGCTGGGACTGAAAATCCGCCCGCTTTTTCTTTTCTTTCAGGAACTGAATATAGGCTTCTTCAAAATCATCCGCAAAGAAATCGGAGCAGCGCCCCAGCATCTTGCCCTGCAGCAGATCATCAAGAAAACCGTTTTCCCCATCGGAAAACCCCTCTCCCCTCTCTGCGAACAGACTGTCCATAAAGGGATCGTATATGTAGTCTCTCTCCCCGTTGAGCCGCAGACGGATGACGGACTGACTCTCCTTACCCAGATAAAGATTCAGAGCCTGCTCCAGATTCAGCCTTCTCCCGGATCCCTCTTCGCCCCGCAGGAGCAGCAGGGTATTATCATTCCCGTCTATCCATCGTGTGATCCTGTTCTGTACAGGGGAATTGCTTAGAATGCGGGCGTAACGTTCCGAAGGGGTGGGTTCGCTCTGTTTGTGTCCCGTCATTCTGTACAGGCAAGTCTCCTTTTCAAGGAAAAGGATCTCACTGATTTCATCGACACAGTCCGGATCGACCCAGATTCCTCCGTCCTCGATAATCTGATAGACCAGATATTCCATAGCCTTGGGAAGATCGTAGTCTCTTCGATCCATTTTCGTGAGTATGATGTTGAATCCGTCAAGGGCTTCCCTTTTTTCCCAGAGATAATCATGGCACAGGGTTGCCGCTTCTATGGCTTTGATCAATGTTTCGTGATAGAGCGCCGCATAACGGAAAAGCCCTTCCACGCCGGGATAGGGGATCCCCCCCCGGTTGGCATTGAATTTCCTCAGTCTGACGTTCAAGTCTTTCATCAACTCCGGTTCCAGCTGCATGAGCTGTGAACGGGAATATATTCGGACATAAAGATAAAACATTGTGGATTTCCTTAAAATCTAGGATATAATAGTGAGTGACCGATTATGCGTTATTTGAAATACAAAGACGAAATGTACCGGAGCCTCATTTTTAATATATCGGATAAAGCGCCTCTTAATGCAATATTAAAATGCATTAATCTGGTGGATTCCGGGATTTCCCACGAGCTGGAGGAGCACATCTATTACTCCACCATGGAACTGGTCAACAACTCCCTGAGAGCCCATCGGGAAAAGGGGATCAGCTCCCGGCCGGTGAGGGTGAAGGTATCCGCCGGTGATGAGCTGCTGAGCATAGAGATACTCGATTACGGCGGCGGGTTCAATACGGCGGAACTGCCCTATAACTATCTTCTGCCTCCGGAAAAAGTGAATACGGAGGATTTCTCCTTTCAGCGGTACCGGGAGAAATACGAATACCGCCGATTCGGTATGGGCCTTCTGACAGCCCGTCAGCTGGCGGACACGTTCTCCCTCCTGTTTCACAGGAACGGTGAAAAATCGGATACCTACCGGGAAGGGGAAACGGACGGCACTATCGTCACCATGGGAATAAGATGGAATGAATGAACTAACCAGAGCAGCCAGAAGGGACCGGTGCTTCATCCGGGCCTTTGCCAACGGGCACAGCGGCCAGATCAGGGATATCAATGGGAAGGGAATGAAGATATCCCTGTTCGGCCGGCCGGAAATCGCCGGGGGGGAACAGGTCAATGTGAAAATCATACCCGACGATATGCTCGGGCTGAAGCCGTTCTACGTGCGGGGGACGGTCAGGTGGGTCCGTCGGGAGGACAATCTGGTCAATTTCGGACTCCAGTACTCGGACGGAGCCAATATGTCCGCGGTCCTGCCCCTGAAAAAACTCATCCGCACCTGGCGCTGACCCCCGGACCTCCTACTTCAGGAATTTCTCTACGGCGTTCAGATTCTTTTCATTAAAGAAATCGGTCCCCTCATCGCCGCCGTACATACCCTCAATTCTCTCTTTATAATAATCTACCACCCTGTGCCGTACGAGCTTCAGGGTGGAATTGATAAGTCCCTGATCTTCCGAAAAGGGCTCTTCTATCAGGGCGAAGGTGGAGGGCACCCAGAGCGGGGAGATTCTTCCTTCCCCCTTGAAGGAGTAGATCGAATCATGGACGGCTTTGAGCAACTCTCCTGCGTTGGCGATACCCTTCTCTTTCACGAGCTTTGCCACACTCCCGCCGTTCAGGACGATCAGGCCCACGGTGTATTTTCTCATATCATTGTATACCATGATCTGATCTACCAGATCGCTGGCATTCATAACCGCTTCCTCTATCTCCTCGGGGGAGTACTTTTCCCCGTCCGCCGAAATGAGCAGCGCCTTGGCCCGCCCTGTGACAACCAGGAATCCGTCTTGGTCCCGGTATCCCAGATCTCCCGTCCAGAGCCACTCCCCCTTCAGGACCTCCGCCGTGGCTTCCGGGTTTTTAAAATAGCCCTTCATCACGTTCCCGCCCCGTATCACGATTTCACCGGCCTTTCCCGGAGGGCACTCCCCGTTCTCATCTTCCATGATACGGCACTCAATAGAGGGCAAAATCACCCCGGAGGAGCCGAACTTCGCCTTCTCGGGGGAGTTGGCGCAGATGATGGGAGCCGCTTCGGTCAGACCGTATCCCTGATAAACGGGTAATCCGATGGCCCGGTAGAACTCCTGCTGCTTAATCTCAAGCAGGGCTCCGCCTCCCACGCAGAACTGGAGAGAATCACCGAAGACCTGACGGAGTTTCGGAAAGATCAGAAGAGACGCCAGCTTATAGGGGAAAAAGCCGAGAATCCGGTCGGACAGGGGGGTGCGATTGAAGCCGTTCCCGTTTATCCTGATGCCCCATTTGAGACCGCTTTCGAATATTTTCTGCACGAAGGGGCTCTGGGAAGCGATCCCCTCTTTCATTTTTTTCATGAAATTCCCCGAAAGGGCGGGCACGGTGAGCAGGAAGTAGGGATTTCTCTCCCTCAGGTTGCCGGTCAGGTTCCTCAGAGCGGCCATCCCCCCTCCCCTGTTATCAATGAAGCTCATGGAGAGCCCCCGCAGCAGGCTTATGTAGATTCCCACGGTGTGGGCGAAGGAGTGATCCAGGGGTAGGATGATCAGAGAGCCTACGCCCTCGGGGATCTGTACCACCTTAACCGCATCATGGCTGTTCACCCAGTAGTTTCTGTGAGTGAGCATAATCCCCTTAGGGTTGCCTGTGGTTCCCGAGGTATAGGAGATGGTGACCGTATCCTTCTCGTCGATGCTCTCTATGCGGGAGAGCAGTTCCCCTTCCACTTCCCGGAAACAGTCCTCTCCCGCAGTTATGAAATCGGCATAGCGGATGAAATCCTCCCCTTCGGTCAGGCCGAATCTGGCACCAAGCTGATCGGTCAGATCCGTATCATCGCTCAGTACGATGTAAAAGGGGGTCCTATCCAGCTTCTCTTTCATCAGGAGGACCTGTTCGAAGGTATACTCAGAAACGATGACCCCCTTAGATTCGGAATGATTCAGCCTGAAGGGAATCTCCCCCTCCTTCAGCTTGGAAGAGAGGGGCACCGAACAGCAGCGGGCTTTGAGGATTCCGAATTCGGCGATCACCCAGTTATAACGCCCTTCGGAAAGGAGAGCTATCGATTCCCCCGGACGGAATCCCTTTTTGATGAGGGCCGCGGCAAAGAGGTCCGACTCCCTGTCCACTTCGCCGAAACTCCACTCCTTCCACATCCCCTCTCCGGGACCGAGTTTCTGGCAGACATAGGGCATGTCGCAGTATTTTTCCCTTGCCTGGGTAAGCATATTGATAACTGTCTCTTTCATGAATCCCCCCTATTTTGACATTTTACCATACTCCGTCATCTTGTCAAGAAAAGGGTTTCTCATACTATTCTCATAAATAATTAACCAATGGATAACAGAAAACAAATATTCTCCCATGAGAAAGACGGAGTTAAAAATGAAGATAAAAACCCAATCTCTGATTCTGACACTTATGAGCGTTCTCATCATAGCCTATCTGGGATGGATGATGCATAAGCAGCTGCTTAACGGTGAGGATATCGCTACGGAGATGGAACAGCATCAGGAAGCCCTGCTGCAGCTGAATGATTTTCAGGTATCCGCGACCAGACTGATCCTTATGAGTGTCGACCTGGTCAGAACCGGTGACATATCCGGTGAAAGAATCGTCGCTTACCGTATGGCGGAAACCGGATTTAAGAGGTCGATACAGAACCTTTCCCAATTGACCGGACAGTCTGGCGATATGAAACCGGATCTTGAGAAACTCGGGCAGGATGGCCAGGTCCTTTCAGACCTGTGCCAGTCAAACCTCCTCGCCCCACTCTATTCCCATGAAACTCTTGAAGAGGGAATTATCGAAAAGCTTATCTACAGCGAACTGGACAGGATAACAACGGATATAAACGGAATAAGAAAAGGACTGGACGATAAAATACGCCTTGACCGGGTCCGGCAGGAGAGTCAGCAGCGCCGGTTCACCGGGGTATATCTTCCCGTGGCGGCATCCCTGCTGACACTGCTCATGGGACTTTCTCTTTTGATTACCTGGCGCACCCTCAGGCATATCAACAGGACCCGCCGCTTTCTGGGCGGCCTTTCGGAAGGAACACTTCACCTGAACGAAACAATGCCGGAAAGGGGAAAGGACGAGATTTCCTACCTGCGGAGGAATTTCAACAGATTCATGACAAATCTGCAGGACCGTCATACCACCCTTAACGGGATAGCCGAAGGAAGGGTCAGGTCCGGAGAAGACTTGAGTATTCTGGCCATGGAGCACTCCGCCGCTGCGGTCCAGATAGGAGAGAGTCTGAGAAATCTCAATACTCTGACGACCCGTGTATCTGAGATGGTCCGTTCGTCCCATGGGGAAATCAGCCTCATCGACGAGTCTCTCCACTCCCTGGAGTCTCTGGCGCGCCGTCTGGATGAAAAAGTTCTGGCCATGGTTTCCCAGGGCGAGCATATCCGGCTGAATCTGGATTCCCAGCAGGAAGCTCTTAATCATCAGGCGGATTTGACCCGTCAGGTTCATGAGGGGACCCGGGAGAATCAGAAAAGTATGGAGCTTCAGAAAACCCTCATCCATGAGATTCTGGATCAATCCGCCGGGATCTCCGTATCCATGGCGTCCATACAGGATCTGGCGGACCGGACCGACCTTCTGGCGATTAATGCTTCCATCGAAGCAGCCCATTCGGGAACCTATGGAAAGGGATTTTCCGTTGTGGCCGACGAGATGCGCCTTCTCTCCTCTCTGGTCAGGAAAAATACGGACCACGTGGCGGTGCTGCTTGAAGAACTGAATGAAAGAATGACTCTCATTTCCGATGAGGAGAAGAAGAACCGTCTCTCCGTGCAAAGACTTACCGGTCAGAATGAAATAGCGGAAAGGGCTATCGTCGATCTTAAAAAATCGGGAGAGAATATCGGAACCGTTCTTGACAGGTTTTTCGGAATACTGAACGGAGTCAGTGAGGAGTCATCGGACATGTATGGGAATACGGAGCAGGTAAAAACGGGCAGCCTGGCCGTAATGGCGCACATGAAGCAGCTGGAGCAGAGCCAGAAGGAGATCCTAAACGAATCCGATGAAATGAACAGGGGTATAGAACAGTTTATGGGAGGAACGAAAAGGCTCAAGGATTTGAGTGCCGACAATCACAGGGCGGGCCATGAACTGAGAGAAGAGATCGGAAAGCTGGGCTCCTGACATAAAAAAAGCCGGATGATCTGAACCATCCGGCTTTCTTATATATGAATCTATCTTCTTATATTAAAGAAAATAGGATTTGGGCGATGACGGGCTCGAACCGCCGACATCCTGCTTGTAAGGCAGGCGCTCTCCCAACTGAGCTAATCGCCCTTGCTAATTGCTGATCAGGAATATAGCATAGGCCTTTTTTTTCGTCAATAGAACCTGAAAAAAAACTTGAAAAAAAAGTTCTGCCCCTGTATATTCATCGTATGCATATTAGAAAACCATATATAGCGATATTGGGATTAGCACTCTTCTCAACACTACTTTTTTCCCAACAGGCCGGCTTATCCTCCCATTATACCGTGAACAGCCGGGGAGAGGGAACGGTCAGTGTCATCTATGATATTCCCGAAGGATACCATCAGATAGATAACAGGGCTCTCTTCTATTTTGCTCTTGATGATAACAACGGTTTTGAACTGGGTGAAATTGTCTATCCACCCGCCCGGAACTACGGCTCTTTCGAAGGGTGGGAGGGTAAGGTTGAGCTTACCGCTCCTCTTCGGGGACCAAAGATATTAACCGAAGCGGAACCGGTCTCACTCTTCGCGGGGTACCAGCTCTGCGACGAGCAGGGGACCTGCTTTCGCCCCGTGAAAGAGAGCATGATTTCACAGGGAACCATTGCCCCTATCGAAAAGGCCGCCACCAGCCGTTCTCTGCCCCTCTTTCTGCTTTTTGCCTTTCTGGGAGGCATCATCCTGAATATCATGCCCTGCGTTCTGCCGGTTCTTTCCCTGAAGGCCCTTCACCTTGTCGGCCAGAGCGGGGACAGTCGCAAGAAAATACTGCTTAACAGTCTCTCCTATACGGGGGGAATCATTGTTTCCCTCCTGATCCTGGGTCTTATTGTTATAGCCGTTAAGGCATCAGGAACGGCCCTGGGATGGGGTTTCCAGTTCCAGAATCCCCTTTTCGTTCTGATACTTACTTCCCTGGTATTTCTTTTCTCCCTTAGTCTCTTCGAAGTATTTTTCATAAATCCCCCCCGCCGTGCCGGCGAGGCTGCTTCCAAACAGAAAGGGGGATACGGCGGTTCCTTTCTTACGGGTATCATGGCCGTTCTTCTGGCTACGCCCTGTACGGCGCCCCTGCTGGGTTCCGCTCTGGGATTTGCCTTTGTTCAGCCCGGAGGAGTGATTCTGATTTTCTTCTTCCTCATCGGCCTGGGATTGGCCCTGCCCTTTATCCTTCTGGGATTCTCTCCCTCCCTGGTCAATAAACTCCCCAAACCGGGTGAGTGGATGAACCGGTTCCGTGAAATAATGGGGTTTCTGCTGGCGGGAACGGCGGTCTATCTGCTCACTGTTCTGCACAGTCAGACGGGGAGCCGCTTTTCGGGTGTGCTCTGGTTTATGCTGGTATTGGCTGCCGCTTCCTGGCTCTACGGTCGGGGACAACGATCCGCCCGCAAGACAGGCTACGCTCATTACGCAGCCGCCCTGATTCTCCTGGGGGGGGGTATGTTTTTTGTGGGAGATTTGAGCGAGGCCCCCCCTCAATCTGCACAATTGGAAAAATCGGAGGAAACCGTACCCTTTTCACCGGAGCAAGTGGAAGCTCTCCGTGCCGAGGACCGGCCTCTGTTTCTGGAATTCACCGCCGACTGGTGCGCCACCTGCAGGACGAATCACCTGACAGTTCTGGACAGGGGTTTCAGAAAGGCTCTCTTCGAGGAAGAGGGTATTGTCTACATGGTGGGCGATTATACTTTGAACGACGATGTCATCGGCAGCTGGCTCACGCAATTCGACCGGGCCGGCGTACCCCTTTACGTGTACTACCCGCCGGGAGAAGATCCCCGGATTCTGCCGGAAATCCTTACGAGAAAGATACTGGAGGAGAGTATCAGGGGAAGGTGACCAGTTCGGCGCTTTCCTCTTTCACCCACCCCTCGGAGCCGTCGTTCAGGCGTATTTTATACCAGTCCGATCGGATCTCCCTGAGCTGAAACTCCGTTCCCCCCGGCAGGGGTCTGTTAAAGGCCGCATCAAAGGACTCCCCGTCCCCCTTGCGGGGGGAGGTCTCTTCCATGAGAAGCCCCCGGGGATAACGGGCCGCCCGGGAGCGGCTGATAAGAACGGAACTGCCCATTGCGATAAGAAGGAAAGCCGATAAAAGAACCGGCCAGAGAGGGAGTTTTCTTTTCCTTCTACGGAGAAACAGAAAAAGGAAAAGTATAAGCCAGAAGAGAAGATTCACGGCGAGAAGAAGATAACTTCTAAGGCGCTGGGACAGATCAAAATGCCAGAAAAACAGGACTCTGAGCAGTTCCCCTTTTCCGTCTGTGCCATTCTCCTCTGCTTTCAGAGCACGGACATAGCTGAGATTTCGCTTAATATCCCCGTCCCCCGGTTTCAGGGCTTCCGCTTTCAGATAGGAGAGATGGGCCAGATTCAACTCCCCCGCCATAAACCAGCTGTTTCCCTGATTATAATAGACAGAGCTGTTGACGGCTCCCCTGACGGCGGCTTCCTGGTAGAGATTGGCCGCTTCCCCATAACGTTCTTCGCGGAAAGCCGTCTCGGCGGACTTGAGGAGATCTTCACCGGCACTCTGAGCCGCAAGAAGTCCGTTAAGAGCCATAAGAATTAGAAGAAAGAAAAATCGTTTCACAGGGAATCCTCCCATTCGCGGACCCGGGCGAGAATCTCCTGCCTGTCCGAATCGGCGTTTCCGCCTCCGTATCGTTCCCTCTCCAGTTTTTCATAGAGAGCAAACAGCCCTTTGCTTTCGGGAGCGGCGCATCGTTCGGCGAGATTAGAGCGGTGAAAGGACTTCCCCGAAAAAAGCCGGTCTCTCAGATACTTTTCGAAGGAGGCGAATCCTTCCTCTCCCCCTTCCAGGGCCTTTTCCAGCTGATACCGGGGATTCTGTCCCCGGCGATGATTCCGGCGCTGTAGAAGAGTACCGACTCCCAGAGAGACCAGGAAGATAAGAAACAGCAGAGGGGGAGCCAACAGGGCCGCCAGATAGTAAGGCTTCCCCGTAAGGGTAGTTCCCCTCCTGTCACCGGCGGTTAGCTCCTGAAGGGATTTATTCTGCCGTATCCCCTTATCATTCTCCCTCAGTGGTGAAAGGGTTTCCTTTCCCTGAAAATTCTCCACATCGGACAGGGTTAGGTCGCCGGCGGAGCTCATGACCAGGGGAATCGCTTCGGAGCTGACGGTTCTTACTTCTTCCTTCTCCAGATCAAAATAAGTAAAGGAGATGGGGGGAACACCCCGGGTTTTCACACTATCGGGACGGATAGTCTGTACAAGGACCAGATCATTCCCGGACACCTTGGGCTTGCTTCGTTCCGAGGGCAGGGAGAAATCCTGAGCCAGGGAGGAGAAATCCCGCAGAGGGGGAATGTCACAGAGTTCCGGATGGATCAGGCCGGAGAGGGTCAGGGTCAGGGTCAGGGGATCCCCGGGGCGGGCCTTGTCCGCGGATAGATCGGCCCGGATTTTCAGGTCCCCCTTCGTCAGAAGAACCCCGTTGGGGCTTCCGCTGATTTCACCGGGAAGTGGGGCTGCGGTAATGGTGCATTCCCCGGAGGGTATGACATGGTTCTGGGTCACAGTTCGGGGCCAGGTGCCTTCCTGGGTGGAAAAGGCGACCGAGGCCCCCTTCAGGCTCAGTTGTCCCGATTTGAGTGGAACAAGGCTCAGGGGGATAGTAAGTACGGTGAACTGCTGACCCTCTTCATAACGGGATGAGACATAACCGTAAAAGGTTCTGTCCCCGATCGGTATCTGCCGTATGTCATGGGAAGCCTGGTCCGGAGCGGTGCTGTCCAATATAAGGAAATCGGTTCCTTCCCTGCTGCCGCTGCCCTGCCCGGGCAGGGTGAAGGTGAGATTTCCCACTTCGCTGCTCACGTAAAAATCCAGATCCACGGTGACAGCCTGATCAATAAAGACCTTTTCCGATTCCGGCCGAAGGACGAGTTTGAAACCTTCCAGCTCCCGGGGAGGCGTTATGGTCACGGTCCCCCGGGGCGTTTTATAGGAATCCCCATCCACATTAACCGTGATGCTGGGAATAGTCAGGGTGCCCTCTCTCAGGGGGGTCAGCTGCCAGCTGAACCTCACCGTAACAGAAGAGGACCGCTGGCCGTTGATAATTGAAGTCTGGGAGGATTGGGTCTGACCATTGTACTTTACCGAAAATCCGTCAAAACCGGAGAGATCGGGGACATCCGCCTGTTTCGATCCGGTAACGGTGATCTGGTAATCCAGGGGAAGCCCCACATAGCCTTCCCGGCTGCTGATGGAAACGCGCACATCCTGTGCGATAAGGGGGATCAACGTAGTCAGGCACAGTAAAAGCGCCGGTACGATTCTCTTTCTCATGAACTTACCAATCCTTCTCCACCTGATAGATTCCCCCTCCCGTGGCGAAGGCGGACTCTCTCTTGTCCCGGTTATCCTCTTCCTGATTCAGAATATCCTGTGCCCGGCTGTCCGATTCCTCATCCTGCCCCGGCTGGGTCTGCTGCGGTTTGCCCTGATCTCCCTGCTGCTGTTCATCGGAAGAACCGTTCTGACCATCGCCGGAGGAGTCATTCCCTTCAGATTTATCACTCTGCTTATCATCTTTCTGCTGCTGATCATTCTGCTGTTTCTGCTGCTGATTCAGGAGCAGCTCCAGATTGCGGGCGGCTTCCTTGTAGGCCGGGTTCAGCTCCAGAGCCTTTTCATAGGCCTGGCGAGCCTGGGCAAGGGATTCCCCCGCGGTTTCCTGATCCGCTTCGGCCTGTTTCATGAGGGCATTCCCCCGATTGAAAAGAGCCCGGGCCGCTTTCTTACCTTCCAGATCGGATGCGGCTTCACCGAAGGAACCCGCCGCCCCGGCATAGTCCTCCTGTTTGTACTGGGAACGTCCCCGGTTGTAGGCAATTTTCCCGTCGGAAACACCCTTGTCCGTCAGTTTGTCATAGATCTGCGAATAGGAATCCCAGTTGTTTGCTTCCAGAGCTTTCTCTCCCTTCTGATACAAATCGGCCCGTCCCTCGGCGGCAAGTCGGGAAGGTAGGGAGAATGAAACCAGAATGAGTATGAGATACAGACCCGTTCGGGATCCGGAGAGGAAGGGAAAGAGATTCTTCCTTTCCACCGGTCCGATGATACGAAAGGCTTCCAGAAGAAGCAGAATCAAAGAAAGGGCGATGAAAAACTGGAATTTCTCTTCATATACCAGGGTTTCCTCCTCCCCGGTGGACTGGCGGCTGTTTTCGCTGATCAGACTGCGGTAGATCCGGGGCAGGGAAAAGTTGGCTTGTCCCGCGGGTACATAGCTCCCCCCCGGTGTGGCCGCAGCCATCAGCCGAAGGGTTTCCCCGTCCATTTTAGACCAGACCTCTTTGCCATCGTAGGTTAAAAAGTTCCCCTGACTGTCCTGGAGACGGGCGCCCTGTATATCATCACCCAGTCCGATGACAATCAGCCTAACCCCCTGACTCCCCAGAGCCTTGGCCGCTTCCACCGGATAGGAGTCCTGATCCTCCCCGTCGGTGATCAGAATAATATCCCGCTCTTCACGGGTCTGATCGTCAAGAACCTGACTTTCCACCATGCGCAGGGCATCTCCGAGCTGTGTCCCCCCCCGGGAGACACTGTTTACTGTCACATCCTTCAGGGCGAAGCTGAAGAACCCATAGTCCAGGGTCAGGGGACATTTCACCACGCTGTTGCCGGCGAACACCACCAGACCGACCCGGTCCCCTTCGATGGACTGCACCGTTTCTGCGATTTCAAGTTTGGCCCTCTCCAGCCGGCTCGGTGCCACATCGCCGGCGCTCATACTGCGGCTCACATCCAGCAGGAAAACCACGTCACGGCCCTTTTTCTCCACGATCCGTACGGTGGGATTCCAGGAAGGCCTGAGCAGGGCCGCCAGAATGAACAGGGCCGCCGAGAAAAGGTACAGGGAGCGTCTCAGCTGATCCTTTCCCACCGGATCGGCGGGTAAAAGATTTCCCGAGAAAAGGATTTTCTGCTTCCTGCGCAGGGCGTATTCCCCCATGAAAAGGGGGATCAAAGCAACCACAAACCACAGCAGGGGCAGCAGATGCTGGTTCTTGAAAAATATCATACCTCCAACCTCCTGAACAGGGTAGCCGAAAGGAGGATGTAAAGGAACAGACTGATAAACCCTGCCAGAGCAAAGGGGAGATAGAACTCCCGGTACTGCCTGAAGGAGTAGGATTCCACCTCTGTTTTCTCCATACTGTCGATCTGATCGAAAACGGCCTGAAGGCTCTTTCCGTCGGTGGCCGTATAGGAACTGCCTCCGGTCCGATCGGCGATACTCCGCAGGGTCTCCTCATCCACGGCATAGCCGCCGGTGCCGAAAAGCTGTCCCAGGACGGACTGATCCGTAAAGCCTATGGTGTAGACCTTGATCCCCCACTCCTTCGCCAGATCGGCAGCCTCTTCCGGAGTGCGCTGCCCCACGTTGTTGACCCCGTCGGTCAGGAGAATGACCACCCGGCTTTTGATGGAGTAGCCCTCCTCCTCCCCCGCCGTATGAAGCCGGGCGGCGGCCAATGCCAGAGCGTCGCCGATAGCCGTACCGTCCTCTGCCTCGGTCGTCACCAGATTGATACTCTTTATGAAGCCGGGAAGCACGTCATGGGCCAGGGTCAGGGGGGCGTTGGTGTCCGCATAGCGGGCGAAGGAGATAAGGCCGATCATATCATCCGGCCGTCCCTTCACGAATTCCGAGAAGAGCTCCTTCACCACGTCCAGCCGGTTCTGGCTCTGATTCACCTGGGCCCCCATACTCCCCGATCGGTCTATCACAATCTCCACAGCGATACCGTTGGTCACCTTGCGGACTTCGGAAAACCCCTTCTGGGGGCGGGAGAGAGCGATGATGAGAAAGACCAGGGCGGCCAGAAAGAAAACCTCGGGCAGGTAGACCAGTCTTTCCCGCAGGGTTCTCTCAGAAGGGAGTGCCGAAAAGGAGGGATAGAAGTGTCCCCGACCCCTGCTTTTCAGTTTCAAATAGACGAGAAGGGGGAGAAGGAGCAATAGAAGAAAGGCAAAGGGGAACTGAAATGTCACGGCTCTTCCTCCTCTTTTCTCTTCGCCTCTTCCACGGCCTGCCCGGTGAAGCGAAGGGTCTCATCAAGGTCCCTCACGATCGTATCCTTTTCGATAGCCATGCGGGCGAAGCGCACCAGATCGGCCCGCTCGAAAAAGCGGACGAACCAGGCCTTTACTTCCGAAGCGTACTGAGATGATGTCAGCAGGGAACCGATGAACTCCTCCCGGGTTTTCTCCCCGGTGGATTCCCCGTAAACCCCGTCCAGAGCCCGGCGAACCAGGGATGTGGAGAGGTCGTAGAAGCGCCCCATATCCCCTTCCATCAGGGAGTTGTCCCGGGAAAGGGCGTCCCTGTCCCTTTCAAGCCCTACCCAGACCGGCTCGGGGGGAACATTGTGTTTTCTCCGATAGCGCATAATCAGCCAGGCGGCAATCAGCACTGCCGCCAGAGCACCCCCCGACAAGCCCAGAACCCAGGGAAGAGTCATAAAGCCGATACGCAGGGAGGGAGAGATATCGGCCATGGTCTGATCTTCCCCGTCAAGGAGGGAAACCACGGAGAAATCCACCGGCCGGGTAAGCAGTTCCACACTATCACCGCCATTATCGAAGAGAACACTAATCGGGGGAATCGTAAAGTCCCCGGACTTTTCCGCGGTCACGCTCAGGGTCAGCCGGTTGTCGTCCGCCTTAAAGGATTTAAGAATCAGCCCTTCCGGCAGAAACTCCTGATCGATTTTCGGAAAGAGCACATCATCGTCCTTCTCCCCTTTCATATCAAGGCTAAGGCTGAAGGGTACGCCGACCCAGACCTCTTCCGGCCCGGCAGTGAGGATAAGGCTGCGGTTGCCCTCTCCCCGGATTTTCTGGGTCAGGGAGGAGTCCTGTTTCCCGGCACAGGAGAACAGAGTCACCAGAAATAACAGAAAAAGGGGAAGTCTTCTCGTCACAGTCCCGCCGCCTGTTTCTTAAGAAAGTAGAGGCTCAGCTCTTTTATCCAGTCGCCGGAACTGTCCAGATTCACCAGGGGGATGCCCCGCTTCGCCAGGGAACGGGTCAGAAGCTCGATTCTCTCCCGGGCCACAGCGGCCCAGCGGACTCTCACCTTCTCCGATCGGCTGTCCACAATCCGGCGGCGTCCCGATTCCCGTTCCAGAAGGGAGAGAAGCCCCGCCCGGGGAAGCTCCCGTTCCCGTCGGTCCGTTAAAAGGAGAGCGGTCATATCGTGCTTCATGGCCAGAGGGGAGAGGCGCTTATCGTAATCTTTGTCATAAAAGTCGGAAATCATAAACACCACGGCACGCTTCTGCTGAACTTTTCCCAGATACTCCAGGGCGCAGTTCAGGGCTGTTCCCTTCCTTTGGGGCTGATAACTCAGCACATCACGGATAATCCGCAGGGCATGGCGGGAACCCTTGCCGGCTGGCACGAATAGCTCTACCCGGTCCGTATAGCCTATCAGACCGACCCGGTCGTTGTTCCGGATGGCGGAGAAAGCCAGTACAGCCGCCAGTTCCGCAGCCGTATCCCGTTTGTCCTTTCCCGCCGAACCGAAGAGTCCCGATTCGGAAAAATCCACCATGAGATAGACCGTCAGTTCCCGCTCCTCGCGGAACCGCTTGATGTGGGGCTCCCCCGAACGGGCGGTGACATTCCAATCTATGTCCCGGATATCGTCGCCGGGCTGGTAGAGGCGCACCTCTTCGAACTCGATGCCCTTTCCCTTGAAAGCGCTCTGATACTCACCGGCGAAGGTGGAGTTGACCCGCCTCCCCGTGACGATTTCGATGCGGCGCAGTTTTTTGATCAGTTCCCTGTCCATACCCAGACTCCCTAGGGAACCTCGAGATGGTCGAACAGGGCGCCCACGATCTCCTCGGAGCTCTTCTCTTCCGCCTCCGCCTCATAGCTGATGATGACACGGTGACGAAGCACATCCATTCCGATGGATTTCACATCCTGGGGAGTCACATAGGACCGGCCCTGAATCAGGGCGTAACCCTTAGCCGCCAGGGTCAGATAGATGGCAGCCCGGGGAGAGGCGCCGCAGCGGATGAGATCGGTCAGTTCCCCCATACCGTAGGCTGCGGGATCCCTGGTGGCCTGCACCAGATCGACGATATACTCCTCGACCCGGCCGTCCAGATAGATACGGTCCACCCCGTCCCGGAGCATGAGGATATCCTCGGGCTTGACCACCGAATCCACCCGGTTATCCACCCGGTTTTTTCCCTGGGCCCGCAGGATGGCCAGCTCCTCGTCCCTGCCGGGATATCCGATTTTCACTTTCATCATGAAACGGTCCACCTGAGCTTCGGGGAGCGGATAGGTGCCCTCCTGCTCTATGGGATTCTGGGTTGCCATGACCATAAAGGGGTCGGGCAGGGGATAGGTTGAATCGCCGATGGTAATCTGCCGCTCCTGCATGGCTTCGAGAAGGGCGCTCTGAACCTTCGCGGGGGCCCGGTTTATCTCGTCCGCCAGAATGATATTGGCGAAAAGGGGACCCTTCTTCGTGGTAAAATCCCCTTCCCGGGGATTAAAGATCAGAGTACCGAGCAGGTCGGCGGGAAGAAGATCCGGGGTGAACTGAACCCGTTTGAAATCGCCTGAAATGACACCGGCCAGCGTATTGACGGTCAAGGTCTTGGCCAGACCGGGAACACCTTCGATCAAAACATGCTGATTACAGACGAGTGAGATGAGAAGCCGGTCGATCAGAGCTTCCTGACCGATGATGACCTTGTCCATCTCCTTTTTGATACGTACCAGAATGTCACTGTATCCGGATAATTCCGCCTCGCTTAACCTTTCCATGTCAACCTCTTCTGTGAGTAAGTCTTTTCGGATTTCAAGGATAACAAAGATCGGAAAGCTTGTTAAGTTACAGTTTTGTAATTAAAAAGCATATAAAGATATGTATGGAAACTTGCCATGGAAAGGGAAATTAACTAAAATAATTTTACTATGATCAGAGTTAACAAGAACTACAGCAAGCTGCAGGCCTCCTACCTGTTCAGCAATATTGCCAAAAGGGTCGCGAAATTCCAGGAAGAGAATCCGGACAGGGAATTGATTAAACTGGGTATCGGCGATGTTACCAAACCCCTCCCTTCCACCGTCATCGACGCTTTTCATTCGGGGGTTGACGACATGGCCGATGAGAACTCCTTCAAGGGTTACGGTCCGGAGCAGGGATACGCCTTTTTGCGGGAAGCCATCGCGGCGGGAGATTTCCAGAGCCGGGGCTGTAATATCACGGCGGGTGACGTTTTCGTCAGCGACGGAGCCAAATGCGACACGGGAAACTTTCAGGAGCTCTTCGCCGATGACGCGGTTATCGCCGTGCCCGATCCGGTATACCCGGTTTACGTGGATACCAACGTTATGGCCGGCCGGACGGGTCAGGCCGAGAACGGCCGTTACCAGGGGATCATCTACCTGGAGAGTACCGAGAAGAACGGCTACGTTCCCATGCCCTCTGCGGAACTGAAGGCGGATCTGGTTTACCTCTGCTTTCCCAACAACCCCACCGGGGCCACTGCTACCAAGGCGCAGCTTAAGAGCTGGGTCGACTGGGCCCTGGAGAACAAAGCGCTCATCCTCTTCGATGCGGCCTATGTCTCCTTCATCAGGGACGAAGAGCTGCCCCACTCCATCTTCGAGATCGAGGGCGCCCGTAAGTGCTGCGTGGAATTCCGCAGTTTCTCCAAGAACGCCGGATTCACCGGAACCCGCTGCGGCTACGTAGTCCTCACCGACGAATGTACCGTTTATGATGAGGAGGGACAGCCCTGTCCCCTCAAGCCCCTCTGGAACCGCCGCCACACCACGAAATTCAACGGGACCTCCTATCCGGTACAGAAAGCCGCCGCCGCCGTTTATACGCCGGAAGGACAGAAACAGGTTCGGGAGCTGACCGATTACTACCTGGAAAATGCCAAGATTATTAGGGAGGGGGTGGCCGCCCTGGGTTACGACTGCGTAGGCGGGGACAATTCCCCCTACATCTGGGTAAAGAGCGGTATGGATTCCTGGGAAGCCTTTGACTTGCTCCTGAACAAGGCCGGTGTGGTTATCACCCCGGGCAGCGGTTTCGGGAAGTGCGGAGAGGGCTACTTCCGCATCAGCGCCTTCAACGACAGGGAGAAGGTTATCAAGGCAATGGAGAAAATAAAACTTGCCCTTTCCTAAGCTGTTTCTTTTATGGTGGGGACTGCTTTTCGCAGCGGTCCCCCTTTTTTCCATGGCCGAGGCGGACTATTCCGCCGATCCTCTGGTAATCGGTGCGGTTCAGTTTGAGGTGTCCCCGGCGGTTTATGAAACGGGGGAGTCCTTCCGAAATGCGGTGGAAGAGAAAGTCATCGCCCTTGAGGCGGCGGATTTCATTATATTCCCCGAATATACCTCAGTATACGCCGGTTATCTCTTTGTCAACAGTCTGAACAGGGAAGAGATAAAGAGAACCGCCCCCCGGGTCAAAGAGTTTCTTGATCAGGAATGGGGCCGACTCGCGAGGAAATATCATAAGTATATTCTGGCAGGAACCTACTACGCCGTGGAAGAGGGAAAGATCTATAACCGGGCTCTCATCTACGGACCGGAGGGCGCCCTGTTCCACTATCAGGACAAAGTGTTCCTCGGGGACATAGAGAAAGAGGTTATAGGACTGGACCAGGGTGATCTGGATAACGCGGTACCCTTTACCATCGAAGGAAAAACCTTTTTCCTGACCATCTGCCGGGACACCTACAATGAGGAGTGGGAATCCATCGTCCCCCCGGTTGATCTGTGGATCGACATCAAGGCCAATGAACTGCCCTATACCGATGAATACTATGCCCAGGCTCTTCCCTCCCGCCTGCCCCGGAGCAAGGCCGATCTGGGCCTGACCGTTTCTCTTACCGGATCCATCGGCGGTTATCAGTTCGAAGGCTTCTCCACTCTCAGAAACGATATGAACGAGCTCAGGGCCACATCCCGTTACGACGGGGGAGATGCCTTTCTCTTTACCCTGGAGTAGGGATGAAGCGTTTCCTGTCCCTTCTGCTGCTTCTAGGCGGGGCCCTGCTTTTCTGTCAGACCGAAAGCCTTATGACAAAAGTCAGGGATCTTACCGGGCTGGAGGAGAACCATTTTCTGATCCAGGGCTTTGGGTCGATTGACCGGGCGGATTATCTTCCCCGGCAGTATCGATCCCTTGCCAACGATCCCGTGGATATCCCCCTGCGCAAGGGGATCACAGCCCTTTCCCCGCTGACTCTCATCAGAATTCTGAACAGAGCCGGCCTTCGGGAGGAGGACCGTATTCTCATTGTGGGGGAAGAGGCGTCTTACTGCGCGGCAGCCCTCTCCCGGGCTGGCATGGAAGTCTATCTCATCGATCCCACCGCGGACGCCTCATCGGCCTATTCCCTCATGAAAGACGTTAATAACCTTAACTCCTGGATTTCCATGGCTCCCTTTGATTTCATCTTCTGCCTGAACGCCAGAGAAGAGATTCCTCCGGCTTTGATCAAACAGCTCTCCCTCAAGGGGATTCTGGTTTCTCCCCTTATCTCCCAGGACAGCCAGCAGAGCTGGTGCCGGGTAGAGAATACCCCATCGGGCCCAACCTTCTCCCTTATGGAATCGGCGTCCCTTTTTCCCCTTTTCTAAGAATTATTTTAGCGGCGGGAAGATTCCTGCTGTTTCTTTCTCAGGGCCATCTTCCGGTAGAAATCGGCATTCTTTTTGATCTCGATGACATCGACCACATGGAGATGGTTTTCAATAATGCTGATATGGCATTCGGTCATCAGCTTCTCCAGAGCGGGGCGCCCTTCGGCATTCTGCAGACCGGACATTTTTATCAGATCCTCCGGACCGAGGGCAAAGGTATAGCTCTGCTTTGTATCAAAGGTAACCCGGTTCTTCTCCAGTTCGATAAGCAGGGTATCGGTCATCTTGGCAGAGGGATCCTTTATGAGGGCATTGGCAAGCTGTTTGTAGAGCGACCAGATCCGTTCGGCGAGAAGAGTGGTCATCTTGGTGGTCATCTTCGGCTCCTTCTGAACCATTGTCTCGAAATTCTGTTTGTTCACCACCATCATTTTGGTTTCGCCCCCGGCTATGGCGGAAGCGCTCCGGGGAGCGTTATTCAGCAGGGCCATCTCTCCGAAAATATCCCCCGGCTTGAGCGTGGCAAGAAGCACCTCATTGTTATTTACGATTTTGGTAATCTTAACGCTTCCCGACTGAATGATAAAAAGTTCCGACCCTTCCTCGCCTTCGCTGAAAATCATGGTATTGTCCGGATAGGACCGGATGAACTCGTTCTTATCCGAATCCAGATGTACCGCCTTCTGATAAGGTTCGATTCTGTCCATAGCCTCTCTGGCATGGGTCACCCCGTCCCCGTCGGGACAGGCCTGCACATAGCGGTAATAGGCGTAGTAGGCCTGATTGTACTTATTCTGCTTCGCGTAATAATCGGCCACGCTGACAAGATGGGAGGCATCCACTTCGGCGCTGTTCTTAAAGGTAAGTTTGGTAAGGGCTTCATCAAGGGTTCTGACCCGCTCGGAAAAGCCGTTTATAATTTTCAGGGCTATGTCGCTCTGCTTCTGAATGATGGATGTGTAGTCATTTTTTCTAATGGCGATGATTTCGCAGTCGGTGACCGCAATCACCGTATCGATATGCAAATGCTCCGATAAGGCGGAAACGACACCGAAGAGATCACCCGGGTTCAGAATAACATGGGATGAATCCCCATCGCCAATCGCAAAATCACGCTGTAACTCAACCTTCCCGGACCTGAGAATGTAGAGATTATCGGCCATCTTTCCTTCAACAACGATATAGGCACCTTTGTTGAATTTCATGAGCTGCAAGCTGTCACTCCTCTTGGCGTTTAGCACTATTATATTTTTTGAAAAGCCCCATGTCAATCGTAAGATTTTTATTATGGGGAATCGTAACGTACAAAACCACCGATTATCTTTAGTAGGTATTGATAATGAGGGGGAGATCCCACCGGCTGCGGTAATAGGGAAGATTACCGAGTTTCTCCTCATAAACGGACTGATTGCTGTAAGTGTCTCCAATCATTTTCTTCTCACTCCTGTCGTCCAGTTCGCCGCAATCGACAACGCCCCGGGAAAAAGCCAGATAGCTGTTTGTAATGCCACCCCAGAAATACTCCGGATCGTATCCTTCCAGGGTAAGCGCCCCGTCACCCATAGCCGGATCGACGGGAAACCATCCCACCCGTTCGAAATAGACCTCTACCCAGTTGTGAATGCGGCTTGTTCCCTCCTCCCGGTTCAAGAGGACACCCTTCACT
>JAFGPQ010000178.1 GCA_016936115.1 Spirochaetales bacterium | reverse complement strand
CCTGATAAATCCCCGTGTATTCCGGCCGGATTATTCCCCGGGAATCTCCTCTGAAGACCTTGAAGCTTTGGGTGTACCGGGGGAGGGGGACGAAAATCTCCTGGTCTTCTCCATCGTAACCATTCCCGAGGATCAGAAGAGGATGACCGCCAACCTGCAGGGGCCGCTTTTAATAAACCGTCATACCCGGCAGGGACGGCAGATTATCTCGGGGGACGATCGCTGGCATGTGCGTCACCTTATCATTGAAGAGATGAACCATGCGGGGGAGGATACCGCATGCTGATACTCTCGAGAAAACTGAACGAGAAAATCATAATAGACGATACCATCGAGGTCTCGGTGGTAGAGATTAAAGGGGACCACGTAAAGTTGGGGATCCTTGCCCCCCGAAGCGTCAAGGTCTACCGTCATGAAGTCTACGAGGCCATCCAGACGGAAAACAAGGCAGCCTCAAAGAGCCCCTCAGATCTGGGAAGCCTGGCGGATTTCTTTACCTCCTCCGAGAGGAGGGAGGAAGATTAGTATCTTCCAGTTCATCGTAGATCTCGGCGAAATTGTCCTTGAGAACCCGGAAGATATCAACAAGATCCGGATCAAACTGTGTTCTGCTTCCAAGTAAAATCAGTCCCGAAGCCTGCTCATGACTCATTTCATCCTTGTACGAACGCCTGCTGCGCAGGGCATCGTACACGTCCGCAATGGTAACAATCCGGGCACTCAGGGGAATCATATCCTCCATGAGTCCGTAGGGATACCCGGAACCGTCCCAGCGCTCATGGTGACTGCGGGCAATCTCGACAGCCATGGGATCGGGATAGGCCCCCAGAATATAAGCCCCGTTCAAGGTATGGGTGGTCATGATTTCCCATTCCCAGTCCTCCAGGGAACCGGCCTTGTTGAGAATGTCGTCGGGAACCCCTATCTTGCCAACATCGTGCATGGCCGCCAGAAAAGAGATATTTTCCACAAAATCCCGGTCTACCTGCAGATCCGTGCCGTCCTCATACATATACTCAGCCATAAGGGAGGAGTAACGGTTTACCCTCTCAATGTGCCGGCCGGTATCGTTGTCTTTCATCCTGGAAGCCTCCAGGAGGCTTAGAAAAATGGCCCGAAGACTCTGCTTGTGGCTCTGGGTCGCGTCGTGAAAATAGGCGCAGTAGCCGGAAACGCTTTCATCGGCCCCGGGTTCCCGGTATATGGGCACAATATGGACATTCGTAAAGAGCCTGGGATGGTGCTGGAACCTGCTTTCGCCGTTCCCTGTAAAGGAGTTCCCGGTGGAAGGGTCTTTTAGCTGATGGTAAAGGGAGCGGCCGTCAAGACCGGAGAGCTGGGCAAAACCCGCTATATGCTCCCCTGTACAGCCCTCCTGGCGATGAAAGAGATTCTCAAAGGCCTTATTGGCCCAGGTTATGTGAAGATCGGAGTCCAGAACAGCCTGGGGAACGGCACTTTTCTGGTGGTGATTCTCCTTGAAACGGAGAAAATCCAGAGTATCATCCCCCATGATCCTTCTCCATTCCCAGTTCCGCCTCGCTTTTTCTGATATACATAGGCCCCTGGCCGGGAGCATCCGAACCTTGCTGTTCCAACAGGACAGGACCCAGGGTAAGCATGTCGAATACAGTTGCGGGCGTAAAAGGGGCGAAGGATATATTCCCCCCGGGCTCAGAAAGTCTGGATTTGAACAGCTCCGCATCGGGACCCACAACAAGAATCCCGTCGGGGTTGCCGAAGCGGCTGATTATCTCCGAAGGCTCCAGATCGAAATAGTCGCTTTTCCGATCCCCCTTGAAATAACAGGCCCCGTAAAAACGCCTCTTTTTTGCATCCATTACAGGTATTACCGGGGATGTGCAGAAGGAATAGGGACGGACCAGCAGGTCCGGTACGGGGATGGAGACCAGGGGAGTTCCGCTTCCCGCGGAGAGCCCTTTGGCAAGGGACATACCGATGCGAAGTCCCGTAAAGGATCCCGGTCCGCGGGAGCAGACAATAAGATCCAGATCGTGTACAGCTGTATTCGCCTGGGAACACAGCTGCTGAATATAGTCCGCAAGCAGCTCACCGTGGCGAAGACCCGTATCGCGGATCAGGGCGTATCTCCCTTCGGAGGTTTCCAGGGCTACGGAAAGCACGGGGCCGGAGGTATCGAAGGCAAGGACGTTCATAGGGACGTCTCCTTCAGGGATTCCAGGGTGACAATCCGATCCCCCGAAGGCTGTACTACTATGAGTTTGACCCTGATATACTGCCGAGGCAGTTCCGGCAGCCGGTCGATCCACTCGATTAGAGAGATTCCCCGGCCGTACAGGATCTCGTCGATACCAAGATGAAGGAGTTCCTCCTCATCTTCAATACGGTATAAATCCAGGTGATACACCGGTACCCTTCCGATATATTCGGAGATTATGGTAAAGGTCGGACTTGTAACGGTCTCTTCAACGCCAAGGGCTTCGATTATTCCCTTGGCAAGGGTCGTTTTTCCCGCCCCGAGGCTGCCCTCAAGGGATACAATGTCCCCCGTCTTAAGGGAGCTGCCGATGCTGCGGCCCAGGGAGATCGTTTCATCGGGAGATGTGCATCGATGAGAAATCAGAGCAGGCTCCCGTTCTTTTCCAGATCGGTTATGTATGCTTTGACCTTTTTAACCGCCGGGACCAGGGGATAATGGAGAGAAGCGGGAAATGAGACGGATATATCGATATTTCCGGTGGCCGTTCGTTCCAGGGTAAATTCCACAGCGGCTTCTTCTTCAATAGCACCGGCGGAATATACCAGGGAACCGGAGTATTCGTTCCTGTAGTGCAGGGGGGTCTCTTTCTTGGTGAGATTCCGGATCTCATGAATTTTCATGGGATTAACTGTAGGGAAAAAATTGTCAGAGGTCAATATCAGTGAAGGGAGATCAGGAGTTGCTGTAGTTGTAAATGTAGGCGTTGATGTT
>JAFGPQ010000018.1 GCA_016936115.1 Spirochaetales bacterium | reverse complement strand
GGTTCCTCACGGCCCCGGCCATACCGCAGCGGGGTACCTTGAGGATTTTCCAGGGAACAGGACCGGCCTCTTCGCTCAGGAATTCACCGACAAATTCGGGGGTGCCGTCATCGGACCCGTCATCGGCCACGATGATTTCGTGGGGCGGACAGGTCTGGGCGAGCACCGATTCCAGGGCATTCCTGATCAGCTCCTTTCGGTTATAAACGGGTATGATGACAGAAAAGGCGGTCATGGGACTATCCTACCCTTTCTGCCCCGGCGATTCAACCGCAACAGGATATGAAACGGAGCGGAGTTTTTTTTGCTTAAAAAATACCCTATCTTTTTACTTTTGATTATTCAGGAACTATAATTGGATTTATAAGCCATAACAAAAGACTATGGGAGAAAAAGTATGAAAAAGCTGGCCAACCGCATCGTTCTTATTACGCTGCTGCCTATGATGGGTACCCTACTGGTATTCACCCTTCTTTCCTGGAATTCGGCAAAAACCGCCATCTGGTCCCTTTCGGACAGCCTCATACAGGAAAGCGTTTACTCCTGGACTCAGGAATTCGAGGCCTTCTTCGATCAGAAGGAGGTGGTTCTTGATATGACCAAAGCCTATATAGAAGACTCCCTGACCCTGAAAGAATTGGCCGACGCCCAGTTGCTGGAAAAGGAAATGGAGGAGTTTGAGAGGGTGTTCACCCCCGTAGTAAAAAGACTGAATCTTCTGAATATCTATGCCTGGTACGCCCCGGAGTACACCTCAAAGGATCTTATGGAGATTTCCATAAGAAACATGAAGCTTGACGGATCCATCACCACCGTTAAGGATCAGACCTATACCCGGGAAGATCTGAACACCCCCGGATGGGCCTGGTTTACGGTGCCGGAAAAAAAGGGCTGGGACATAACCGATCCCTATGAGTGGGAAGGGTACGATCAGCTCCTCATCTCCTACTGTAAATCCATTGTGATAGGGGGCAAAACGGTGGGGGTCCTCGGATCGGATATGTTCATCGGAGCCCTGAATGATCAGCTTCTGGCCGAGACCTTCATGGAAAAAGGACACTACGCCCTTTTGAATTCCAATCTGGAATTCCTGGCCCATCCCACCCGGCAGGGCGATCTCTGGCAGGATGTCATGCCCGAGGAGGCGGCAAAAACCACCGCCATACTCACCGATACAACCCGTCAACAGGGGACTTTCACCGCGGGGAAACAGATCATAGGATTCGAGAGGATGGACCACGGCTGGATTCTCCTGGCCGTGCCCGATATGGATGAGCTCAACCGCTCATTGCGCAGCCTTACCATCGTGTATGCCCTCATCACCGTGACGGCCCTTGTCCTGGTTCTGGTCTTCAGTCTGATTCTGGCCAGAAACATTTCAAGGCCCATCGTGCACATCTCCCGCTACATAGGGATACTGGCGCAGGGCAATCTCTCCGAGCCTCTGGGCGGGATGATCGATGTCCGCCGCGATGAGATCGGCTTCCTGGGCGTATCCCTCAAGGAGATGGCCGGGAAATTCACCGAGGTGATACAGAACATGCACTCCTCCTCCTACAGCGTGGGCCAGGGTTCGGAGCAGCTTTCCCAGGCTTCCATGCAGCTTTCCCAGGGGGCCGCCAACCAGGCCAGCGGGACCGAGGAGATATCCAGCAGCATGGAAGAGCTTTCTGCCAATATCGAGCAGAACCTGTCCAGCGCCCAGACCGCCGATGAAAAGGTGAATCGCGTCTCCCGGGACGCGGAAAAAGGGGGCGAGGCGGTCAAAAAATCGGTAGAGGCCATCAAGCTCATAGCCGAGAAGATACAGGTGATCGACGAAATAGCACGCAATACGAATATGCTGGCCCTGAACGCGGCCATTGAGGCGGCCAGGGCGGGAGAATCGGGCAGGGGCTTCGCCGTGGTGGCAGCGGAAGTCCGGAAGCTGGCGGAGCACAGCCAGAAGGCCGCCGCAGAAATCACCGATATAGCCGGGGAGAGCGTGAGGATATCGGAAGAGGCGGGGGAACTGATCGGCAGTATCATCCCCGAGATAAAGGCCACAGCCCAGCTTATGCAGGAGATATTCTCATCCAGCCGGGAGCAGTCGAGCGGCGCCGACGAGGTCAACAAGGCCATGCAGCAGCTGGACCGGATCATCCAGCAGAACGCCGCCTCGTCGGAGGAGGTAGCCTCCATGGCGGAAGAGCTCAACGGGCAGGCGGAGTTTATGAGGAATACGGTGGAATTCTTCAAGCTGGAGTAACTCTTCCTTTACGTCTCCCCGATAATCTGATATAGTTTTCGCCTATGGCGGCAGCGGATATCCTGATTAAAAACCCCCTTCTCTCACGGACCCTCTCCGGGGAGGAAGAAAGGGATCTTCAGGCCCAGGACATGCCCCCCCAGGCGCTTCTTCTACTGGGTTGCCGCACCGATTCGGAGCTTCTCACGGCGACCGCCCTGGAGCGGGGAGCCCTGGTCAACCGAAGGGATCATGAGAGCTGGACACCCCTCATGCACGCGGTCTACTACAACAGCCACCGCATCATCCCCCTGCTCCTGAGAAATCACGCCATGCTCCACATACGGGACGACGAGGGGGAATCGGTCTTCAGCATCGCCCGCAGCATGGGGAGCGATGACTCCCTGGAGGAGCTTGACAAGGCCCTCTCAAAGAGTCGGCTGCGCCATGTGGGCCTCTTCATCCAGGCCCTGGAAACCCTCTACCGGGAAAAGCACAAGCCCGAGGGGAGACGCAACAAAAACGCCATGGCTCTGGCTTATATCGATCTGGGCTACGTCTGGTGGATCAGCGAAGAGAAAATCGAGCGGGTTTTCCGTTACTTCTCCCGGGCTTACGCCCTCTACCCCCGGACGGGAGCCTTCCCCTATGCCTCCCTCCTTGCCGCCATGGGTTATCCCGACGAGGCCATGAACATTCTCATGCTCATCGCCAAACGGCGCTGGGGCGCGGTCAGCCGTCAGGTCATGGAAAAGGACGAAGCCTTTCACGCCCTGCGCGGCAGCGACGACTGGGACCGGCTGATGAGACTCTGGTAGGGAAAATTCCCCCTTTTTTCTGTATTCGGATCAGACTTGCGGTATACTGATGATATGGATGAGATCATACTGTCTGTCGCGCCCACGGGCCCCTGGGAAAAGGGGCAGCAAAAAGTCCTGAGCCCCGAAGAGATCGTGGACGAGGCGGTGCGCTGCTCCGAAGAGGGGGCCGCCGTCATCCATCTTCTTCCGGCCGGAAGGGAGAAACGCCCCTTCCGGGATATGAGTACCCTGGAAAAGACCTTTCACGGAATCTATGATAATACGGATCTGATCATCGAAGCGGGTACGGAGGGACGGCCCGGATTATCCCTGGAAGAAAAACTCCTGCCCGCCACCCTGGAGGGAGCGGTCTTCGCCTCCCTGAATATGGGATCCTTCAATCTGGCCGAGGAGGTATTCTCCTTCGGCGCCGATGAGATCCGCCTCTGTCTGGACCGGATGGATCAGTACCGGGTCAAACCCTCCCTTGAGATATACGATACGGGCCACCTGGTCTTCGCCCGCAAGCTGATAGACGAGGGCCTCCTGGAGCCGCCCTACAACTTCACCTTTGTCTTCAACGTGCCCTGGGGCATGGTCTTCTCACAGGAGCTGCTCGCCTATCTGGTAGGACAGCTCCCCACCGACAGCAACTGGGGAAGCCTCATTACGGGTTCCCGGGACTTCGGGGATTTCATGACCGCCGCCGAAATGGGGGCCGATTTCCTGCGGGTGGGACTGGACTACACCCCCTGGCTGGGAGGCCCGGAGGTGTTTACCAGCGCTCAGCTCCTGAAGAAACTCAGGGAAAATCTGATGAAAACAGGCAGGGAGACCATGTCCCCGGGCGACGCTGAGCACAAGCTCCTTTTGATCGGCGCCTAGAGACTAGTCCCCTAGGACCACTTCCCCGCCAACCGGATAAGCACCCGGCAGCAGCTTTCCATGGCGGACAGGGGTATCCATTCGGTCCGGCTGTGATAGTTGTGCCCCCCGGTGTAGATATTGGGAGTGGGGATTCCCATTTCCGTCAGCCGTGAACCGTCCGTTCCTCCTCGAATAGGAGTTCTAAGGGGAGTAACACCCTCCTCCTTCAGAGCGGTGACCAGATAGTCGATCAGCCGGGGCTCCCGGGCGATCCCCTCTTTCATATTCACATACTGCTTCTTCGTCTCCACCCTAACCGAACCGCCGGGAAAGGCCGCTTCCGTGGCCGCGGCGAAGGCATCCAGGGCGGCCAGGCGCCGATCCATACCCTTCCTGTCGAAATCACGGATGAAAACGGTCATACGCCCCTGTTCGATGGATCCCTCGATGTGGTGCACCCAGAAGTTGCCGAACCGGCCGTCGGTGGCTTCCGGACTCTCGCTGCGCGGCAGCAGAGTGGCGTAATAGGCCGCCATGGAGGCGGCGTTGACCAGCTTGCCCCGGGCTTTTCCCGGATGGATGGCCCGGCCGACGAAAGAGATCTCCGCACCGTAGGCGTAGTAGCACTCCTCCTCCACTTCCCCCTCGTCCCCCCCGTCCACGGTATAGCAGAGTTTGGATTCCAGCTTGTCCAGGGGAAAGCCGTCCATGCCGCAGCCCGTCTCCTCGTCGGGGGTGAAGATGAACTCCAGAGGGCCGTGCGCCGCCTCGGGGTGGGTCTGGAAAAAGTCCGCCATGGTCAGGATCTCCGCAATGCCCGCCTTGTCATCCGCTCCCAACAGGGTTTCCCCGGAAGAAGTAACAATGGTATCCCCCCGGTATCCGAGAAGGGCGGGAAAATCCTTCGGGGAAAGGACGGTGCCTCCCTCAAGACGGATATCCTCCCCGTCGTAATTCTCATGGACACGGGGTTCCACCCCCGAGCCGGGAGCGTCGGAGGCGGTATCCACATGGGCCATAAAACCCACGGAAGGGGCATTTTCTTTACCGGGAGTGGGATCCAGGCGGCCGAAGAGGAATCCCTCATCGGTCAATTCGACCCGGACCATGCCCATTTCCTCCATCTCCTTTTTAAGAAGTTTCAGGAGGTCCCACTGATTGTCGGTGGAGGGTTTTCTCGTCTCCGCCAGCTCCCGGTCGGACTGGGTGCTGACAGCCGTATATCGTACTAATCTATCTAATAGCTGCTCTTTCATGGAATCCAATATAACACCGGCTACGGGAATAGTAAAGTTCGATTAAAAAGGTCCCCCATTTACGGGAGACCTTGCCAGGACTACTTGAGCGGTTTATGGCAGAACCACCAGTCATACCCCTCATATTCGTCAAGCCGCTTTTTCGCGTCTTTCATAGTGGATGCGGGGGGAATAATAACCCGGTCCCCGATCAATTCGTTGTTCGGCCAGTTGGCGGGTGCCGCCACGCCGTTGGCGTCGGTAACCTGAAGGGCCTTCACCGCGCGAACCACCTCATCCATGTTTCTTCCT
>JAFGPQ010000177.1 GCA_016936115.1 Spirochaetales bacterium | reverse complement strand
CCACCGAGTGGGCCGCCACCCTTCAGGACATCGTCTCCGGTGAGTACGGATCCGTTAAAGAGGGTCTGGACGCTCTGAAAAAGAAGATGGATCGTATCGTAGAAGATATAGAAGTCGAATAAGAGATACTATTCGCCGGACCGCCCCCGGGCGGTCCGGATTACGGGTATTCGGCTATTTGTCAACGAATAAAATAAACAGGTGAATATTATATGTCTGAAGAAACTATCAAGAAAAGCCTTAAGACTGGTAGCCGAGGCGCCGAAACCAGCTTAACAAAGGTTCACTGGACAGTGAAAGCTCGTCCCTACTTTATCATGGCGCCCTGCCTTCTTATCACCGTGGGCATCCTTTATCCCTTCGCCAGCGCGATTTTCTACTCCCTGACGAATTATTCATTCAGGAATCCCACCTGGAAGTTCATAGGTATCAGGAACTGGGTCTACCTTTTTACGGATCCCGATTTCTGGCACTCTCTCCTGGTCACCTTCAAGTACGCCGCGGCGACAACCATACCCCAGATGCTTCTGGGACTGGGTATCGCCCTGCTTCTGAGCAAGGAGAACTGGTTTACCAAGATCCTCAAGGTGGTTCTGATTTTCCCGCTCATGATCGCCCCGGTCATCGCCACCCTCATCTGGCAGCTGATGACCAACACCTCCGTAGGTATTCTGGAAAAATTCCTGAACCTCTTCGGAGTCTACGGATTCCCCTGGGCCGCCTCGTCCCATACGGCCCTTTTCACCGCGGCGATGATCGATACCTGGGTCTACGCCCCCTTCGTCATCGTACTGGTATCCGCAGGTATTCAGTCCCTGCCCAAATCACCCTTTGAAGCGGCACGGGTGGACGGCGGATCGGCCTGGTTCACATTCAAGACCCTGACCCTTCCCATGCTCAAGCCCTTTATGTATATCGCCCTTATCTTCCGGCTGATGGCGGCCCTTCAGGAATTCGCCATCATCTTCGCCCTGACAAAGGGGGGACCGGGAAACACTCTTATGAACCTCTCCCTTTCCGGTTACAACAAGGGTTTCGCCTTCCTGAAATTCGGAGAATCGCTCACCTTCGTTCTGGTTCTCTGGGTCATTATTTATTTCATCAGTAAAAAGCTCGTGGGTGACTATCTGCTGACGCAGAAAAAAGCCGCCGGGCAGGAAAATTAGGAGGTACTGTCCATGACTAATGAGAGATTACACCATACGGGAAAGGTGGTACGGAATTTTCTCCTGGCCCTGTGGGCGCTTTTCGCCCTGTTTCCCATCTTCTGGATGGTTCTTATCACCTTCAAAAGTGATGCGGAGATGTTCACCACCACCTTCGCCTTCCATCCCACTCTGGAGAATTATCAGGCCGTTCTTTTCGGCACCAATTATTTCAAGGCCTTTCTTGACAACATCATCGTGAGCTCCGGCGCGGTTCTCGTTTCTGTTCTCGCCGGCGTTCCCGCCGCTTACGCCCTGGCCCGGTTCGAGTTCAAGAAGAAGGAGGATCTGGCATTCACCATCCTCTCCTTCAAGTTCGCCCCGGAGATCCTGGTTATCCTTCCCCTGTTCATGATCTATCAGAAACTGGGGATCTACGACACCTACTTCGGTCTTATCTGGGTGTACCAGCTCATCACCATGCCCCTGCTGGTGTGGGTGGTTCGGGGCTATTTCGAGGATATCTCCGTTGAGATAGAGCAGGCTGCCCGTCTGGACGGTTACCGCTGGTGGGAGATCTTCTACAAGATGCTCCTGCCCCTTATCAAGCCCGGCCTGGTATCGTCGGCCCTGCTGGCTTTCATCTTCGCCTGGAACAGCTTTACCTTCCCCCTGCTGCTGACCAGCTTCAACGTGGAAACGGTAACCGTGGCGTCCCTGAAGTACATCGCCTCCGACACGGTTCACTACGGGCAGATGGCCGTGGCCGCCACTGTGGCCGCCTTGCCGGAAGTTATTCTGGCCCTGCTTATACAGAAGCACCTTGTCCGGGGTCTCAGCTTCGGCGCGGTCAAAGGTTAGAAGGAGAGAAACATGGCACAGATAGAACTGAACAACTTAACGAAAACATACAAGAGCCATTCGGCCCTCAAAAGTGTTGACCTGACCGTGAAGGACAAGGAGTTCCTCGTTCTTTTCGGACCGGCGGGAGCGGGTAAGACAACCACCCTTAAAATGATCGCCGGACTGGAGTTCCCCGACGAGGGGCTTGTGAAAATCAACGGGGAGATCGTGAATATCGTCCCCCCGGCGAACCGGAACGTCTCCATGGTCTTCGAGAACTACGCCCTCTACCCCCACCTGTCCGTTTACGACAACATCGCCTCTCCCATGAGAAGCAGCCTGTACCGGGAGAGCGAGGAGTATATCAAAGAGGCGATTCTCAAGGTCACCGCCAAGATGAAGATCGATCACCTTCTGGAGCGGCTTCCCTCCCAGCTCAGCAACGGGCAGAGGCAAAGGGTCGCCCTGGGACGCTGCCTGGTGCGCAAGCCCAATGTCTTCCTCATGGATGAGCCCCTGGCCCATCTGGACGCGAAGCTGCGCCATTTCATGAGGGCGGAGCTGAAGGAGATGCAGGCTTCCTTCGACACCACCACGATTTACGTTACACACGATTATATGGAAGCCCTGAGTCTGGGAGACCGGATCGCCATCATCAATCAGGGGGAGATCGTTCAGATCGGAACGGGGGAGGAGCTCTTCTACACGCCCTGCAATCAGTTCGTAGCCGGGCTGATGGGGGAACCGGAGATCAATATCATCCCCGGTGAAATTATTCGGGACGGGGCGAACGTGCGGGTGAAACTGGCTCGCCAGAATCAGCTCTACGAACTGCCCGAAGATGTGGCCGACTTTTTCAGGGGCAACTCCATCGAACAGGTGAACCTGGGCGTCCGGGGGAACGACGTATCCTGCAGCAGCGAAAGAACGAGCACCAAATCCATTAAGGGAACGGTTTACGTTCTGGAGCCCATCGGGAACCGGTCCATCCTCACCGCCGATGTGGAGGGGCAGAAGATACGCATCATCGTGTCGAACAGCTACGACGTGGATATGGATTCCACCATCTACGTGGATATGGACTTCTCGGACATCATCTTCTTTGACCGGGAATCGGAGGAATTCCTGATCCGGCACAATCAGGAATCGCTTGTGAAGGAGGGAGCCAATGGCTGATCTGATACTGGAGAATGTCTTCAAGCGCTATGACAACAACAAGAAAAGCAAGGTCCTGAACGACTACGCCGTGAACAATCTGTCCCTTCACTGCAACGAGGGGGAGTTCATCGGGATACTGGGGCCCTCGGGCTGCGGCAAGACCACCACTTTGCGGATGATCGCCGGGCTGGAGGACATCACCGGCGGAGACATCAGCATCGGGGACATCCGGCTGAACAATCTGGAGCCCAAGGACAGGCACATCGGTCTGGCCTTCGAGGATTACGCCCTCTATCCCCCGCTGAATGTGTACGACAACATCGCCTTCAATCTGCGGGCGAAGAAGGTATCCGAAGAGATCATCGATGAGAAGATCAAAAAGATCGCCCCCCTTCTGAAAGTGGACGACCTGCTTAAGGAGAAGCCGATCAGCCTGAGCGGCGGTCAGAAGCAGCGGGTCAACATAGCCCGGGCCATCGTGAGGGAGCCCAAGCTGCTCCTGCTGGACGAGCCCCTCTCCCATTTGGACGGGAAAATGCGCCAGGTGCTCAGGGACGAGATCAAACGGCTTCACCGGGAGATCAAGTGCACCACTATCATCGTGACCCATGACCAGCTGGAGGCCATGTCCCTTTCGGACCGGATGGCCATCATGAAGGACGGGGTACTGCAGCAGTTCGGAACCCCCCTTGAGATCTACGATGATCCGGCCAATGAATTCGTGGCCGGGTTCATCGGGGAACCTCCCATGAACCTGCTCACCGTGACCATCGTGAAGGAGGGGGAGGGCTTCCTCTTCCAGTTCGCCGAGAAGAACATGAAGATTTCCGTGCCGGAACGGTACAACAAAGTGCTGAAGGACGGCATGAAGGTCCGTCTTGGGGTCAGGCCCACGGACGTGCTCATCGGTACGAAGAAGAGCCCGGGTTCGGATGTGGAAGTCTCCGTTTTCGAAAGCCTGGGTGAGGAGAGACGGCTTCATTTCAGGGTGGGGGAGGAGTTCCTGACCCTGATAACCACGGAAAAAATATTCTACCGCCCCGGAGACAGGGTCAAGCTGGAGTTTCTCTCTGAGAAAACCCACCTGTTTGACATGGAATCGGGCGACAAAATCAGAACGGAATAGGGCTGGGCGGCAGCAGCGCTGCCGGTCTGTCCAAACTATTAAAGGAGAAAGAAAATGAGTGAATTACCTAAGACTATGAAAGCGGTTGTAGCCCATGCCCCCGGTGATTACCGGCTGGAGGACATCTCCGTACCCCGGGCCGGGGAGGGTGAGATTATCATCAAAGTGGAAGCCTGCGGCGTCTGCGCCGGGGATGTGAAGGCCGAGCACGGGGCCTCCCGTTTCTGGGGCGGCGACGGTACTCCCCCCTATATCAAAGCTCCCGTGGTTCCCGGGCATGAGTTCCTGGGGGAGATTGTGGAACTGGGTCCCAAGGTGAGGGGCAATTTCAAACTGGGCGACCGGGTTATTTCCGAGCAGATCGTCCCCTGCGGCGAATGCCGTTTCTGTAAGACCGGCCGGCACTGGATGTGCGAGAAGCACGATGTGTACGGTTTTCAGAATAACGTGAACGGGGGCATGGCCGAGTATATGAAGTTCCCAAAGGAAGCCCTGGTCTACAAGGTACCCAAGGATATCCCCATGGAGAAGGCCATTCTCATCGAGCCCTTCGCCTGTTCCAAGCATGCGGTGGACCGGGGCAATATCGGGAATGAGGATGTGGTCGTCCTTTCCGGCGCAGGGACCCTGGGCCTGGGAATGGTGGGCGCCATCAAGCTCAAAAATCCCAAAACCCTCGTCGTTCTGGACATGAAAGACGACCGGCTGGATCTGGCGAAGAAATTCGGCGCCGATGTGGTTATGAACCCCGCCAAAGAGGATGTGGTCGCCAAAATCAGGGAGATGACCGAAGGCTACGGATGCGATGTGTACATAGAAGCCACGGGACATCCCTCCAGCGTTCAGCAGGGCCTGGAAGCGATCCGCAAAATGGGCACCTTCGTGGAGTTCAGCGTTTTCGGCCAGCTGACCACGGTGGACTGGAGCATTATCAGCGATACGAAGGAACTGGATCTTTTCGGAGCCCATCTGAGTCCCTTCTGCTACGAACCGGTCATCGAGTGGATTGGAAACGGCAAGCTGCCCACGGAGGGCGTGGTTACCCATCAACTGCCCCTGGCGGATTTTAAGAAGGCCTTCGAACTGGCCGGTAAGGGAGAGGGATCTCTCAAAGTGGTTCTCGTACCGTAACAACCCTATTCCTCCTCTTCCGGGCCAACGGCCGGAAGAGGAAGGGCGGAGGAAAAATGAAAATAGCAATAGGCTGCGACGAAGCGGCTCTGGATATGAAAAATGTGATAAAAAAACATCTGGAGGACCAGGGGCACAGCGTCCAGGACTTCGGAGTGGACAGCAGCTTTCCCGTGCTCTATGCGGACATCGCCGTGGCGGTGGGGGAGTCTGTGGCGAAGGGGGAGAACGAGAGGGGCATCCTTATGTGCGGAACCGGACTGGGCATGGCCATCGCCGCCAACAAGGTTCCCGGAATCAGGGCGGCCACCTGCCATGACTCCTTCTCGGCGCAGAGGGCGCGCAAGAGCAACGACGCCCAGATCATGACCATGGGCGCCCGGGTTATCGGACTGGAACTGGCCAAGAATCTGGTGGATATCTGGATGGATTCGGAATTCCAGGGGGGAGCTTCCGCGGTGAAGGTGGCTAAGATCATGGAGTGGGAGAGAGAGCTCCACAAACAGGCAAACTAACAAGGAGTACTGAATGCAACGGATAATAAACGACCCCAATCTGGTGGTTGAGGATATGCTCAAGGGGTTTCTGAAGACCCACAGTGACATCGTTTCCCCCACGGAGCATGAACGGGTTGTCAAATATAAGGACGCCCCGGTGGAAGGGAAAGTGGGTATCATAACCGGCGGCGGGTCCGGTCACAAGCCTGCCTTCGTGGGTTATGTGGGAAAGAATATGGTGGACGCGGTCGCCGTGGGCGAAGTTTTCGCCTCCCCCACGGCCAAGGCCTTCTTTCAGGCCATGAAAGAGGCCGACGCGGGCCAGGGCGTGGCCTGTCTCTACGGCAACTACGCCGGGGACAACATGAATGTGAAAATGGCCATGCGCATGGCGGAGAAAGCGGGGATCACCGTGAAAACCGTGGTGGCCAATGACGACGTCGCCTCGGCCCCCCGTACGGAACGGGAAAAACGCAGGGGCGTGGCCGGGGAGATCCTCATGTGGAAGGCGGGGGGAGCCCGTGCCGCCCTGGGCGGTTCCCTGGACGATGTTATCGCGGCGGCCCAGAAGGCCATCGACAACACCCGCAGCGTGGGCATCGGCCTGACCTCCTGTACCATCCCCGCGGTGGGGCACCCCAACTTCTCCATCGAAGAGGGGAAGATGGAAGTGGGTATCGGCCATCACGGCGAGCCGGGCATCAAAGTGGGCGACCTGAAGAGCGCCGACGAAATGGCCCAGGATATGATCGACGTCATCCTTCCCGATCTGCCCTTCTGCCAGGACGACGAAGTGGTGGTCCTTCTCTCCGGTCTGGGCGCCACCCCGGTCATGGAGCTCTACATCCTGTTCAACCGGGTGGAGGAGCTTCTGACCAAAAAGGGAATCAGCGTATACCGCTCCTATGTGGGCAATTACTTCACCTCCCTTGAGATGATGGGTGCCACCCTCACCGTGATGAAGCTGGATGAGGAGCTCAAGGTACTTATGGACATGGAAGCAAACACCATGGGACTCCGCCAGTTCGGCGTCTGAAGCAAGGAGAAAGCAATGGGAGAAACCTTTAAGAACAGTGAAGCCAGGATCATCGTGGAGAATCTGGTGACCTGTATAAAAAAGAATGTGGACTATCTGAGCGAGGTGGACGGCAAGATCGCCGACGGGGATCACGGCATTAATATGCAGAAGGGGTTCACCATCACCGGTCAGAGAATCGAAGGAAAGAGCATGGGCTTTTCCGAAGCCATGAATGTGCTGGGGGATGTGCTTATCTCCGAGATCGGCGGCTCCATGGGCCCCATCTACGGCAGCTACTTCATGGAGATAGGGGACGGCTGCGCCGCCGGGGAGGATGTGACTAAGGCGGATTACCTGGCGGGTTATGAAAACGCCCTTGAGGTGGT
>JAFGPQ010000017.1 GCA_016936115.1 Spirochaetales bacterium | reverse complement strand
GATCCGGGCTGCTGGGCGACGACACGGCACTCTACCCGTTCCCCCTGAATCTTCAGCTGATCGATGGCGCCGGCCCGGAAGGTATCCGCCGCGGCCAGAACGATCTCCCCCGCCCCTTTCTGCTTGTAGTGACGGGCCATTTTGGCGATACTTGTCGTTTTTCCGACACCGTTCACCCCCAGTATCAGAAAGAGATTGAGCTTACCCTCTTCGGGCAGGAAATGATCCTCCCTAACCGATTCGCCCATAAGCCGGCGCAGTTCGGATACGATTCCCTCCTGGGTGGTGATGCGGTTTTTCTTCACGCTGGACCGGAGCTCTTCGGATATCTCCATGGTAACAGTCCCGCCCATGTCCGATTCGATGAGAAGATCCTCCAGATCCTCATAGAAAGCTTCCGTTTCCCCGTCCTTCCTAAAGAGAGAGGCTATGCGGGAAGCCAGGTTTTTGCTTTTTCCGGGAGAAGGTTTCCTTCCCTCTTCGGGAGAGGGGGAGTCCTTCTTCTTTCTGTTGAATATCATATACAATCCTCAGAACTGCCTAACGCTGTTCAATGCTTTTTTCCGATGCTCTAATATACTGGACCAGCCGGGTTATGGAAACCCCCAGAAGCACGCCGCTCACCGCCACGCCCCCCCAGTAGAGCCCCTGGGAGAGAATGGCATTGCTCCGGGCCTCGTCGAACCGGTCCGCATCCCCCAGGGCCGCGTATTTCTGCGCCAGAAGGATCTGCTCATCCTTGATGCCGGTTAATACAAGAGGCGCCGCCAGGGAGAGGGAAAACCAGCCCAGGGAGTTGTAGAACTTCCCCTGCCTGGTCAGCCTCTCTTCATTCCAGTCCACCCTTCCCGCAGTAAAGGAGAACTCGGAGACCGCAGGGGTTTCCGGTCCCAGGGACGAGGTGATGGTATCGTACCCGTCCAGGGTGAGGATCAGGGTCTCCGGAATCAGAGGACGGGGAAGGATCAGAGGCGTTACTCCCTTGTGGACCGAGCCCAGGATCACGTCCGCCCCGGAGGGAACCGTTTCAACGGTGATGAGGTTCTCCTTTCCCGCTTCCAGAACGACGGAACGGTTGATTCGCTCCCCCGGACGCAATTCCAGTTCCTCCCGGTAAACGCCGTACCGGGGATAGCGGACTTCCAGGACCGCCGGTCCCGGTTCCAGGATCTCCTCCTGCACCGATCCGACGCCCAGGGACTGGCCGTTCAGAAAAATCTGGCTGTGGGAGGGCTCCGCCGTGACGGAAAGGGCGCTCCAGGGACGCCCCAGGATGGTCTCCTTCAGGGTGTCGGTCATGGCGGCCGTGCTCTCATCGGGCTTCTCCGCCTCCACCGCTCCGGACCAGAGGGGAACGTCCCTGTCGCCGGCCCGGGAAATTCCCCTGATCTCTATGAGGATAAAATCTCCCGCCCGGTCCAGGCTTCCCGTAATGACGTAGTCGGGATGCTTCTCTAAAGCCGCTTCGGGGGAAGAAAAGAGAATACCCCCGTTCCCCGCTGTCAGAAAATCGAGGGCAAGCACCCGATCGTCCCCGTTCCCGGGGGCAAGACTTTCCTCATACTTCCGCTGCGCTTCATCGATCTTTAGGGAAAGGGTTTCATACTCCGTCCTGTCCCCGCTGAAGAGAAGGGCATCCCTTTCGGCGTGGAGCTTTTCCCAGCTATCCAGTAATTCATCGCTCCGACTCCCCCGGTTCTTCTCATCGTAGAACTGCCGCTCCCCGTCGGAAAGGCGGTGATCGGGGAACTCGGAGAGGCGATAATAGAGCTGCAGGGGGATCTGCCGGTACAGGTAGGAGTCGGATCGGTCCAGATTCCCGGAGAACACGGTCAGGGCGCAGCTCCAGGTGCCGGTGCTTTCTGCGGACAGGGGAAAGCAAAGGAATAAAAGGAGGGGAATAAGAAATTTTACCGGAGCGACTTTCACCGGTACTACCCCCGGTTCAGGGCTTTTTTCACCGCCGACAGGAGACGGTTTTTCTGAAAGGGTTTCACAACGAAGTCGCTGGCCCCGAGCTGAATGGCTTTGATAATCCTCTCCTGATCTCCCAGGGATGAGCACATGACCACCCGGGAGGCGGGATGACGCTTCTTGAGCTCCCTCAGGCAGGCGAGCCCGTCCATCCGGGGCATGGCGATATCCAGGAGCACCAGATCGGGGCTGACCTCCTCGTACTTCTCCAGACAGTCCCTGCCGTCGGAAGCTTCGCCGGCGATGCTGTATCCGCCGGCCACGAGGATATCCCTGATGATGGATCTCATGAAGGAGAGATCGTCAACCACTAAAATGTTCATTCCCTGTTCTGAGAGCTGTATCTCAAATACTCCTCTATAAACTGATCGATATCTCCGTCCATGACGGCCTGTATGTTACCGGTCTCTTCCCGGGTGCGCAGATCCTTAACCATGGTGTAGGGATGAAAAACATAGGAGCGGATCTGCGATCCCCAGCCGATGTCCTTCTTCTCCGCCGCGTTCTTCGCCTGCTCCTCCTCCTGCTTCTGCCGATAGTATTCGAAGAGGCGGGAGCGGAGAATTTTGAAGGCGGTATCCTTGTTTTTCGTCTGGCTCCGCTCATTCTGACACTGGACCACCAGCCCCGATTCGATATGGGTCAGGCGGACGGCGGAATCCGTTTTGTTAACGTGCTGCCCCCCCGCACCGGAAGCCCGGTAGGTGTCTATGCGCACGTCGTCCGGCTTGATATCCACCTCGATGGAATCGTCGATAACCGGGGAAACGTAAACCGAAGCGAAGGAGGTATGGCGCCGGGCGTTGGAATCGAAGGGAGATATGCGCACGAGCCGGTGGATTCCCCCCTCCCCTTTCAGGAGGCCGTGGGCGTACTCCCCGTTAATCTGAATGGAGACGGACTTGATGCCCCCTTCCGCTTCCTGCATATCAAGCAGGGTCATCTTGAAGCTCTTACGCTCCACCCAACGGGAGTACATGCGGTAGAGCATGGAGGCCCAGTCGCAGGCCTCGGTTCCTCCCGCGCCGGAATGAATCGTCACGAAGGCGTTCATACTGTCCGTCTCGTCGGAGAGCAGTTCCAGCGTATTCAGTCTGTCGAAGGTGGTCTGCAGGGAGTCCATGGCGTCGGAAATCTCCCCTTCCAGGGATTCGTCCTTCTCTTCCTGGGCCAGAGCCAGCAGTTCCTGGCAATCGCTCAGATCGGTGAGAAGTTCTTCCCAGGGTTCGTAGCGGCCTTTCACCCTCTTCAGTTCGGAGAGGATTTTCTCGGCCTGCTCCCTGTCGTTCCAGAAGTCCGGATCCGCAGAGAGGCTTTCCAGTTCGGCGGCTTTGTTTTTCAGCTTAGCCGAGTCAAAGTCGCCTCCAGGCGTCGAGGATATCCTTATCTATTTTCCTTATGCGGGGATTCAAATCATTGAGCACTGTTTTTCTCCTTAAGTATCATTCTGCGCCACCGGTTCTCCGTCAGGGATGAAATGACCAGCCGGTCATCCACGGGATACTGATAGAATCTTATGGCATCATAAAAATCCGTGGCCCGGTCCAGATCCAGCTTCAGCCGGGCCAGCTGTTTCTCGTTCATATTGTACGATTCGAAACAGTTCCCCTGCACCTGCGTAAACCCGTAACGGTGAAGCAGACTCGCCGTAACCCGGCTGCTGTCCTCGCCTCCGGCATCTATTATCACAGAAACGAACATGGAACAACTTTATGGTGGAAATCATCTCCTGTCAAGGGGCTACTCTCCGATGAACGACTGGACATTCTCATCTTCCCGAAACTCATTAAAGGATTCACGCATAAGGAGATAGAGTTCTTCGTAATTATCATCTTCCTCCTCCTGGGCGGTTACTTCCAGTTCAAAGGCGCTGGAAAAGAGTTTTTCCGCGCTCACCGCTCCGGCGGAACCCTTGATTTTATGGGCCCATTCGGCGATGATCCGGGGGGACTCTTCCTTTTTCAGAGCCTCTTCCAGCCGGGACAGCATATCCGGAACGTCTTCCAGGGTAAACCGGAGCAGATCCACCAGGAGGGACCTGTCGTTCATGGTGTGCTTCAGCGCCTTTTCCACATTAAAAACCTTTTCCATCCGGTCCTCCTATTTCCTGTTGTCTTTCTTAAGGGCTTCCCCGAATTCGCTCCAGGCATTGTTCTGCTCCCGGTTGCTGTAGCGCTTTTCCTTCTCCTTAGCCCCGGAACGGCGGTAGGATCGGGACGATGAGGACGAGCTCCTCGACCGGTGATACTCTTCCATGGGATCCCGGACCGGGGAAAGTGTCTTCCCCGTATAAGAACCGGCGGGAGACCCGTCTCTGGGAGAGAATCCCTTCCTGACGCCGTTCTTATCGGGGGTCTTTGAAAAGGCTTCGAGAAAACTGTCGTACCTGCCGAACAGGCGCATCATGACCCGGCGGAACAGGGGGAGCTTCTGGTACGCCTCCATGAACAGGGGCTGGAGATAGAGTTCCAGAAGCCTGTCAGTCCTTATGAATTTCAGGGTGGAATCCTCTTCGAAGTATTTATTCAGAAGGATCCTGACCTGATCCGGCGAGGGCGTATTGGACCGTTTCTTGGCCCAGTGGATGATGCCCTCGGAAACGATTTTCGGTTTCTCGAGCAGGGTATGCAGAATGGGAAAGCGCTCTTTGATCCGGTCCCGGATACTCTGAACGAAGGATTCGGTGGTGGCGAAGACATTGATCCGTTCGTTCTTCCGGGACAGCAGAACCTCCCCCATGAGGGAGAGATAGTACTGCTTCAGCTCCACCGCCGCTTCGTTGAGATCCAGCCTGAAGGTCATATAGATATGGTCCCGGTGCATATAGCCGTTTCCCAGATTCACAATGAGGGGAAGGGAGGTCTTGCTCTTCATCTTCACGCACTGGTCGTAGAAGGTGTTCTTGAAATCGGGCCATCTCTTGATGCCGTTTTCGAGATAGTCGTTCAGCTCCTGCTGTTCCAGGAACTTATCGGGCTTCATCTCAATGGATTGGCAGATAGCCACCATTTCATCCTTCTGGGACTGTCTGTCCAGCCGGATCCTCTCCGCTTCGTCCAGACCGTTGCGGGTATAGGCGTAAACAAGGGAAACGGAGGGGGCGAAATCCTGGGGGATATGCCTTCTCTTATCGGCGATTTCCTCTCTGTTTTCGATGAGGCAGCGGCTCAGTTTGTTCCAGAAGTTGTTATCCGGCCGTTTGATATCGCGCAGGATCTCACTTTCCATAAGCCCGAGAGTCTTCGAGAGATAGGTCAACAGCTGGGGACTCTTCACCACGGACCGGATCTTATCCCGGGAGAGGCGGATGATCAGGGGTAGAGTGGCGGGAGTCATATAGATGGGGTCGTAATTCTCGCACTTCACCAGGTAGATTTTTACTTTGTCCCCCTGTGTCTCCATAAGGGAATCGCTGATATCGGTCAGGCCCAGGGTTTCCACGTACTTGCCGGGGATGATGATATCCCGCCGGTCCAGGCCCTTGGGGGTCAGGAACTGCTTGTCCTCGGAATTGAGAGTGTAGAAGTACTCGTTTTCGAGATAATAGTAAAAAAAGCGGATCGAATCCCTCTCGCACAGAATAATCTGTTCATTCTCCAGATTTCCCTGCTGGATTCTGACTTTGATAAGGCCGCAGCGGGCGTTGAAGAGTTTCTGCATGAGCTGGCTGAGATGGCTCTGAATAAAGGAAAACTGATTCTTGCCCAACTCAATGAAGCGGTTATACTCGATTTCCGGTTCCCAGAGATCGCAGATTTTATGAAAGATGGCCCGCTGTTCCTGATTAAAATTTCCCAGCTGGGAAAGATACTCCTCTTTCTGGATCTGATCAAATTTGAAAAAATCCGGCATGGGAGGCTGGGATCTTAGCTGCTCCTGTGCATCTGCCATGGTCTCAGTCCTGCTCCCCGTCGGTTTCGTCGTGCTTCTTCTTTGACTTCCTTTTGTTCATGATGTGGGGGATCACCCCGAATAGAACGCTTCTGAGAATAAGCATGAAGCCCAGAAAAAGCATGAAAGTCAGTAAGGCGCTGCCCAAAATGAAAACCTCCCCCGCATCGGCATGGTAATGCGGCTTTACCCTGGTATCAGTATATTTCCATTTAGTCGGAGGATCAACATTTTTTGTGATTACCTGCCCAAGGAAAAGAAAAAAGAGATAAAAAAAGAGCCTTTACCCACCGAAACGCCGCTTTTCCTTATTGCACAACCGGGAAAAACGTTCAAGCGAAACGGTGCTTCAGCTCTTAATTTACTTTGTTAAGTTAGTCCAATTATCGGAGAATAACAATCTTTTCTGAGGATTTTCGGCAGGATCTGACAGAATTCTCATATTTCCCATCTCCCACCGGGCCACATTACGGCGAATACTCCAGAATGATCGCTTCTCCCAGGTCATTCAGGGTAACCTCCCGGATCCGTGAGGGGACGGGGCAAAAGAACCGGTAGTTCCCCGGGGGCAGGAAGGGGGGATTTCCCGGCTCTTCCAGGGGATCCTCCCCTACCCAGGAGAGTCCGTCGGCGGGTGGAACAAAGGGATAGAGCTCCTTCTGACGAAGGTCCCGGAGAGTGAAATCGCCCCCGGTCAGGGCGTCCCTGATTCTCTCCCTGTCAAGAAACCAGGGGGAGAGGGATTCCACTTCCCGGAATTCCCGCAGAAAGCGGGGGCAGTTGAAGGATCGGAGATCGAATCCGAGGCGCACCGCCTCAGCCAGAAGAGACAGGGCGGGGCCATTCCCGAAAGAGGGAGTCATCTCATTCCCGGACAGACCGTCCAGATAGAGCCCCGCCGGATAAAGGGTGAATCCCGATTCGGCGCATCCCCTGTACAGGATAAGGCAGGCGGTCTCCTTTTCCAGGGTAAGGGAGAGAATACCCCCAGTCACGGGGAGGCGCTGGACATCCTCGCTCCCGTTCTCCACGATGATCTCGATATCCCAGGAAGTGATGAATTCATAGCCCTCCGGCAGAACCGGTGCGCTTATGCGGTAAGTCCGTTCCCGGGAGAAGAACTCGCATCCGGTAAGGAGAAGAGTGAGCAGTAGGCAGCGGAAGAGTGTGGCCATACGCCCGGGGAGAGGGATTCTTTCCCTATTTCCCGCTTTTCAGATCCCCCTTGTAGATCTCCCTGATTTTTTTGAGTATGTCCCGATTCTCCCGACTGCGGAAATCGGGATAGGTCCACTCCAGGGGTTCGAAATCCCGGTTCCGGTACAGCAGGGTGGTTTCCCCGTAGATGCCGTCCCGCAGGGGAATCCGGTGGGCGTTGTCCTTGGTGGTGGCGAGAATAAAGCGGTGCAGGGCCATAAGCCCCGGATCCAGATTGACCGTTCGCCCTCCCTCCCCGTTCAGATATTTCCCTTCGATCCTGTCGGTCTCCCGTTTGATATCGGCCAGCCGGGAGGGATCGGCCAGTTCGGCGAAGGAGTAGAACCAGCGGAAGATAGGGGTGCCCATCTCCCTGTCGTAATAATGGGTATAATCAAAGGCCAGAGGACCGGCGGTCAGATCAAATGGTCCCCAGCGTTCTTTCAGCTCCTCTTCCAGGGCGATTCGGTGTTCATCCCGTGAGATAAGAAGTCCGATAACGAGTTTTTCTTTTGAAAAAGGATTTTCTTTTCCCATAATTCCTCCCGGAGACAATAAAAGGGTTGCAGAAATAGAGCGATTCGTTCGATACTAGGTATTATGGAAGAGAATCAGGACTTTTTACAACTGCTGGAAGAGAAACTCCGGATAAAAAGGGCCGATCTGGAAAGCAAAGTCCTTCCCCAGCTCAAGGACAATCTGAGAGTGATAGGCGATACCTTCCATATCCTCTATACCTATCTGGTCAAGAAGGGTTTTCTCAAAGAGGACCTTTATAATTACGAGCAATCCACCAAACTGGAGCCTCCCTCAAGCGACCCCATACCGGATGGGGAGATGCTGTCGGAATTGAGTTTCCGCCTGGCTAATTACGAGCGGGTCCTGGATTACATGAACAATGTCTGGGGCATCGAAATCGATAAGCTGGATCTGACAGGTATCAAGAAGGTCCTGTCGGTCCTCGATTTCATAAAATGGAAAAGCCTTGGATCAAACACGACCCACAACATAACCCGGGGGCTGACCATGACCCTGGACAAGATCATCACATCCAATGACGATCCCATGAGTTCGGAGGTACGGTTCAACTCCATAACCAAGCTGAATGAGGCCAATCAAAAGGCCAAGGAGTTCCTGAAGGACATCAGCTCCTATCAAAGGGAAGCTTATAAGTTCAAAATACGAGCCCTGATTCTCACGGCGGTGAATCCCACGGAGGAGGAGTACAACCGGAACAGCCGGAACATCCTTCTCTCCGTCAAGAAGGAGATGAACGGGGTCCTTCCCGGGGAACCTTACTACAGGGAGCTGATCGAGGAGATCCTTCTGGAGGATTTCGCCCCGGACGGGCAAGCGAGAAGGGAACAGCTTTTGAAATCCATCAAAACCTCGGTTCCCCCGAAGAAAGAAGTCAAGTCACAAAAAAAAGAGAAAAAGAAGGTAGACAAGGCTTTCCTCCTCCATATTGTTCCTGAACTGGCCAAGGCGGGGGACCAGCTTGCCTCGGCCACGGCGAAGCTGGAACACAACCGGGACATAACCGCAGCCAGGAAAAACAGTTTTCTGGAAGTACTCAGACGTCTCTTCAACCGGAAGGAAGAGGATATCTATTACGAGGTTAAGACCATCGACCCCGTAAGCGGCCATGAAAGAAAAATCAAACTGAACTACACCTCTCTCATAGACAAGCTGCATAAGAAGAATCAGCTTCTGAGATCGGTGGGAAATACGAATTCCCCGGCCTACGGGAAACTGAAGGAGTATTCCGAAAAAGCCCTGATGGAGTTCATCGAGAACAATCTTTTAGATCTGCGTGCCTTTCATAAGAAGATGGTGGGTCTGGACGAGATGTTCAAGATGGAACCGGATCCCACCCTGCGCGCCCGGGTGAAGGGCATACGGGTAGAGATGGATACTCTTAAGAGAATCTACGTGGAAAGCAACAAGAGCCTGAAAGAGTATGTGGCCCAGAAAGAGGAACAGGCCCAGCTCAAAGCGCTGGGCATCGAAGGCTGAACCGGACGATTAAACCCGGTACATTCCCAGAATCCGGAATCCCTTGACAGCTTCCTTCACCTCTTCCGCCGCCCCCTCGAACAGAGACCTATCCTCGGGCAGATCAAGATCTACATAAAAGGAGTAGCTCCAGGGCTTCCCGTGGATGGGACGGGACTCGATGCGGGTCATATTCAGATTGTGCCGGGCGAAAAGGGCAAGACACTTGGACAGGGAGCCCGCCTCGTCGGAAATTTCAAACATGACCGTAGCCTTGTTGGGCTTGGTGACGTTCACGTTCTCCGACCGTCCGATCACGGCGAACCGGGTGTAGTTGTTGGGATTGGTTTCGATCCCCTCTTTGAGGATCTCCATGTCCCAGACCCGGGCGGCCTCGTCGCTGGCGATGGCGGCCCTGTGGCGGGCGTCCTTCTCCCGGGAGAGATCGGCCACGGCGCCGGAGGTGTCGTAAGCGGGGATGGATTCCCAGCCGTGCTCCTTAATAAAGCGTTCGCACTGGGCCAGAGCCTGGGGATGGGAGCGCACTTCGGTGATCTCCTCCAGGGCGACCCCCTTGTGAACGATAAGATTATGGCGGATGCGGATTTTTATCTCCCCCACGATGCTCACGTCGGGATTCAGATTAAGCAGATCGTAATTCTCCAGGATCGATCCTGCCAGGGAGTTCTCCATGGGCAGCATGCCCCAATCGGCCTGGCCCTTGAGAACCGCGTCAAAGACTGCCTCGAAGGATCCGCAGGGAAGGGACTCGGCGCTGCCCTCGGGAAAATAGTGTTTCAGGGCCTTCTCGCTGTAGGCGCCCGGCTCACCCTGGAAGGCGACCCGACAGCTGTCTCCGGAGAACTGGACCGTCTCGTCCACCGCAGCGTGCAGGTGATGGTTCTCGGGGAGGCGGGCCACTTCCTTGCCTACAACCGGGGCCAGGGCTTCCACGTCGTGAACCAGCTTGCGGAACTGTTCCGGGTAGAGGGACTGGGGTCCATCGGAAACGGCTTTATCCGGATTGGTATGAACCTCAACGATAAGTCCGTTGGCCCCCGCGGCCACCCCGGCCAGAGCCATGGGAAGCACCTTGTCCCTGATGCCGGTCCCGTGGGAGGGGTCCACGATGACCGGGAGATGACTCAGCTTGCGTATGATCGGTATGGCGGAGATATCCATGGTATTTCTGGTGTAGGTCTCGAAGGTGCGGATACCCCTCTCGCAGAGTATAACCTTGTCCGTCCCCGAAGAGAGCAGGTATTCCGCAGCCATGAGCCATTCGTTGATAGTGGCCGAAAGCCCCCGCTTGAGGATGACCGGCATACCCATGGAACCCACCGTTTTCAGGAGTTCGAAATTCTGCATGTTCCGGGCGCCGATCTGATAAACGTCGATATATTCGGCCATGGCTTCCACGTCCCCGGGGGCCACCACTTCGGTGACCACGGGAAGTCCCGTGGCCTCTCCCGCCTCTTTAAGGTAGGCCAGCCCCTCGAAACCAAGTCCCTGAAAGGAGTAAGGGGATGTGCGGGGCTTGAAGGCGCCCCCCCGGAGCATGACGCCCCCCGCTTCTTTGACCGCGTAGGCCGATTCGAGGATCTGCTCCCGGGATTCCACG
>JAFGPQ010000016.1 GCA_016936115.1 Spirochaetales bacterium | reverse complement strand
CTCTTCCACGGCCAGGGTGGCCAGCTCGGTGACGAAGGGCTCCTGAACGCAGACCCAGGCGATGGTCTGGCAGATCTCATCCACTTTCTCCTGGGAGAGAAACTCTATTTCAGCCTGGGCCTTCCGGGCCCGTGCGACTAAACCTTTAACGTAATCTGACATCTTTTATCTATCCTCCAGTCTCTTATATCAGGCTCCGAATTAATAGGGATTACAAGAAAAACCGTTTTACCTGCAACCCGGCCGCTCGCTGCAATACCGATTGAGCATGATGCGGATTCCTCCATGGATTTCATCTTAAGGGCGAAATTTTCATCTGTCAAGTTTAATCGAATAGTTTCAACGAATATATTCGGTGTAACATCTCGTAGCATCGCTCCTGCCCTGGGACAGACGATTTGCAGCGAATTGGAGACCTCCGATGAGAAACTGAATAGATTCTATTGCTATATTTCCATAGAAGGGATTCGGGGATGGAACAAAGGGAAATGCTAGTAGACGAGGGCAATCCGCGCACATTCAGTCCCAAAACATGGGGGCGGAGAGTATTGAGGATACTCTGGAGAGGAGCTTTCAGATTCACCTCTCTATAGAGCTAGCGGATTACGTCACAAGACGAATTATCCCGTGGCCTTCGCCATGAAGGATCTTCCATAGCGTTTCAGCTCGTCATCATAGATTGCTTTCACTTCGCCATGGATCGGTATGATATTAGGTATGCAGGGGATAAAATATCCCCTTGGGCAGTAATCGTCAATGCATCTGCGGACTTCGCTCCTTATAAGCTCTTCATCCGCTATGGCCATATCAATGATCTGGGCATCTATGCCGCCGATCAGGGCCATTCTCCCATTCAGCTTCTCCTGTATCGCCGGGATATTATTCTGGGGAATAACCCCCTGCCATCCGTCAATCCCCAGTTCCGCCATATCTTCGATAACCGGCTCGCAGATGCTGTCCGAATGATGAAGATATAGCACCCCACTGGATTTAACGAAATCAACAATCTTCTTCTGATGGGGCTTAATGATCCGCCGCCACACATCCGGCGGCAGGAACAGATTATCCTTATTCCCCCAATCATCATGGAACAGAACGACATCGGGCTTGATATGGTCGATTATCTGTTTCAAATGCCCCAGCTTCCAATCGGCGAGGGCGGAGATCAAATTATACATGTGATCCGGTTCGAGCATATAATTGCAGAGAGCGTCCTGAAATCCCATAAGGTAATGGGACAATTCGAACAACCCGCCCACGACCATGCTTCCCACGATCTTCTCGCTTCTGTCGACCCGGGAAGCTTCGCTGACGGCGGATGACCAGTCATGCCCTTCAAGAGGAGGAAACTCTATCTGCTCCTCCCATTTCGTTATGTCCTTTATCTTCTTATTTTCTTCGGTAATGTAGGGATTGGGACGGTGACCTTCTATCCACTTCCAGGTAACACCCCATTGATCAGGATAAGCGCCGATCACCGCCTCCCCTTTTGAAGCGACATAGATCGGATCCAGGATAAAGGTATTATCATAAAAATTCCCTTCGAAAGCTTCCCAAGGCGTTGTAATCCATCGGGGCTCGTCATTCCTGACCAGACGAAACCAATTCTCCCTTTCTGTCATCTCTTCACTCCTTTTACTCGGGGATGGAATTTCAGTATAAAGCGGTTTCCATAGCTGTCAACATTTTTTAGGCCAACGTAATTTCGGAAAAAGAAAGTACGTCCCGTTATCCCTGCGACTGCTGAAATAATCAGCGGCCGCAGGGAAATAGCAAGTACTGGTCAACGGATAAATCCGGTTCCTTTTCCGGTTTATTTCCCTTCCAGCTTCCCGGGAGACAGAGTCCTCAGGTAACTGCCGCAAAGGTGATTCGGGTTGACGGCCTCACGGATTTTGTACTGGTAGGCATAAATCCAGGGCTGCGGTGCCTTTGCAAACATCTCATCGTGCTCCTCTTGCGTATAACTGTACCCATTCACATGACGGACATCGGAATTCCAGCGGCAGAAATCAGGACCGAACGCATATTTGTTGTGAAACGCCTGGTTTTCGTCCACCATATCGCTTGTGCCCTGTACCGATTCCAGCTCATAGGAGTCGAAGTTCGTGAAAAACTCCCATCCAGTGGCGCCTCCGCCTCCGAGAGATGAAACTCCTCCCATGGCGGAATCTCCCCCAGTAGCGGCAATGCAGGTATGCTCTGTTTCCCATTTTCTCTTCTGGGCAGAAGCTTCTTCAACGACCTGAATGGTTTTCCATACGTTTCCGGACAGTCCGAACGTCCCCTCGTAGGCGCCGCACATGACGTAGTTCAGATTTTTGTGCCCCAACCTTGTCATATAGGCCAAAGCGTAGTCATGCTTTTCCTTCTCCAGCATCATCTCGTGTTTCCAGCCGCCGGTCTGTTCAAGGATGTAATCAATCGCCTTTTCCTTGTACTCCATATCCCTTTTCGTCATTCCCGCAATCACGACCTGATAATCATGTTTCATATTGTCGTTATGCTTTTGGATTTCCGGATCCTTGAGCAGTTCCGGTAAATCGGAAAGCTGTTTCTCCGGGTCTGTTATTATATTCAGCATGAAAGCCTTGAGGTTCCTTCCGAACATATTGAACTGTCTGTGCCCGATATACAGGACATCGCTCTCATGGAAGTACTGGACGCTTCTCGCCCAGGATTCCCAGTCGGGATAGCAGAGTGTGTAGCACTTGAAATTATCGCCGAAATCAGCCTTATACGCCGGAGCCTTGCCGTATGTCCTGAACTGTTTGGGACCGGGCCAGGGGTGAAGTCTTGTTGCGATTTTCGTACAGACTCCCATGGAGCCGGCGGGACCGAATATCCCCCTCAAAATCCCCCTCGTACTGGGCCCGGGGCCCTCTCCGCAGAACCAGCCGTCTCCCGAACCGAGGGATCCGGTTCTGAGGATTTCCCCGTTGGGAAGAACCCATTCCGCCCCCAGAAGATTCTCGGGATTGGCTCCCATGAAAATGGATGCCGGACCGAAACCGGCCCATCCGGAACTGCTGGCCAGGGTGGAGCTGCTGCAGCCCACTCCGGGGATTTGTACGTTCAGGCCGACTTTCATCGCCTCCGCCTGTATGGTTCCCGCAATGGCGAATGGCTCGACAACGGCCGCCATATTCTTTGCATCGATTTCAATACTCTTCATGCGCCGCATGTCAAGCTGAACAGCATTATCGCCTCCGATATAAGCCATGGTCGCCCAGAAAGTCGATCCCGCCTTGAACTCGATACCGTACTTGTTGCATATTTTTACGATATTCTGTACCTCTTCCGTACTTCCCGGAAGAATGACAGCCTGAGGCAGGGGGGTCCACTCCTTAGAGGGGCCGTAATGGGCCGACGTCTGGGACGGTATGCTTCTGTATGTTTCGCAAACTCCTATGTCCTCGGAAATATTCCTATTTCCTACTATGTCTTCAAAAGCCTGGTATACTTCTCTTGCTAAAGCCATATCTCTTGCCTCCTGTCAAATTGCCTTGTGAACCAGATCGATGATATCCAGAACTTCCATCTTGTTGCCGTCTTCATCTTCCGCATCCGTAAAATTGTCCTTACACCAGGGACAAGCAGTAACCAGTGCGTCCGCACCTGTAGAGTTCGCTTCGGCGATCCGTTCACCGGCCGTCCATGCGGAGTACTCGGGAAGAGTCTGGCTGCATCCGCCGCCGGCGCCGCAGCACCAGGAATACTCCCGGATTCTTTCCATTTCCACCAGATTAACGCCGGGAATCGCTTTCAGAATGTTTCTCGGTGCATCGTAAACGCCGTCGATACCGTTGTAGCGGGGTTTTCTGGGCTCATAGATATGTATCTGATTGAAGATTTTCTTGTCTATTCCCTCCCAGGCTTCGAACTTCTCGCCCTGTCTTCCGAGATGGCAGGGATCGTGATAGGTCACGGTCATGGGAACGGACTTGGAAAACTTGATTTTCCCTTCGAGAATCAGTCTCTCGATGTATTCGACCACATGGAGGACTTCGACCTCCATACCCAATTCGGCGTACTGCCGCTTGAAAGAGTTATAGCAATCGGAACAGGGCGTCACTATTGTTTTGACACCGGCTTTTTCAAAGGCCTTGATATTTGTATTCGCCCCTTTGTCAAATTCCTTGAAGTAACCCATCTGTTTGGCCCGGCCGGTACAGCAGTTGTCAGCGGCGCCCAGATAACCCAGATCCACTCCGGCATGCTGCAGAATCCTTACGGCGTCCTGAGCGGTTTTCTGAAGTTTCTCATCATAACTGTATTTACACCCGGCGAAGAAGGCTATCTCTCCCTTCTCCTTAAACAGATCCTTCAGGTTCAGATCTTTCGCCCAGTCCGTGCGGTTTTTCTTCTTGGTGCCGGGGATCATGCTGTTCTCTTTTGCAAGAGTCTCCATAATCGTTTTCTGGGCCGGCAGAACAGCTCCCTTCTCAACAGCGTAGGCTTTCTGTTCGAGGTTGTGTGCCAGCGGTTCAAGATTGTACCGCGTTATTTTGCAAGTTACATCACATAAACCGCAGGACGTACAGGAATGTATGGCTTCCGTTACGGTCTCGGTGAGTTCCGTTCTGCCGTCCAGTACACTCTGACTAAGCTGGAAACGGCCCCGGGCAGCATAGGTATGAAAGTTATAGTATCCGATACTCGGACAGTTCTCCGCAAATCTTACACTCTGTATTTTCTCAAATGGAATGAATTTACAGCCGGAACAGCTGCTGCAACGTTCCATCATGGGTCTTAAGTCTTGTAAAGCCATGAATATTTCCTCCGTTTTCTTGGGTTATTTAAGGGTCAGTTTTCCCGTGTTCATAATATTGCTGGGATCGAAAATGCCCTTGAGATCCTGCAGTACCTTGTATGACTGGGCATCTTTCTTAAGCTGGATATTGGCCCAGATATCATAGGGTCTTGCGTAATAGCCGCCGAGACTGGACATTTTCTCACTCGCCACTGTATAAAGCGCTTTTACCATTTTCGCTTCTTTCGTGTTTTCAGGATCGTAAGGGAGACTGAACTCAAGATGAACCGATGTTCCCATATGCTGCGGCTGAATATAGACTCCGAGATCCTCAGTGGGATATCCGGCTTCAATGGCCAGTTCATACATGGCGTTGATAAATACTGAAGTTTTATCAAGCGTCGTTATGAAGAAGATATCCTGGAAAGCGCCTTTGGCGGTCTGTTTCCAGTGCTTGCCCTCGCAAGTGCCGATAGATCTGGCCAAAACCTCTTCTCCCGTCGCTCCGGGAAGGCTGGAAAGGAACTGAAGCCCGCAATCCTGAGCGAAATCCGCAATGTCCTGCTCCTGGGCACTGACTTTCATTTCGGGCAAGAGTATGTCTCCGGAAATTCCCACGGCGGAGACCCAGGCGGGCAGTTCCGATTTCAGTTTGGCAATATCCTCTTTTGAATCGGCAAGGAGACTGGCCAGACATGCTTTATTCATGATGAATTGCTTATCGCTGAATCTCACCCGAACGACTTTGTAGAGAAAATCTTCAAGATCGACTGATTTCTTTGCGGGAACCAGATACATCTTGTGGATAGAGGGGAGAAGCTCGCATTTCAGTGATACCCACGTGACGATTCCCATGCTCCCCTGAGCCTGCATCACCATTCTCAGAAAGTCCATCATATTGGGACCGTTGGACATGACCTGCCATTTTCCCAAATCCCATTGAGTCTGAAGATCTTTGGGGCCATTTCCGGCTTCCCCCGTATATATCTGATTTCCGTCGCCAAAGGTGACTTCGCTGCATCGGAGCGGCTCCGTGTAGTTGAACTGATGAATGCAATTCAGTCTCGGTTCCATCTCCAGAACGCTGGTCAGTACTGATTTGTTCGCTCTCGGCCTGAGAGAGACGGCGAGGGTCATTCCTTCTTTGGCCAGAGCTTCCTGAAGCTGGTCATAGGTAACTCCCGGTTCGATAACAGCCATTCTCTGCTGACGATTTACGCTGATAATTTTATTCATCCCGCTAAGATCGACAATAACGGACTGGGGAACCGAGGGGACCGTATCTCCTTTGAAATGGGGAGCCCCGGAGCTTACGGGCACAAGCGGCGTTTCAGTCTCTCTCGCTGATTTGACAAGCTCCTTAACCTGAGCGGCATTTTCCGGTTTCACGACAAACCACGGTTTCATCGGGGTCGCAAAACTCTCATCCTTTGAATAACTGTCGAGAACGTCCCGGTTGTCAATAACATTCCGCGCTCCGACGATCCCAACCAATTTCTTTTTCAAGCTTTCCAAAGCTTTGGCCTCCTTTTTGGGAATAATTGTAATATACGCAATTATTGCACTGATTATTTGAACTGTCAAATTTAATCGAACATTTTCGATGAATCTATTCTATGTTTGTTTATGGAATCCGCGGGCAGAATGAACTGAGTCTTAATGAGATGAAATGGAGGCCATATGCCCGGTCATATGACGAGGTCGAACGGATTTTCGTTTCATCGAGGACGGATAAAGGATTTTTTGGCATTTGGAGACGTAAAGATTTACTAAGGATAAATCGGACCGTAATGAATTCCCATATCCCTAAACCGCAGATATGGGCATCCCGACATTCTCCCTTTATATCGAACTAAAGAAACAGTTCATCGGAAGAAGCGAAGGGGATTCATTTTGTAAAAATTCCCATCAGCAAGGTTATATCGGTGACAATGGTATCGGAGAGCTGATAATCTCCGTCATGAAGGCACCAGTCGAATATGAGGCCCCGACTGAATATGAAAAGATAATTCGTGATCACATCAGAAGTCCAGGAGTCATCGATCTCACCGGATTCCTGCCCGTCAGCGATGATGCTCTGAAGTAGAGATATCATAAACCGCTTCTCAGATATAAACATTTTGTTTTTCGTACTGTAAAGCTGCTTGGAGAATTCAACATCATGGGCTTCATTGAACAGAGCATAATACCTGAAGAACAGAACCACCTTTTCTACTGTTGTCAAAGGGTCCTTCTCAAGGAACGGGACAACTTCCGTTTCAAAGTATTCATCGGCTTTCCTGTACAATTCAAAGAAGACGTCCTCCTTTGTGCTGTAATAATGGTAAAAGGTTCCAACAGAAATCCCGGCTTTTCTATGTATGTCCTGTATGGTCATCTCGCTGAGACCTTTCTTCTCCATCAGCTCCATTGTCGCATCGATTATCTTCTCTTTGGTAGCCTCTGCCTGAAGAGTTCTTTTCGTTTTTTTTTTCTGAGTGATCATGAATTAACTCCTGAAAGTATAAGGATTATATCAGCCGACAGACTTCGACGACTCCGGAAGGAAACCCTTTCTCGTCCAGTTTAGCACTTTATATCCAGCAATGTCATCGAATATATTCAACAAAATTGAAATAATTTGGTTCCCCTAGCTCAGTATCCCGTACGGAAGCGGAACTGAATAACGGGGCAATTCATTGCACCCGACGAGAACTTCCGACGATTATCTTTGAATTAATAATTTGACAACTCAAAAAAACAGTGATACGCTGAATCTGTTCATTGAACTTATTCAACAAAAATAACAAGCTCAACAAAGGTTCACTATTAAAATCAAAGGAGAGTTAGCTATGTCGGAAAGAAGAGGGATTTCATTTGTTACTCCCGTATTCGCAACAGTGTTGGTTCTTGCTGTACTGTTTACAGGTTGTTCAAAATCTGCTGATACCGGAGCCGAATCAGCAGGAGGCAAAGGGAAGAAAGTTGAGAAAGTTGTGTTCCATTTGAACCATTTCATGCCGGCGGTTCACCCCATACAGGTCAATATTATTGAACCTTTCGCCAAGGATGTTTACGAGAAAACGGAAGGGCGCGTGGAAATTGTCATCCATCCCGGCAACGCCCTCGCCGCTCCCCCCGATACCTATGACGCTGTCGTCAGCGGCGTGGCAGGAATGGGTTTTGTTCTCCCCGCCTATACCCCCGGAAGATTTCCCATGACGCAGACCCTCGAGTATCCCTTTATGTTCACATCCGCCTATCAGGCTAATATGACGGCCAAGGCCATCACCCCTATGCTGAGAGAATATGAATATACCGATACCCATCTCATCTGGGTGGGCGGTACGGATCTTGGACATATTCTCCTGAAAAAGGATATTAAAAAATTGGACGATCTGGCGGGAACCAAACTGCGTTCGCCCGGACCGATCTATAACGACGTCATCGAAAAACTCAATGCCGTTGAGGTCAGCCTTCCCGTCAGCGATCTTTATGACGCCATGGACAGGGGAATCGTCGATGGTACGGTTATGGCTCCCAGCGCTCTTATCTCTTTCAGGCTGATGGAAGTTACCAATCAGATCGTTAAGATGAATATGTACACAACCCCCCTCATCTGGTTTGCCAATAAGGAGCTGTGGAATAAGGTTTCCCCCGAAGATCAGCAGATCATTACCGATCTGGCCGATTCCTTTGCCGAAAGAATCGGAAAGCAGTATGACGGGGAAGTAGAACACGCCATGACGGCCGCCAAGGAAGCGGGTAAGGATATTTACGAACTGCCCGCAGAAGACATGGCAAGATTCCACGCCATGGTCGAACCAATGATAAAGGGCTGGATTGCGGATCTTGAAGAAGCCGGGAAGCCGGGTCAGAAGATTTATGATCTGGCTGTTGAAACAGCGAAAAAGTATAAATAATCAAAGAATATCCCGCCCTGTGCCGCAGGGCGGGATCAATAATTACAGGAAACAAAGGTGATCATTATGAAATTGATCCAGAAAATCTCATCGATGCTTAATACGCTTTCTGCCAGGGTAGGAATGCTAGCCATAGTTTTGCTGCTTTTCATGACAGTTAGCGATGTTGTCGGCCGATTTCTACTTAACAAACCCATTCCGGGTACTTTCGAATTATCAAAACTGCTATTCGCCCTTTCTGTTTTTTTCTCTTTGCCTGTGTCGCAGTACAATGGAGAAAATCTGGGGATTACCCTCATTTATGATAAATTTCCCATCCGCTTGAGAGGTATACTGGATGTGCTCAGTTCGGTTACAAGCATAACCATGTTCACTATCGCATTCGTACAGACGCTCAAATACGCCTCACGGATGCACAACGCCCATACAATCACAAGCGTTCTCCGGATGCCCATGTATCCCTGGATATATCTGGCATCGGTCGGAATCGTGATCCTTGTGGTCACGCTGATCCGGGATTTGTCTATAGCAATAAAAGAATTGAAGGGAGAGGAAAGCAATGAGTCCTGAATTAATCGGTTTACTGGGAGTTCTTGCCCTTCTGGTTCTTATCATGTTTAAATTTCCCATCGGTTCCTCCATGCTGCTGATAGGTATTGTGGGATACGGAATTGTCATTGGGCCCACCGCTGCCCTGGCCAAAATGGGAACGGATATTTTCAATAACGCCCACAGCTACAGCATGAGCGTCATTCCCATGTTCACCCTGATGGGGATGTTCATCGGCTCAGCGGGGATAGGTCAGGATATGTTCAAGGCCTTTAACGCCTGGTTCGGCCATATCAAGGGGGGACTGGCAATAGCATCCATCGTCACCTGCGCCGCTTTCGCCGCCGTATCCGGTTCCGTCATAGCCACCACGGCAACGATCGCGGTCATTGCGGTTCCCGAAATGCGTCGCATGAAATATGATGACAGCCTTGCCGCAGGAAGCGTCGCTTCCGGCAGCACCCTGGGGATTCTGATCCCCCCCAGCTCCGTGCTGATTATCTACGGAGTCCTTACCGAAGAGTCCATCGGGCAGCTTCTCATCGCGGGTATCATCCCCGGATTGATTACCGCCGTCTTTCTCGCCTTTACGGCCTATCTCATGGTGCGGCTTAAACCGGAACTGGCTCCGGGAGCCCCGAAAACTCCCATGAAAGAGCGTCTGACCTCCCTCAAACCCATATGGCCCGTTCCGGCGATCTTCCTCTTTACCATGGGAGGGATCTATATGGGCGTGTTCACCCCCACCGAGGGAGGAGCCATGGGCGCCTTTCTGGCTCTGGTTTTCGCCCTTCTCAGCAGGCGGATGAACATGAAGGCCTTCCTCTCCGCCCTGTACGACACTATCAAAGTCGGGGGTATGCTCATGATTATCGTCATAGGGGGCGTGATCTTCGGCAACTTCATCAGCGTGACGAGAATTCCCGCCTTCCTGGCCGTTCACATGGCCGATATGCCTCCCTTCCTGCTTCTTGCTACTATTTTCGGAGCCTACTTTGTTTCCGGATTCTTTATGGACGCCATGGCCACCCTGGTCATCTACACCAGCCTGTTCTACCCCCTGATCATCAAAGCGGGTTACAACGGCATCTGGTACGGCATCATAACGATTCTCATGATTCTCATCGGATTCCTGACACCCCCCGTTGGTGTCGTGAGCGTGGTTACTTCCGGCATCACGAAGATTAAGCTGGAAACAGTATTCAAGGGGACCATTCCCTTCTGGTTCGCCCTGATCGCCTCCACCGTTCTGCTAATGCTGTTCCCGGATATTGCTACCTTCCTGCCTAACTTTATGGACATCTGACGGCGAAGCGCCGGATACGGGGCCCGGGTCTTTGGACTCGGGCCTTTTTAATATGGAGAAGGAGGAGTCCTCTGAACCGGGGGGATCGCTTCCCGGGGCAGCTTCCTCATCTCCGGGATGATATAGGCGATACCCGTGAATCCTCCCAGCAGATGGCTCAGAGAGGTCGCCCACCAGATCCCGTCCAACCCCAGACAGGGGGGCAGAATCCACAGAGGGATCAGAAAGAATACCGTACTCTGGGCCATATTCAGGATAATGGCCCTGAGTGGTTTACCCACGGACTGGAAATAGGTCACCGAAATCATCTGCACAGCCATAAGGGGAATGAAGGCCAGATAGAGGTTCAGTCCCCTTCGCCCCATGGCAATGAGGGCTGCATCTCCCCTGCTGAAAAGGGAAACCAGATTTCCCCCGAACAGGAACACCCCCCCAAGGCCGATCAGGGCGATAATTACTCCGGACAGGTAGGCCCGGTGCAGAATCTGTCTGACCCGGTGATAGAGCCGGGCGCCGTAATTATACCCTATCAGAGGCTGAGACCCCATCTGCACCCCCCTGATGGGTGTCTGAATAATCATAAATATGCTCATAATGGCCCCCAGAGCCCCCATGGCCAGATCCCCCCCGTACTTAACCAGCGCCCTGTTACTGAAAACGGCTGCGAAGGTCGTGGCCAGATTAAAAAGAGCGGGAGCCATGCCGATGGATGCCATTTTCCGGGCCAGAGGGAAATTCATGCGAAAATCCTTTCGATGGAAGGTAAGATAACGGCTTTTTCCCAGGGTAAAATGAAGAATGACCACAGCGGCGGTGATAATTCGAGCCAGAACCGTAGCCCAGGCCACACCGGCCACGCCCCAGTGAAATACAAAGAGAAAGAGGGGATCCAGGATGATATTGATAAGAGCGCCGCCTACGGAGATAATCATGGCCAGCTGGGGATTCCCTTCGCTGCGTATGGTCCCGTTCATGCCCATGGCCATGAAGTCGGTCGCCATAAAGGGCAGAAAAATCGAAAGGTAGCTCTTGGCATAGGGCATGGTGACTTCTGTGGCACCGACAAGCCTGAGAATCGGTTCCAGAAAAAATATCCCCAGGACGGCCACAGAACAACCCAAAATGAAAAATAGAAAGAGAGTGGTTCCAATGACCTCTTCGGCCTCATCTTTTTTTTTCTCACCCAGCTTCAGGGAGATGACCGCCGAGCTGCCCATACCGAAAAGGACTCCTATGGCAATGGACAGGATGAAAACGGGAAAGGTCAGGGTTACCCCGGCCAGTGCCTCGGTCCCCAGGCCTTTGCCTATGTATATGCGGTCAACGATATTGTAGAGAGCCTGCACACTGGCCGCAACCACGGCGGGAATGGAGTATTTCAGCATAACCCGGGTCACGGGCATTTCCTCAAAATCGGTTATCTGCGACATGGGACCATTCTAGATAGTTGCATCGGGATTGGCAAGCGGACTTGAGAATTGAGAATGCGTAGCGTATCACAGGGGAAAGAACGTGTATAGCGCCGCACCCAGCCCCAGGGAGAGAAGAATGGCTCCGAAGGGTTTGATGTTAATTGTCTTCTTCAGAATAATTATGACAGCGAAGATGAGTATTCCCTGCCAGAGGATACTCAGATCCGTCCAGGAACCGGCTTTCCCGATCGACTTCCAGTACAGGGGGAGTTCCCCGTCCACCAGGGAGTTTTCCATAAAAAAGAGCACCGCCGCCCCGATAAGCCCCACCGCGGCGGAGCGTATGCCCCGGATAAAGGGTTCAGCCGCCCGGGAACGCTTGACCTGCTCCAGAAAGAAGATAACCAGAGAGGTCAGGCAGAGGGCGGGGAAAATCAGGCCGAAGGTGGCGGTCAGGGCTCCCGGAATCCCGGCGGTGATCTTGCCCACGTAGGTGGCCGTATTGAGGGCGATGGGGCCGGGGGTCATCTGGGAGATGGCCACCATATCGGCAAATTCGGCGGAAGTGCACCATCCCCGGGACACCACTTCCTGCTGGATGAGGGAGATCATGGCGTAGCCCCCGCCGAAGGTAACCGCCCCGATTTTGCAGAAGGCCCAGAACAGTTCCAGATATATCACGGCCTGTCCCTCTTTTTCCTGGAGAAAAGGATCCCCCCCAGCAGGGCGCAGAGAAGAACGACCAGAACCGCATTCACCTGAAAAACCTCCAGAGCAATGAAAGCGAAGAGAGCGATAAGGAGCTCCCTTCCTCCGCGGATACCCTTTTTGCTCAGATTGATAATGACGAAGAGGAGCAGAGCCGTCACCCCCGCACGCACGCCCAGAAAGGCCCGGGAGACAAGAGGATACCCCATCAACAGCTGCACCGCCGAAGCCAGGGCGGTGATGATAACCACTGAGGGTATCAGAACGCCGGCCACGGAGAACAAGGCTCCCCAGAAACCGGCCTTGAGCCGTCCTATCATGAGGGAGGAGTTCAGGGCGATCACCCCGGGAAGGGTGTTGCACAGGGTGTAGACGTCGAGCATATCCTCTTCGCCTATCCATTTCCTGCGTCTTACGAACTCCTCCTCCATAAGGGGAAGCATCACCGCTCCCCCGCCCAGGGTCAGGGATGATATTTTCAGGAAGGAGACGAACAGTCCCCCGTAAATGCGGAATCTCTCTTTCATAGGCCTATTCGACCACAGGGGAGAGGAATTGTCCATGCCTTTCCCTTGACCTGAGTGATATTTGGTGTAAAATTAAACCATAATGAATTACTCCGACCTACCGGGCAAAGTCAGCCACAGGGATAAGGAAAAGGCCTCCCCCTACGAGGGAAACGATCTTCTGATTTCGGCGGGCTTCATACGGCCCAGCGGAAAGGGATTCGTCTCTTTTCTGCCCCTGGGAATGCGCGTCCTGAATAATCTGAAGAGAATCATCGGCGAGGAGATGGAGGAGCTGGGGGGCATGGAGATCACCACTCCTCTGATATCTCCTGAAAGTCTGTGGGAAATCACCGGGCGCAACAGAAGCGAAACCATGGAGATTGCCCGGTTCACCGACAGGCAGGGCAAAAGCATGATCCTCTCCCCCACCCATGAAGAGGCGGTGACCGCCCTGGTGAAAGAGGAGATCAAATCCCACAAAGACCTTCCCCTTTTTGTGTATCAGAATCAGCTCAAATACCGTGACGAGATCCGTCCCCGGGGCTATCTGATCCGCTCCCGGGAGTTTCTGATGCACGACGGCTACTCCTTTCACCGGAATTTCACGGAACTGAATAACTTCTTCCCCCGCATGTTCGCCGCTTACGAGAGGATTCTCAAGCGCTGCGCCGTCCCTTACATTACCTCAGAGGCGGATACGGGCTTCATGCACGGGTCCCGTTCCTACGAATTCACCCTGCCCCACCGGGGGGGAAAGAACATCATCATGAGCTGCCCCAAATGCGGGTACCGGGCGAACCGGAGCATCGCCCGCTGTGAGAAAACCACCTCATCCAGCCCCCTGAAGCCCCTGGAAGCGGTCTCCTCGGATCTCTGCTCCCAGGCGGATGAAAGCTGGGAAAGAAAGGGTATGGGCTTCGGACTCTGCAAGGTCTACCGGTCGGAGCGGCGCTTCATCATGGCCATTTACCGGGGGGATTTCACCCTAAGTACGGAAAAGCTCAAAAACGTGGCCCAGGCGGAGGAGCTCATACCCGCCGGCGATGAGGAGCTGAGTCAGCTGGGAATAGATCCGGAATCCCCCTCCCCCTTCAATCTGAACAGCTCCTGCCTCATCGTGGTGGATGACAGCGTGGTGGACACAAGCAATCTCACCATGAAATCCGGGGCGAAGGGGTACTGCTTTATCAATGTTAATTTCGGCCGGGATTTTGATGCCCACCGTATCGGAGACATCGTCAAGGCAGGGGAAGAGGATCACTGCCGTATCTGCGGGGAGAAGCTTGATATGATACGGGGGGTCGAGCTGGCCCATATTTTCAAGCTGGATGATTATTACAGCAAAAAGATGGGCCTATCCTTTCAGGATGAGGACAATAAGGTGAAGATCCCCTTCATGGGCAGTTACGGAATCGGCCTGGGACGGATGCTCTTCGCCATAGCCGAGGCGAACAGGGACGAGAAAGGTCTGAAATGGCCCGAAGAACTGGCCCCCTTTCGTTATTACATCATGGGCATAGGAAAATCACCCACCATCAAGTCCCGGGTCTACTCCCTGGCGGAAAAACTGGGAAAATACGCCCTGGTTGATGACAGAAAAGAGGGAATCGGTGTAAAATTGCGCGATTGCGACATGCTGGGCATCCCCTGCCGGATTATCGTATCCAACCGCTATCTCGAAAGGGAAGAGGTGGAACTGTATAAGCGGGCCGACGGATCTCTGACCTATGTGCCGTTCAACGATCTCCTGACGCAACTGAAAGAGTGGGAGAGAGAACAGGGGTTGACCATATGAATGAAAAGATGATTCTCTCTCCCGAACTGCTGGAGCAGATTATATACGGAATGGAAAACCAGGGGGAGATCTTCTGCCTTGACGTGGAGAAGCTCACCGTGATTCCGAAGAACCAGAAGGAAAGCGATGATCCGGAGGAGCTGCGCTACCTCTCCCTGCCCCGCTGGACCCCGGCGGACGGGTATAATATCATGGAGCGGTTCGTGCTTTCCCTGAACAATCCCCTCTACCGGTCCCGGCTCAGGGCGATACTCCATTCGGGGAAGGGGGTCTTTCGGAATTTCAAGGACCTGCTCAAGGAGAAGCCGGAAATCGAAAAGCTCTGGTTTCATTACAAATCCCGGGAACTGAGATCCTATATACAGGAATGGCTGGACAGTTTTGAGAATTACCGCAATATGATGACCCTGGGAGAGGCAAAGGAGACCCTGGAAGAGCTTCTTCTGAGCGATTTCCTCTTTCTCGAGGCGCCGGATCATCACAGGGAGGGCGTCAGGGTTCTGGACAGGAAAGTGCTTGAAGAGGCGGAAGAGAATCTTCCCCGTGAAATCCGTCGGGTAAAAAGCCCCTACTACCATTTCATGGAAGAGGATTCCGACTTCATAGCCGCCGAATCACCGGAACAGGAACTGGCCGGCTTCATAATCTTCCGTCAGGAGGGTTTCTCCGCGGTTATCACCAATCTCTTCACCATACCGGAATACCGGGGATTGCGGGTGGCGGAGGAACTCTATACCAAGGCGGAGGAACTCTTTCTGAGCCGGGGCATGAAAAGGGTTCTGGTGCAGGGAATACCGGCGAACAGCGTGATAAATCATCTTTTTACCGAAAACGGGTACACCCCCCGATACGTGACCTATGAGAAGGAAATCACTCCTGATTATTGATTCCCAGAGCCTTTAACTTCTCGAGCCGGGCCGGCTCATTCCTGTCATGCATGGCGAAAAGCGTCTCCATAACCTTATCCACCGTATGCTGTCTGACATCCATGTCGGGGGTCACTTCGGCGGCCGCCTTCTGCCGGAAGGTCTTTGAATCCACCACATCGGAAAAGGTGAAGGTCATCACATCCTGACGGGGCTCGTCCTGCTCCATCACCTCTTCCCGACAGGGGACGAGGGTATTCCCGTTGATAGCGAGAAAGCAGAGGTAATCAAAGGTTTTCAGGTAGGAGTAAATCTCCCTTACCCCTTTTCCCGATTCCGGTTCCCAGGGACGGTACCGGGTTCCCGCGGGAAACACCGTAATGATATGGCCGGCGTGCTTTCTCTTCGTCAGCTCCTTGATCGCGGCTATGTTGATGGGTACGCTTATATCGCGGATTTTCTTTCTCTCCGCTTCGTCCTGTACCTTATCGATGGACCGGCTGGGATAAATGACAATGGTATCGTAGGAGTTAGAGAAAGCCGCCGTAATAGGGTTGCCTTCGCTCAGCTTCATACCCTGAAGGGGCAGAAAAGCAGATGCGACGGGGATACCCAGGTCCTTGTCCTTCTCCACGAGGCGAACCAGGCAGGGATAATCGAAATTGCTGTAATGTTCCACGAGAAGGAGACAGGCCTTTCCGTCGCTGCTTTTCTTATGCAGATCAATCAGGGCTTCCTTATTCTCGATAGAACTGCCGGGGAGCATCAGAGGATCCACCATCTGCCCGATGATTTCCCGGTTCTCGGGAATTCCTTCCTGGTAGACATTATCAGGGCGGAAACCGTAATCCCGGCCTTTCAGATTCTCGGTCAGGCTCTTAATCTGATCAATATAATCGGTTATTCTCATGTCTGTTTACCTCGCTTCACAACCCGGATCCAACCGTAAAAGTATAGGTTATATCACACCGATTGTACAGGCATATTAAGATAAATCGGTTTCCTCCATTTTGAACCGGTCCACCTTGTTCCTCAGAAGTTCCATATTCTCCCGGTTCCTTTCACCCACATCCTGAAGATTCGCCATGGCGTTGATAACATCCCGGCTGCCCACATTGATCTCCTTGATCCCGTTCAGTACGGAGGAGGAGAGCTGCTGCATATTTCCCATGTTCTCGGTGATGCCGCTGGACTCCTCCTGAAGGGATCTGATCTCCTCGAGCATGGTCAGAGTCACGTCCCGCACCTCCTCCGTCCCGGAGAGTACCTCCCGGGTACCGCCGGAGAGCTCATCCATGGAGTGGGAGATCTCCACCAGGGAGCGGGAGGTGCTCTCCACTTCGGTCTCGATATGGGAAAACTGGTCAAGACTGACCCGGCTGCTGTTATTCACTTCGCCGATACGGTCGGTAATATTCTTCAGGGACTGGGCCACGATCTGGGCATTCTCTCCCGTGGAATCGGCCAGTTTGCGGATCTCATCGGCCACAACCCCGAAGCCCTTCCCCGCCTCACCGGCGTGGGCGCTCTCGATAGCCGCATTCATGGAGAGCAGGTTCGTCTGATCGGCAATACTGTCGATAATGGCGATGATCTCCATGAGCTCCTCGATATCGGCGGTAACCTGATGTACCGCCTTGGAGGTCTCCTTAAGCTGATTACTCCCCTGGTTCGTCGCCTGGATCAGGCCCTCCACCATGCGGGCCCGTTCCGACGCTACCCGGGAGACATTTTCAATGGACGCCATCATCTCCTCCACGGCGGCGGAGGATTCGGAGACTGCAGAGGACTGTCTCTCCACTCCGTGAACCTGGTTCTCAAGCTTCCCGTTGATTCTCTCAAGGGCCATGAAGACTTCGTTGACAACCTTATCAAGAGAGTCGAACTGCCTCTCCATATTGGCAAGATTCGCGGTGATCTCCGTCATGGCCGAAGAGGATTGGGTGGAACTGGCTCCCATCTCCTCCCTCAGGCGCTGCCCCTCTACGACGCTGGTCTTTATATCGCCGAGAATCGTCTTAAGCTGTTCCATAACCCTGTTGGCATGGTCTGTCAGGAGGCCGGTCTCGTCCTTCGCCGTGGAAAGGACCGTTACCGTAAGATCCTGATCGGCGATGGAACTCATAATCCGCTCCACCCCCTTCAGCCTGCGGCTCAGACGACCGGCGAAACTGAGGACCATAATAATGGTACCCACGATAACGATAGCGATAATGGCGTAGGTCAGCAGCTTCTGCTTATAGCGCAATTCCCTCAGGAGCTGATCTATCTCCTTGGGCATATTAAGCAGCAGAGACTCAAAGGCGGATGAGGAAGAGATGAGCGAATCCATGCTGGAATTGAAGTTTATGGCGTTAATAAAATATCCCCTGCCTACGGCGTTGCTGGCCTGCGCCAGGACGACCAGGGGCTTTACCGTGGTGTCCTCGATGAGCTTGGCGTTGGAGGTATCATGGACGAATTGATCGATAAAGGAGATGGTCGGATTCAGATAATCCCACAGGGACTGAAGATTGTCCTGCTTCTCCTTCATCACATCGAAACGGGCCAGACTGGAGTTATTGACCATGGAATCGATACCTTCGGAAAAGGCCTGATACATGGGAACCCATTCCGTTTCATAGGTATTCTGGAATCCCGTTTCCCCGTGCATCTTCCTAAGGGAGAGCATCATGGACTCCCATTTGTACAGGGTCAGGGCCGCATCACGGCTGGCCGCCTGAAGCTCTCCCATCTCGGTCTGAGTCGTTTGTATAAAGTAAGTCACCCCCGCGAAAATCAGGATAACGGCGAAGAAAAGCAATAGTAATTTCATGCGTATGAACATAATCTCACCCTCTTTATTCTATAAATGGTTAAATAGCCTGAGGGGTATTGTAAACGGGCTTTCAGAGGAAAACAACACCTTTTTTACCTATACGGAGATATTTTTGCTTTCTTTATTACAGATCCCCCCAATTATCACAAATGCCAATCGATTGCCCCTATTCGGAAGCTTATTTTCAAAGTATTTTTACTTTTTTCGAAGTGCCCCTTGACAATTTTGGAGCAAACAACTATATTATTTTCCACACGACGCAGGGTGGAGCAGTTGGCAGCTCGTCGGGCTCATAACCCGAAGGCCGGAGGTTCGAGTCCTTCCCCTGCTAAATTATTAGTCCGAAAGGGTTTAGTGAAAATTATTTTAGTGAGTAACTACCGTAAAAACGGCGTTTTTCATTAGTTGTCCTATGAAAAGTGTAGTAAACACTTGGGAGAGACTATGAAACGCCGTTTTTATTTTTATAACCGTGGTGTAAATAAAACCTGGTATGTGGCTATTCTTAATCCCGAGACGGGAGAGAGACTGCCTGCCAGGAGTACGGGAACATCGGACCGGGAAAAAGCTGAGTACTTAGCCAACAAGTGGTATTATGAAGGTGTTCCGGAAGAGAAGACTGCCGATCCCCGTTCAGTCAAGGAACTCTGTTCTGTCGACAAGATTCTATCCGACCTGAAAACTGTAACTCTTCAGAACTCCGATGTCCACCGATTCCTTCGTTATTTTAAGGACGAGGGCTTTATCAACTATGTCCCATGAGGGGGAACTCCGATGAAACCTTCTGTGATTTCCTCGCCCGAATCTGGGACTTTGAGAACTCTCCCGAATGCATTTGGATTCAAACATAATTTATCATACTTAGCTTCAATTTCCTTATCTCTTGAGAGAGCACCACAGTATTGAACAAATGCTCTCCCTTTATCCCAATTCACACGATAACAGGGAATATCCAATTCCGTGCAATGAAATGCAAGAGCTGGTAATTGGCCATCAGGAAATCTATCACCAATGACAACAGTAGTGATTGCTTCTTCTATATCAACGATTACATCCTTTTCTGTATCCGATAAAAAGACAATTCTATATTCTCTTTCATCTTGAAAATCAGCATGCTTTCTAAAGAATAATAGATCCGAATGACGTTTAATATGATCACGACAATATTCATCAATGGATAGATTACTCAATCTATTTAGATCAAAATTAAATTGTCTTTTCACAAAATCAGATTCATAGCTAATCAAATCAGCATTTGAATATTCAAATCTCTCCTTGATAATATCCGTTAGCCTTTCTTTATTAAAAACGATACAGACACCATAATTATTCTCTCCATATTGAGCCCACATCCTAGGTTTACAACAACCATAATTGATGGCTTCTTCATGCTCAATTTCCTCAGTAAAAGAGGATGTATCTGTTGTACAGAAACAGGCTACTTTTATCAATCTCCGGCGATACCTATCAAATACGGGAGTTGCTTCTCGCCATTTTGCAAATGTATCCTCGGATGTTTCTCCCCAACCTCTACCATTAGTAAGTGTAAATTTATATTCATAAGGATCATTCGTATTCTCAAGCATTGAAAACTTTATGGAATGGTCGGGAAGTAAATAATTTATAGCCGTCTCATTGGTAGTATAATGAAAAATAGATGAACCATCCCGAAATGATTGGATAACAGAATCATATTTTTCCTTTTCTTTGCTCAAGGCTATCTCCCATTTTCTTTTTCATGTGCAATTCCAAGTAAATTATCCCCTATTTAATTTACCACTCCCAATCTTTTCCAACAACTATATAATTCTCTTTTGATATGATAATGGATCGCTGGAATCATCAAAAAAAATACGTTGCGATTATTTATAGACAATGATAAAGTCTTACTATGCCAGAAATTTTTTCGGTATTACCAGAAGAACTAACTCTGGGAGTAAATCTCGTAGTCAATGTATTCTGCATCCTTCTCATCTATAGGAAGATTAAATACCCTATCAAGAGATTCTTGAATCTCTTTTTCATTTTTGATGCCCTATATTACTTATTCAAAATCATATTAAATTCAAACATAGATCCACAAAAGAATTATAGAATGCAAAGACTAAGAGGATTTCTTCATGTTGAAGACGATCTATCAGAGCATCCCTATTTGAGAGCATTAGCTATAGCAAAGGAAGCTGGATATAAAATTCCATTCCGAAATCATGTGAGTATGTTAGCTCCTTTTTTTCTTGTTTTTCTTGTTGATGCATCAAATTTTTTCTTGATGCTGACTTTAATATACTTCATTAGGGACAGAGATAAACAAACAAGATTTTTATTCGGTCTATTCTCAATTACG
>JAFGPQ010000176.1 GCA_016936115.1 Spirochaetales bacterium | reverse complement strand
TATCGAAACGGCAACCTTTACCAAGGATATCGAACGGGAGCTCGTCAACAGCGGGGAGGTCACCTTCGTGGCCAGCTCCAACGAAAGGCTCCAGGTAAGGGACGAGAAGCTGGATCAGCAGGGGAACGCCACGGAGGAGACCATGGCCGCCCTGGCAGCCGAAACGGGGGCCGACTTCATGCTTATCGGGGTGATTACCTCCCAGACCGATGCGGCGGACGGAAAGAAAGTGGTCCTCTATAAAACGGATATGGAAATGATCGATATAGAGACGAACCAGAAAGTATGGATTGATTCCAAGGACATTAAGAAGTATATCGAAAGATCCAAGAACTCATGGTAAGAACTGTTTTTCGATTCCTTCCCGGGGCGCTGCTTTTTCTTATTCTCATCTCCTGCTCCAGCACGGTGACCTCCCAGTCACAGTATGTGGAGGCCGAAGCCTATGTGAAGCAGCGGAATTACTACGCCGCCGCCGATTCCATAGAGAAGGTGAAGGGAGAGGCCTACAAGGAGAAGGACCGGGTTCTCTACTATCTGGACGTGGGTATGCTTTACCATTACGCCCAGCGCTACGAAGAAAGCAACAGCGCCCTGACCGAAGCGGAATACGCCATAGAGGAACTCTATACCAACAGCATCTCCAAGTCGGTGGGCTCCGCCGTTCTCAATGACAACGCCAGGGACTACTCCGGCGAAATCTACGAGGACCTGTACATCAACGTATTCAAGGCCCTGAATTACATCGCCCTGGACGATCCGGAGGATGCCCTGGTGGAAGTCCGCCGGCTGAACAACAAGATGAACCTGCTCCAGGACAAGTACGACGCCATGTACAACGAATACAACAACAGCGGGGAGAAGACCCAGGTCGAGGTGGATAAGGCGATAAACGAATTTCACGAGAACGCCCTGGGCCGTTATCTGGGAACGATTCTTTACCGGAATACCGGCGATTACGACGACGCCCGGATAGACCGGCGCAACTACAATAACGCCTTTCTCACCCAGCCCCTGATCTACCCCTTTCCCATGGGGCTGCCCCCGGATTCCATGCCCCGGGAAGGCACGGCCATACCGGTGAACTTTTTCGCTTTCGCCGGTCAGTCCCCGGGAAAAAAGGCCATAACCTATTACATCGATTCCACAGCGGGAATGCTGCATTTTACCACGGTGGATCAGAATGAGGAGAATTATCTGAAAGAGCTGACCGATATCGACAGCCTCTTCATTCCCGGTATCGAGTACGGATTTCATATGAAGCTGCAGTTCCCCCGCATGTTCGAGAGGAGCATCGCCGTGGATAAAATACAAATCTACGCCGACGGGAAGCTGCTGGGGGATCTGGGGCTCACCGAGGATATCGGCCACGTGGCTCAGGCCACCTTTGCCAAGGAGCTGCCCCTTGAGGTGGGCAAGATCATCACCCGTGCCGTTGTCAAAGGGGTGGTGAAGGAAGTGGGCCAGTCGGCCACCAACTCGGTCATAGACGATCAGGTAGGCGGCCTGGGCGGGGAACTGCTCAAACTGGCTCTGGGCGTGGCCACCGATGTGGCCGTGGACGCCACGGAGAACGCGGACCTGAGGATTTCCAACTTTTTCCCGGACAGGGCCTATTCCGGAGAATTCTACCTGGAACCGGGTGTCCATGATTTTCGGGTGGAATACTACAATCAGGGCGCTCTCATTTTCACCGATAATTTGGGACCGAAGGAGATCAGCCGCAACAGTTCGATTCTCGAATCGGTCCATTTATTTTAAGCGAGGTTCAACATGAAAAGATCGATAGTTTCAGGGATTTTCATCCTGCTCATTCTTATAACCGGATGCGTTTCCTCCCCCTCTTCCGGCTTTTCTTCCTCTCCGACGAAGTCGTCGAAACAGCCAGCCTGGGTGAGCGATATCAATTCGGTTTATCCCGATGAGGAGTACCTGGCCGTTCTGGGCGACGGGGATACCCTGTCCAAGGCGCAGGCCAAGGCTTCCTCCAATCTGGCCCTGATTTTCGAAAGCCGCATCGTGGTGGATAATACGGTGGAGAGCCGCTATGTGGAGATGCAGTCCAGCGGGGTCTTCTCGGGCAGTTCCAGCGAGACCGCAGTGACCAACAACATCACACAGCTGAGCGATCAGACCCTGATGAATGTGAAATACGGCGAATCCTGGACGGACAGCATGGGCAAAGTCATTGTGGCGGCCTATCTGAACAGAAAGGAGACGGCCAAACTCTACAGCACCCGCATGCGGGATCAGACCGATGTGCTGAACAGGCTGATATCCGAGGGGGACCGCTCCGGTTCCCGTCTGTCGCGCTTCGCCTACTACGACTCGGCCTATATCATCGCCATGGCGAATGAGGTGATGAAGGAGCAGCTGGAGATCATCTCACCCGCCACGGCCCGCACCGCCTCGGCAGGGTATGATATAGCCGCCATCAAGACGGCCCGGACCGGCGCGGCGGAGGACATGTCCTTTCGCATGGAGTTCACCGGGGATGACGAGGGCAACGCCGCGTCAATCCTCGCCGAGAGCCTGACCGATATGGGCTTCTCCGTCTCCCCCTCCGGGGAGATCGCCGTGACCGGCTCGGTACGGTCGGAGAAGATCGAACGGAATAACGACTACCAGAACTTCAAATGGTATCTGGCCATAGAGATCGCCGATGAGACGGGGAAGGTCATCATGACCGTGAACGAGAACGGGATTTCCACCTCCACCACCGAATCGGCGGCCAGGTCACGGGTCAATACGGATGTGAAGAAGGTTATCAACAAGGAGTTCGAACGGCAGTTCAACGCCTACCTTAACGGGTTTGTGGATAAGTAAGCCCTTCCAGAGTCAAGGAAACCAGATCCCCGTCCTGCATAGGCACGGGGATCTTTTTTTTGTCCCTGCCGTAGGTGTAGAGACGTTTCTCCCGCAAAATAGTCAGGATGAGATCTTCGTGGAGGACCGCCTCTCTTTCATTTTTCATCAGATTCAACAGCCGGGCCAGGCGAAAGGCGGTAACCAGGGCCGACGTGTCCAGGGCCCCGCTCCAGGGATAGGCCATGCTTCCCCGGGACAGGCCGGGATGAACGCCTCCGTAAGGATCGGATCCGGAGAATCCCTCCAGCCCCGGCACGGGATAGAAGAGGGAGATCCCCATCTGGGTCGGTTCCCTGTGGATAAGCTGGAGTGTCCTGGCGATTCCCTCCCGGGTATCCCCCTTCAGGCCGCATATGAAGTAGGTGATTGCGGGAATGCCCTTTTCTTTGAGATAAGCCAGATGGGAACGCCATTTTTCGGGAGCGAAGAAACGGTTCTCCTGTTCCAGCCGCCCCGGATCGGCGGTGGCCAGGGAAAAGTTGAACTGGCGGAATCCCCGATCGGCCAGCTCTTCCAGGAATGCCCCGTCCAGCAGCTCGTAATCCAGGCCGTTCTCGGCGGTAAGGAAAAGGTCCTGCGAATCTCGTCCCGCCCGCTGCCACTCCGCGGATAGCCGGTCCAGGACATCCCTCAGGTAATCCCTGCTGAAGAGAAGATTGTCATCCTCCAGATCCAGGGTCAGCCTGCGGGGCCCCCGGGGATCGGGCACGGCCAGATAGTTCCGGAATGCCCGGGCGATCCTTTCCGGCGCCAGCCGGCGCAGGGAGGTTCCCTGGGTCAGGCTGTTGGAACAGAACCGGCACCCCCGGGGACATCCCCGGGAAAGCAGGGTCGCCGCCTGGCGGTGAGTGCGCCCCCCGGTGGTCTCCGAAATCACGGGAACCATCTCGTCGGCGGTGCAGTATCGACTGGTCCGGATCAGTTTATCCCCCCCGATACGGGAGAGCAGATCATCCAGGCTATATTCCCGGAAGAGGACTTCCCCCTCCCCCGCCAGAACCAGATCAACAGCCGGTTCCCGCACAAAGGGTTCCGGATGGACGCTGACACCGGCTCCGCCCACGGCTACGGGGATTTTTCCACAGGCCCGGGCAAGGGTCAGCACTTCCTCGGAGTAGGCGTGGGCGAACAGGGAGATGAGAACAAGATCGGGCCCATGGCTCAGGATATCCCGTGCCTCTTCCTCCGTGTCCAGCCCCCAGCGGTACCAGCCGGTGAAATAGCTCACAGGCCCCCTTTCCTCGAGCAGGAAAGGTTCCAGATGATTCGCCCAGGAGGGGCGCTTAACCGGCCGGGGCTTCTTCGCAACTAAAGGATAATTCAGGAGTGTGACATGATGTCCCTGATTTTCGAGAAGGCTCTTTACGCAAAAAGCCCCCAGGGCCGACAGGCGATGGGGGGTTGTATAGAAGTCTTCCAGAGAGGGTTGTACCAGGACAACTCTCATTTAGGGGGTATGATCAGTACCTGTCCCGGGAAAATCAGATCCGGATTCTGGATGATTTTTTTGTTTCTGCGCCAGATCTTGGGCCAGAGAAAGGGATTCTCGTATATGAAATCATATTCCGCAATCCGCCACAGGCAGTCCGTATCGACCTTGCGCCCCACTACGGTGTAAAAATCGCTTACCGCATTGCTCTGATAGGCTTCCACGAAGATCTTGGCCTGGTGAAAATACTCGTTGGCCAGTTCCAGATTCTCCGCGTTCCGGGCTTCCACGCCCTTTTCCCACAGTTTCTGGGCTGTTTTCAGGTAGCTCGTATCCACGGCCTGATCATCGCCCATGACGCCGGTGCTGCCGTCGGCGGGCACGTAGTAGTCCTGAAGATTACTGCCGTCCTCCTGGGCTTCCACATTATTCTCCAGCTTGTTCAGGGGATTACTGTTCAGGTAATCCTCACCGCTCCAGGGATCGGGATCGATAATGTTTCCCTCTTCGTCCACCACGGTCATGGTGGATGCCTGTTCGATGGATTTCATGACATCCTTGAGCAGGGAGTCGGTCTTGTTGATTTCCTGCATGCGGGTACCGCCCTGGGCGATTTGCCGGGCAATGCTCTTTGCCTTTAGAAGGGAGGCTTCGGACCCCTTCATATCATAATCGGCGAAAAGAACCCGTCCCTCTTCGAGAAGGCGGTCCGCTTCATCCAGCTCATCCTCCGCCCACAGATAGGCTTCCAGGTCTTCCGCATCGGAGAGGTACATCTCCGTATCGCGCATGAGGATTTTCAGCCAGGCGATATTGTTCTCCACGCCCTCTTTCAGGCTCTGCTTGGCGGTCATGGTTTCCCGGTAGGCATACTGGGCGTCGCTGTACTGCCCGTCCAGGAACTTCTTCTCCGTATCCTCCCGCATGATCACGGTCAGGGCGTAGGACTTGGGAGCGAATTTATCCGCTTCCAGCGCGAGAAGGGCTTTGTCCATTTTGTCCATCTGGGCCAGATAGTAGTCGCGAACCGAGGCCAGGGAGTCATTGAACAGGGCGTCCGCCGCGGCGATGAACGCATCGCTTCTCGTTTTAGCGGCTTCCGGATCCGTTTCGGCCAGAGTTTTGATGTCCTCCAGTTCCAGGGCCAGATCGTTAAAGCGGTCCGGATGGAACTCGGCGGCGCCCGCTTCGCCGGCTCTGAGAAGGGCCGCTTCCGCATCGTTCAGGAAGGAGAGGTCCACGGGAGCCGGTTCCGGCTCCGGTTCCGGCTCCGGTTCCGGCTCGGGGGCCGGCTCTTCCACGGCCGGTTCGGGGGCGGGGGTCTCTTCGGGAGTAACGACAACCGCTTCTTCCTGAGGCTCCTGCACAGGCTCCGGTTCCGATCCACATCCGGCAAAGAAGAAAAGAGACGCTGTTAAAATTAAAAAAGCATAAAAGATATTCTTCATGTAATACCCCCACTACAATGTAGCACGAAGAGAAAAAACCGTCAAACATTTACCTTTTTTTGGCAGGAGAAATGAATGAATATTCAAGAAAAAACAGACAAAAACCCTTTATGGGATTTGGGTGAAGCCCTAAAGCTTGATTTCCCGGGGAGACTGGAGTAGATTGTCCCTATGAAACATTATGAATATCTGTTAATTGATGCGGACGGGACTTTTCTGGACTTTGAAAAAACCGAGCTGAATGCGCTTAACAGCACCGTGGATTACGTGGGCTGGAAGAACAGGGGTCAGTTCATCAGCACCTTTATCGATATCAATAAAAAGGTCTGGGCCGGTCTGGAAGAGGGAAAAGTCGATCCGGGGCAGATCAACGACCTGCGGTTCGAAGGGCTGCACCGGGAACTCAGCAAGACCGGATCACCGGCCTACTCCGCCGGGGAGATGGGGGAATACTACCTTGTTCAGCTGGGAGAAGGGGATTACCTCATGGAGGGGGCCCGGGAATTCCTGGATTACCTGAAAGGAAGGTACACTCTGATACTGGCCACCAACGGTCTGGCCCGGGTTCAGCGGGCCCGCCTGCACAAGACCGGACTTGAAAGCTACTTCGACAGGGTGGTCATCTCCCAGGAGCAGGGCTGCCACAAACCTATGGGGGAGTTCTTTTTCCGGGCCCTGGACGGGTACGACTACAAAAAGGAAGAAGTCCTGATGATCGGGGACAGCCTGGCATCGGATATGGCCGGGGCGGATGCCTTCGGCATAGACGGATGCTGGTTCAACAGCAGGGAGCTGCTGAATGACGGAACCGCTTCTCCAAAATATGAGATCGCCCGGCTCGAGGAGATCAGAGGGATTCTCTAGAACTCCTTCACAAGATCCTTGAGATAAGCCTTGAGACGGTCCGCCAGATCGTCATGCTTGAGACCGAAGTGGATATTCGTCTTGAGGAACTCCAGCTTGTCCCCCATATCGTGGCGTATGCCGTCGATGCGGTACCCGTACATGGGCTGATCCTTCATGAGAAGGCGCAGGGCGTCGGTCAGCTGGATCTCGCCCCCCTTTCCCGGTTCCACCACTTCCAGGGCGGTGAAGATCTCCGGGGGCAGCACGTAGCGGCTGGCCACGACCAGATTCGAGGGGGCTTCCTCAAGGGAGGGCTTCTCCACCATATCCTGAATGCGGAATATCCCCTCCCCCAGATCCTCCCCGTCGATAACGCCGTAGCGGCTCACCAGTTCGGGGGCCACCTCTTCCAGCGCAAAAACACCCTCTTCGTAGCGATTATACACATCGATAAGATGACGGATCACCGGTTTATCCGTAAATGATTCGAGCACCGTGTCCCCCAGGAGCACCGCGAAGGGTTCGTCCCCCACATGGTGGCGGGCGTATTTGACGGCGTCTCCCAGTCCGTTCTGCTCATGCTGCCAGATGAAGTGGACCGCCACGTTATCGGGCAGGAAGTTGATCAGCTCCAGCTCCTTCTGCTTCTGTTTCTCCCTGAGCTGGTCCTCCAGTTCGTAGTTCTTGCTGAAGTACTCTTCCAGGGCTCTTTTTCCCCTACCGATGATGAGCAGGATATCGGTGATGCCCGCGTCTATGGCCTCCTGGACCACGTACTGTATGGTGGGCGTATCCACAATGGGGAGCATCTCCTTGGGCTGACTTTTCGTGGCGGGGAGAAATCTTGTTCCGAAACCCGCGGCGGGGATGACTGCTTTCTTTACCATATGTTTTGTACTCCTTGGTTTACGGATAAATTATATAATGCGGGGAATAATAAGGTCGATTCCCTCGGCGCCCAGGGCCGCGGTCAGCTTCTCAAGGGTCGCCCCGTCGGGACAGCTTCCTATGAGAGCCCCCCCGCTTCCCGTGAATTTCGCCGATGCTCCCGC
>JAFGPQ010000175.1 GCA_016936115.1 Spirochaetales bacterium | reverse complement strand
CCCGGAGCTGAAGGATAACCTTACCGAGGCAGCTTCTCCCATGATCGTCCACGGAAGATACCTCAAAGCCCTTTACGGCAACCGCATCGGTGTCATATTTATCGGCCCCTGTATTGCGAAGAAGGGGGAAGCATTGATCGAGGGGGATACCATTGACTGCGCTCTGACTTTTGAGGAGCTGGAAAAGTGGATGGAGGAGGAAAAGGCCGACCCCGGCGACGCCTCTCCCCTCCCCGAGGGTTTTCTGGAGTACCGTTCCGGCAGAGCCTCTCTTTATCCCCTGGACGGGGGCATGATTCAGAGTCTGAGCGGGGATACGGACCGGAAGCGCTGCTACCATATTTCCGGAATTGACCGGATAAAGGAGACCCTTGAAGAGATAAAAACCAGCCGGGACGACGGGGAACCGGGATTTTTCGAGCTTCTCTCCTGCGCCGGGGGATGCATTAACGGCCCCGCACGGACCGGGGGACTCTCCTACTTCAAGAAGACGTCGATCCTCTATGACCGGCTGGAGGGACGGCCCTCCTTCGCCGGGGAGGAGAAACCGATCGTATCCTACGACTACCGGGTGGAGTCACCCCTGGATATCCCCGCCTTCTCGGACAGCGAAATCGAGGCGGTTCTGATAGGGCTGGATAAGAGGAACCCCGACGACAGGCTGAACTGCGGGGGCTGCGGCTACGACTCCTGCCGCGATTTCGCCATTGCCAAACTGCAGGGTAAGGCGGAGAAGGAGATGTGCGCCGGGAACATGAGAAAGCAGGCCCAGAAAAAGGTGAACGCCCTGATCAAGACAATCCCCGCAGGGGTGGTCATCGTGGACCAGGACCTTAAGATCGTGGAATGCAACAGCCGCTTTCTCAACTTCTTTTCCGAAACGGACCTGTCCGAATATCAGGATATGGTAGAGAAGGCCAAGGGGGTCAAGGTGGAGAACTTCGGCTCCTTCGGTTCCTACTATACGGAGGTTCTCTTTAACAAAAAGGAGAAGGAGGAGCGGCTCTTTCACGAGGGATCTGTCTACAAGGCCACCTTCTTCACCATCGAAAGGCAGCGCCTGGCTGGAGCCATCTTCCAGGATGTGACACAGCCCTCCATCCGGCGGGGAACGATCATCACCAAGGCGGAAGAGGTCATTCGCAAGAACCTGGAGAGCGTGCAGCAGATCGCCTCCCTGCTGGGAGAGAATGCGGCGGAAACGGAGATCATACTGAACTCCGTCATCGAGGAGCTCAAACCTCCCGGAAGGAGGGAGTGATATGAAGTACTTTACCGACATAGCCTGGGCCCAGCAGATCAAAGAGGGCCAGAGGATCGGAGGGGACGCGGTGTTTCTCTCCCGCACGGAACGGGAGGAACGGAATATCTGCATTCTCTCCGACGGACTGGGAAGCGGGGTCAAGGCCAACGTGCTGGCCACCATGACCGGCAGAATGGCCCAGAGATACGTGGAGGAGGAGAAGGACATCCTGCGGGCGGCAGAGATCATCATGAACACCCTCCCCGTCTGCCGGGAGCGGCGCATCAGCTACGCCACCTTTACCATCTGCGACATAAGCGCCGAGGGGGAAGCCCGCATTCTGGAGTACGACAATCCCCCCTATATCATGATCAGAGAGGGTAAGGTCATGGAGGTGGAGAAGACCCGCAAAGAGCTGAATCGCCCCCGGGCCTTCAAGAAGGAGGAGATACTCTACTCCGAGGTAAAGCTCCAGTACGGGGACCGGCTGGTGTTCTTCTCCGACGGGGTGACCCAGGCCGGACTGGGAACGCCGGGCTTTCCCCTGGGATGGCGGCAGGGGAAGGTGTCCGATTACCTGGAAGGTCTCATGGTCAAAGACCGGACCCTCTCCTCCTGGCATCTGACCCGCTCTTTGACTCGGCAGGCCCGCTTTCTGGACAGGGGCAAGACCATGGACGACATCACCGCCCTGTCGGTGTACTTCCGCCGCCCCCGGGAAACCCTGGTGGTGACCGGCCCTCCCATGGACCGGAAGAACGACGGCCCCATGGCCCGGAGGATCGCCGAATTCCCCGGAAAAACCGTGGTGGCCGGAGGAACCACGGCTAATCTGGTATCACGGGAACTGGACCGTAAGCTGACCATCAACCTGAAGATGCGCACACAGAACGTGCCCCCCGCTTCGGAAATGGAGGGGATTTCCCTGGTGACCGAAGGTATGCTGACCCTGACCCGGGTGGCGGAGATACTGGAGAACAAGGACGAGGAAGCCCTCTCCGGCTATGACGGGGCGTCACGCTTCGCCGCCCTGCTGATCAACAGCGACCGGGCGGTCTTCCTGGTGGGGACGAGAATAAACGAAGCCCATCAGGATCCGTCGATCCCCTTTGAGATCGGAATCCGCCGGACCATCGTCAAGAGGATAGCCGCAGCGCTGGAAACGAATTATCTGAAGAAGACCACCACAGAGTATATCTGAGAGGAGATAGGGAAATGAATAAAATGGAATTGGAAATCTGCACGGGAACCACCTGCTACCTTCTGGGAACGGCGGATATTCTGGATATGGTGGAAACTCTGCCCGAATCCCTCAAAGAGAGGATAGATCTGAAAGGCGTCGCCTGTCAGGATTTCTGTAAAAGCGGCTCCAAACCGCCCTTTGTGAAAATCAACGGCATCGTCATGGGGGAAATGACCTCGGAGCGGCTGCTGGCCACCCTGGAAAACACTCTGGGAGAAGCAACATGTTAGCAATGAGGAATAACACCGCCTATATAAAACGGGATCTCATGTCGGAAGTGATCCGCATGACCTTCGACGGCACCCTGGAAGAGAAGATCGACGCCCTTCCCCCCCGGCTCTATCCCCGGACACAGGAGTCCCTGCGCTGCTGCGTTTTCAAGGACCGGGCCATGATCCGCTACCGGCTCATGGGTATCATGGGATTCTCTCTGGAAGAGGACGACGACGACACCCTGCTCCTGCGGGATTTCGCCGTGAAAGCCCTGGCCCGGGGAGAAAAGGGCAAACCGGAGAAAATGAACGCCCTGACCATGCTTGATATGGTCTGCAGCTCCTGCGCCGGGGGCAAGTACCACGTGACCGACCTGTGCCGGGGCTGCGTGGCCCGTCCCTGCCAGATCAACTGCCCTAAAAACGCCATAACCATCGTGAAGGGCCGCTCCATCATCGACGAAGATAAGTGTATCAATTGCGGGAAGTG
>JAFGPQ010000174.1 GCA_016936115.1 Spirochaetales bacterium | reverse complement strand
TCCTTGGTGGTGTAGGGGATCTTGCGAATATCCTCCAGACTTTTGATGTCCCGGGCGCTGACAATTCCCACTCCGCCCAGTCTTTCCCGATAGAAAGGGGTTTTCAGGGCATGGTTGACCGTCTTTTTGAACTGAAAAAGCTGAAGAGCTTTAAGTCCTTCTCTGTCAAGTGTTTCCAGTTCTTCGTTCTGACAAGTCATGGGGCGTCTCCTGAGTTTTCATCTACTATATACCGGAACGGGGCAAAGGGCAATAAGAAGTTCTACCGCCATAGATAGAGCCGGTATATTCGCTGAGAGAAGAGCACCGTCCCTATGGTCAAAAAGAGAAGTCCCGCAATGAAACCGGTTACGCTCATATAATAGAAGAGACTTTCCGCCATGATGCTCAGAATGACCGCCGTGGTGAGCAGAAGGTAGTCCCAGGTTTTTCTGTGGTAGAAGAACCAGAGGAAATTGACGGGAATGATGATTTTGATAATCATGAAGAGAAAGAAAAGACTCTGTTCGTTTACCGGAAGATAGGTAAGAGTGTTCTGAATGAACCGGTTGCTCTCCGGTATGGTGGCGGCCAGAGAAAGAGAGATAAGCAGGGCCGCCAGAAAAAAGGGGTCGCTCTTCTGGAAGCGGCTGTCGAATACGGAAAGCCCGGACAACAGAAGAAAGAGAAGGGAACTGAAGCGGAAGAAAAGTACCGCCCGGCTGATGATCACCGTATAGCTGAAGGGCAGACGGTACCAGGCCGCTCCATAGGAGACGAGGCGGAAGGAGAGCAGGGAGAGACAGAGAAGGAAGAGCTGAAAATAGAAAATTTCCTGGGAAGAGGATCTTTTGAATACCAGGAAGGCGGTGAGCGCCCCCGTCAGGGTCGCCAGAGACATTAGCCCCTGCATTATCAGGGACGTGGTCAGGGTAACTCCTCCGGACAGGGAAATATTAAGCCACCAGGACTGGTATACCCCTGAAAGGGGATGCAGCGCGGAGAGATCGTCGAACCGGCGGATCAGAAAGAAAAAGATCAGACCGTTCAAAATAAGGCTCGAAAAGAAGAGAAACCAGATAATCCTGTGACGGGAAGCCAGGGTCATGGGGAATTATAGCATAAAAAAGGAAAAAAAATCCCTTCCCCCTGCAATCTGTGCCGATAAATTCTACGGGGGACCAGGTGAATGCAAATTTAGAACGAACTCTGCCGAAAATCATTCAATTTATAATTCTCACAGCCCTGGGGATCACTGTCAATCTCTTTCCTCTTTGTTTCAATCTGGGACTGGCCTTTTATCCCGGGGGCATCTTCTCATTCCTCCTTTTCCGGCTGCTCCCCCTTCCCGCTGCTCTGGCAGGGGCTATTCTTATAAATGGAGCCCTGTGGGGTAGCGGCAGAATGGTCTTTCTGATCCTCCTTTCCCTGGGAGAGCTTCTCTTTCTGTATTTCGCCCGCAAAAAGGGACGGACCAATTTTGTGGGGGTGGATGGAATCTTCTGGCTGGCTGCGGGCCTTCCCGCCCTGTTTCTCCTGAGCCGTTTCCATCAGCTCTGGCTCTCCTTCGCCCTCTACGGCAGCTGGATCATCAACGGCATCAGCTGCGTGACCCTGGGAAGCCTGCTCCTCTACGGATGGTCCCTGCTCGAAGTGCGGATTCTGGACAAGGGCAAAAGCGAGACGATTCCCCTGGGCACTCTGCTGTTCAATGTGGTCACCCTGGTGGTCATCTCCCTGGCCCTTCTCTTCTACGCCATGGAGAACAGCCGTTTTATCAACAGTTACCGGGACAGCATCTATTCCATGCTTGACCGGGAGGGGGAACAGATGTCCCGGCTTCTTCAGAGAGACCCGGATGCCTCCTACTCCCTGGAGATGAGTTCCTACGCCATGGCCTATGTTGAGAAGGACGTTCTGAAGCGGGAGAACGGTAAGGGGGACCCCGCTCCCTTCAGGGATGAGGCCTTTATGCGCGAAACCTTCCGCAGTAAGAAGAGCCGTTACCTCTACAACAGTCCCTTTAAGGAGGATATCCTCCCCTGGCAGAACGACTATATCGTACACAGAAGATCCCTTGAGGGAGATTCCTGTCTGCTGCTCGCCTATTCCCTCTCTTCGGGGGACGACGTTTTAGCCAGTCACTACCGGGCGGCCCTGTCCATTCTTCTGGGTGTTTTATATATGGTTTTTCTGGGCGCCTACTACGTTTCTCTACTCCTCTCCGGCCCCTTAAGGGATCTGACCGCTATCGCCAAAGCCCTGAGCCGGGAGGAAACGGAAGGGCTGGGCAAGATAAGGTGGCCCCGCAGTACCGTAGAGGAGATACAGAATCTGGTAGAGTATTCCCAGAAATCCTACGGCAATATCATAGAGAGAAACGTGCAGCTAACCTCCCTGAACCGCTCCCTGGAGTATTCCGCCTATTATGACGGACTGACGAAAATTCCCAACCGCTCCCTGCTTATTTCCCGCCTGGAAGAGAAACTGCAGGAGGGGAACCCCTTCGCCCTGGTCTTTTTGGATCTGGACGGCTTCAAAATGATTAATGACACCCACGGGCACAGCACGGGTGATGTCCTTCTCATGGAGTTCGCCTTTCGCCTGACCTCCCTGGGAAAGGATGATTTCGCCTCCCGTCTGGGGGGTGACGAGTTCGCCCTGATTATGAGCTATGAGAACCGGGAAGATCTGGAACACAGGCTGGCCCGGCTCAAGGAGCGGCTGAACAAGCCCATAGAGGTGGAAGGGGAGCTTCACTCTCTTCATACGAGCATAGGGGTTTCCCTCAGTCCGGAGCAGGGGAATTCCGTCTCGGTGCTCCTCAAGAATGCGGACCTGGCCATGTACAAGGTCAAGGCCGAGGGAAAGAATAACTGGCTCATCTATTCGGAGGATCTGGATAACGCCCTGACCCAGTATGAGATGGAGAAGGGGATCTACAAGGCCTTTGAACAGGGACAGTTCGTTCTCTTTTATCAGCCCCAGGTGGATATCCGCACGGGCCGCATCATCAGTCTGGAAGCCCTTATCCGCTGGGATCATCCGGAGAAAGGGTACATTTCACCCTCCCATTTCATTCCCCTGGCGGAACGGATGGATATTATCATCCCCTTAGGATACTGGGTCATAGAAGAGGCTGCGAAGAAGGGGAAAGAGCTGGCGGACCGGGGATTTGAAGGGGTCGTCTCCGTGAATGTGTCCCCCCGTCAGTTCTCCGAGGTGAATTTCTTTCATGAGACCAAATCCATTCTGGAAAGAACCGGACTGGATCCGAACCATTTCGGTATCGAAGTGACCGAGACCATGGTTATGGGGAACGTCAGCTTTACCAGCCGCATTATCTCCCAGTTCATGAGTCTGGGGGTGCGTGTCTCCATCGATGATTTCGGAACGGGCTATACCTCTTTGAGCCTTCTGCAGGATCTGAACGTGCATACCCTGAAGATCGACCAGGCCTTTGTGGAGAAAGTGGGCCAGAGCCGTAAAAACGAAATCGTGCTTAATAACATCATCAATCTGACCAGGGAGCTGGAGATGGATATCATCATAGAAGGAGTGGAAACGGAAGAGCAGAACAGCTTTTTCCGGGACCGGGCCTGTTATACTTCCCAGGGCTTTCTCTACCATAAACCGCTTCCGGTTCAGGAGCTGGAGAAAGTCCTCAAAGGGTCATCGGGGTACCGATGACCTTTATCGGGTTACCGATGACCCGGTCGGAAAACCGACCGGGCCTCCGTTACTCAGTAGCTTAAGCGCACATCCAGGGTGACCGCGTAGGTCGCTTCCGCCTTACCCGATCCGTCGTAGATAATATTCCCTTCATCGTCACGCACCAGGGCGGATGTCAGAACGGCGGCGATGTCAAGATAATCGGAAACGGGGTAGACCACTTCTCCCATGAAGGTCGTCTTGTCGTCTATGAGGGGAACGCTGCCCCGGCTTACCGACCGGGCCAGACCGGTCCGGCTGTATCCTATGGAGCCGTAAATCCCCACCACGGGTATCACATCCGGTTCCAGGCTCAGCTGCAGCTGCAGGTAGTCATTGTCCAGGTCCATTCCGTCCGCATTCCACTGCCAGCTGTATCCGCCGGAAAGATAGAGGATATTCGCCAGGGAGAGCCCCGCGTTCCCGTAAACACCCTGACGGGGATCGGGATCGGTGGGGGAATCCAGATAGGCGAGGATCTCCTTCACCCGCTCTCCCCGCATCTTGTCATAGGTGCTGTTGTAGAAACCGTGCCGGAAGATCCCGTCGGCGTACTGATACTCGATCCGGTAATCCAGGGAGAAGACGTGTCCCATGGCTCCCGCCGAGGCTCCGTAGTTTTTGAACGCGTCCACCCCTTCTTTTGAAGAGTCGTATAGAAAATCGGTCTGGAACTCCCCGTTCACCGAGGGGATCAGGGAGGCTCCGTCCGCATAAAAGACCAGGGCCAGGACAGGACGTTCCACAAGGGGAAGCTCCAGGTCTATCGCGAAATTCAACAGAAGGGGATCCTTGTCAATCGTCGTCTGATCCGTATCGGGGGAAAGGTCCCTGACCGGGTCCAGATCGGCCGCTCCTGAGATTCCCATGGCCAGGGGGCCCAGAAGGGAGAAGGCGAACCGGCCGCCCACCACCTGACGGGTGGGGCGGGAGAGGTCTTCCCCCACCAGTTCCAGGGCTGCCCTGGATCCGTAGAATCCCATGTTGAGTCCCACCTTGCGTATGGCGGGAAATTCGGAATTGTTCTCATAGTTGTTCATAAGGATCCCGTGGCCCAGGTTGACCCGGCTGTAGTTCCCGAAGTTAAAGTAGAAGGGATCCCGCTGGCGGCCGTATTTCAGGTACCGGATTTTTAGAAAAAGGTCTCCGAAAATGTCCGCCACCATATCGGCCTGGTTATCCTGATCCGTTCCGAAGGACCATTCGTTGTTGCCTTCCGGCTTATACCAGTCGCCGGGATCGAAGAGATTCTGATTATAGATGAAGGGCAGGTAGAGGCTCGCCTCCAGTTTTCCTATGCTGAAGGTGGGCTGGAAGAGGAGTTTGGAGTAGGTGACCCCGTCCACGCTGAAGGAGCCCACTTCCATGGCGAGCACTCCGCCCAGAATCATCATGAGAGGATCGTCCCCGGGGGCTCTGTCTTCACGGGTAAGGTCCTTTTCCGGTTCACCGGCCGGTTCCTCGGCTACCACGGGAGTATCGGCTCCCTCCGGCTCCTGGGCTTCCGCCTCTTTCTCCTCCTCCACGGGAGGTTCTTCTTCCACAGCGGGAGGCGGCTCATGGCCGGGAACGTCCAGGGGGTTCAGCTGGACGAACTGCATATTGCCGTACAGACTGTTCCTGGCGTCAGCGGTAAGCTCGGCCAGGGCGAAAATCTCCGCCGCCCCGTTGGCCATCATGCCCGTGGTGACCCGCAGGGTTTCCGAGGTAGCGTTTTTCGTGAAATCCACAGCCCCGTCGGCTACGGCCAGCATATCGGCGCTGTCCAGTACGAAATCGGTTCCCCGTATGCCGCAGACCGTATCCCGGGAGTAGAAGGTATAACTGTCCGACCGGCCGGCGATACGGGCGATGATAGCCCGTATCTTACCTTTTTTTACGGAGAAATCATTGGAGCCTGCCGCAGCCGTTCCGGTCGCATTGCTCTGCAGGGAATCCACCGAAAGGGTGGTGTTGTCGGTCAGTTTGATAATGGAGCTGTTGGGGTTCAGCTGCAGCTCCGCCGATGTGGCTCCGGTGGTGATCACCGAACCGGCGGGAATGTCCATGCCCAGGCTGACGGTCAGAGGGGCGCCCGCGGCGTCCGTAACCTGGACGGCGGTTTCGTCGTCCGCATATACCAGAACAGCCATGGCGCCCGTCGTCTGGGCCGTGATCCCTATCGCAGCGAGAAAGAAAAGGGTCAGGGCCAGTATTGTCTTAATCCGGATCATCATGTCTGCCTCCTAATTCGTCGAAATCGTCGTCATCAGCCGTGCCGATGTGTCGAATTTATCCGTGGCCGGGTTGTACCGGAAGTCATAGCCCATGGTGATGACCGCCGGTCCGGTTCTGTAATTGATCGCCGCCCCGATGACGGCTCCCACCGGATGGAAGGTGTCCGAAAGGGATACGATGTACTTCTTGTCGTAATAGGCGCTCAGGGAGATGTTGGGGATAAGTCCTTCCCCCAGGTTAAAGCTCATGGCCAGATGGGGAAATTCGGATGCCGCGTAGGTGAGCTTCAGGTCCTCGTCGCCGGTGGGAATTCCCCCGAAGGGACCCTCCACCATGATATTGAAGGCGATCATGTCCTCCATGAGGGAGAAGCCCGAAGCGGCCAGCCAGCCCACGGAAGCGGCGGCTCCCTCCTCGGCGCCGGAGAGGATCGCGTATTTGTACCCCCGGTAGAGGTCGTAGGTGGTATCGAAGAAGGTGGGGATGAAGTTCTCCCCCAGAAATCGGATCTGCGCCGTATAGGGGATCACCTTGATGAGGCGGCCGCCGACTCCGATCATCTCGCCGGTGGCGGTTTTGTTGTTGCTCCCCGTGCCGGGCTGGGCGGCGTAGGCGGCGAAAACGGCCAGATTCAGGATGTCCGTCGACACCAGGGGCTGTATGATATCGGCCCCGTAGAGAAGGACATCCTCTACGGATGAGGTCAGGTTGCCCTTAGCGTCGGAACTGTAGTAGGGGAGTTCGGTGAAGAATTCCTCCCGGTAGGCCGGGTCCCTGTCGGCTGCCACGGTAATGCCCGCCTGCATGTTCTGAAGAATGGTATTGTCCGAGGCCAGGAGAAAGGGCCGGAAGTAGACACGGGTTCCCACCACGTCCCAGGCGGCCAGGTTGCCCACGATGGATTCGAAGCCCACCAGGGGGAAATTGACCAGGGCCCCGTCCACATCCAGGGCCAGTCCCAGAAGCCGCTGATCCGGGACAAACATGGTATTGGCGTAGCCGCCCATGATGAAGCCCGTACCCAGGGTGGCGTTGGCGATGGAGCCGAAATGGGCGTAAAGGGGATCCCCCTTGTGGCCGTAGCGCAGGTAGACGAATTTGGAAAGGTAGAGCTGGAGCCAGGAATTGAAGCTGTTGTCGTCGGGAACCCAGTCCTGCTGCCGGAACAGGATAAATTCATTTCCCGTACCCGAGCGGAAATGGAAGGAGAGGTCCAGGGCCACACCCCATTTTCCTATGGCGAATTCCGGTATCAATCCGATTTTCTGATAGGAAATTTCCGTGTCGTCCGGCCCGTCATTAAATGTCTGAACTCCGAGACCGATACCCATATTAAAGGCAAAGGCTCCCTCCTCTTCCTGCCCATTCAGGGCCGTAAGCCCGAGCAGAACCATGAGAGAGACTGCCAGTATCTTCCTGTATTTCATAATGAATGCTCCTGAATTCCATTATATCCTAACTTTTATGGTGTAACCATGGTTTTTTCCTGTATTTGCCTCTATATTGCTATCGGAGGGGAAGTTGACCGTCCGGGATCTGGGAATAACTCTGGATAAGACGGAGGATCTCAAGGAGAGAGTGGACCTGTACAACAGGTTTTTCGCACTCAACCGGGATGACTCTCCCCTGGACGTTCTGGAGAGAATGGACAGTGCTCTGCAGCTCTGCCGACAGTCCGCCTACACCCGGGGAATATTCCAGGCTATCATCCACCGCACCTACTGTTATCATCAGCTTTCTGAAAAAAAGAAAGCCTCCGAGGATATCTCCCGGCTCAAACAGCTTTATAAGGATGACTCCCGCTGGGACAGGGAGAACATGTACTATTACCATCTCCTGAGTCTCTACTACTGCGATAAAAAATATCCCGGCCTCTGTACCGATTATACTCTGCGCTGCCTGTCCCTGGCCCGCAAGCTTTCCGATTACCGTATCAGCGCCTCGGCCCAGGCCTTTCTGGGACGTATGAATTTCCGATTGGGCCTAAACGGCGAGGCGGAGGCGAACTATTTCGACGCTCTGAGCCAGCTCTGGGGAAAGGACGATGCCATTCTCACGGGAATCGTCAACTGTCACCTGGGGGAACTCTACTCCCGCACGGGAAATCCCTCGAAGGCGCGCCGCTTTTATCACCGGGGCTACGATCTGGTCAAGAAGATGATCCCCCGGTCCCGGGGTTACGCCTGGGTTTTGCGTAAGTTTGCCTCCTTCGAAGAGGGGGAGGGGAATCTCTCCACCGCGGAATACCTTTACGGCGAGGCGGTGCTCTCCCTGGAGCAGAAAGGCTATGACGGACTGGCCGCGGAATTCCGCATCGGCCTGGGCAGGCTTCTTCTGAAAAGGGGCGACGAGGAGGGGCTGGGAATCCTCAAGGGGCAGCTGGAGTCGCTCCGGGAAAAGGGGCTTACCGAGGAGATGCTGGCCATAAAGGATCTCCTGGCCGACTTCTATATGGAGAAGGGCGATTTCGAAACCGCCGCCCGGGTATTGAGTGAAGCCCGGGCCCTCTCCCGGGATCTGATAGCCCCTAAGAAGAGCAGGGGAGCCGACTCATTTGAGCAGGAGCACTGGCAGACCGCCCGGGAGAATCTGACCCGGGTCCATACCCTGGGGCGGCAGCTGGCCGCCTGCCAGAGCCGGGAGGAGATTTTCCCGGTACTTCGGGAAGCCCTGGGGTATCTGGATGAGGAAGACGGTCTGCTCGTGGCCGAAGAGAGGGGAGATGACCGGCTGGAGCTTATCTACGGCAGGATTCACGGGGTCAACGTCCCTCCCCGGGAGATAACCCATGATCCGGAAAGCAGTATGATCTCCTACTGCCTGAAACAGAATCAGTCCGTTCTCATAGATGATTTTGAAGAAGAGAAGGGATTCTTCATCTCCCGTCCGATCCGGCGGCTGGAACTGGGTCGGGAGTATCCCCCCTCCGTTTCGCTCATGAATATCATCTACGAAAGGGAGAATGTACGGGGAATCATCTCCCTGCAGAGCAGCCGGCGGGGAGCTTTTCGTTTTGATCAGCTCGAATTTCTTCAGGCCCTGCTTCCTTTCGTGGCGGTGGCCCTTGATAACGAAGAGAAAACCGGGATGATCCGCAAGCTCTCTGTCCTGGACAGCCTGACGGGGCTGGTCAATCGACGGGAGTTCATGCGCCTTTTCCGGGACAGCTGGAACGGGCACAGCCGGAGCGGAGAGACCCTGTCCCTTCTCATGGTGGATATCGATCATTTCAAGAAGATAAACGACAGCTTCGGCCATCAGGCCGGGGACGAGGGGCTTGTGCTGCTGGCCCGTCTGCTTGAGAAGCACTTCCAGCGGGCCACCGATTTCTGCGGCCGATACGGCGGGGAGGAGTTCATCATCCTCTCCGGCTATACCGATGAGGGGAGCTGCCGTAAAAAGGCGGAGGAACTGCGCCGGGATGTGGAATCCCTCTCCTTTCAGAGGGAAGGGATCCAGGTGGGATTCACCGTCAGCATAGGAACGGTCACATGCATCCCCCGGGAGGGAATGAACATGGACGATATCATTGGTTTTGCCGACGCCTCCCTTTACCGGGCAAAAAGAGACGGACGCAACCGGATTGTCACCCACAGCAGGGATTCTCTCGAAACTTCAATCAAATTGTAAAAATAATCATACAATCACTTGCCTTTTCGTTCTCCCTTAAGTATACTCATAAATATATTGTATACTTAAT
>JAFGPQ010000173.1 GCA_016936115.1 Spirochaetales bacterium | reverse complement strand
ACCTCCGGCACGGTGGACATGCCCACCGCGTCCGCTCCCAGAACGCGCAGCATACGGATTTCGGCGGGTGTCTCGTAGCTGGGACCGGTCATGAAGGCGTAGACTCCCTTCTTTAGGCTCTGGCCCAGTTCCTTTGCCGTTTCATGGGCCAGGGCGGCCAGTTCCGGAGTATAGGCCCGGGACATATCGGGGAAGCGGGGGCCGAAGGTGTCGTCGTTGGGACCGATGAGGGGGTGTCCCTCTCCCATTTTGATATGATCCTCTATGACCATGAGGTCCCCCGGCTCGAAGGAGGTGTTCACTCCCCCCGCCGCGTTAGTCACGATGATGGTCTTCACTCCCAGCAGCTTCATGATACGGATGGGGAAGACGATCGTGTCCATGGGATAGCCTTCGTAGTAGTGGAAACGGCCCTGCATGGCCAGTACCCTTTTTCCTTCCAGGGTGCCTGTGACGAGCTGCCCCTTATGCCCCGGGGCGGTGGAGGAGGGGAAGTGGGGTATCTCCCCGTAGGGCAGAACCACCGGATCGGCAATCTCCCCGGCCAGGTCGTTCAGGCCCGATCCCAGGATGAGGCCGATCTCCGGCTCCCCGCTGATCTTTCCCCTTATATGGGCGGTCGCTTCTTCGTATCTATTCATGCTTTTTCTCCCTTGCTGTATATTATCCACTGTTTTTTTCCCGAATCCTTCGCTCGATAGAGGGCGTCGTCGGACTGTTTGAGCAGAGTCTCCCGATCCCGGTCGGCTGCTCTGAAGTCGGATATCCCTATGGAGCAGCCCAGCCATCGGCTCCGGGGGATCTCCCCGTCCAGCCCGTAGGACTTGAGAAGGTCCGAGAACCCCTCTTGCTCCTCCATCTCGTAGAGTATCCTGTCGGCGATGAGGGTGGCGCTGACGCTGTCCGTTTCGGCCAGCAGGATGATGAACTCGTCCCCCCCGTAGCGGAAAAACCAGTCGTTTCCCCGGCAGGCGTCCCGTAAGAGGCGGGAGAAACGCTCCAGCAGTTTGTCACCCAGAACATGGCCGTAATTGTCGTTATAGTATTTGAAATTATCCAGATCGATGAAAAGCAGGGCGAAATTGTCCTTCTCCCGGTCTCCCCTGTAACGGCGGGAAAAGTCCCGGAGACGTTCGTCCAGGCCGGTCCGGTTGCCCATTCCTGTCAGGGCGTCGGTCAGGGAGGTAATGGTCAGTTCCCGGTTCGTCTCCTCCAGCTGCCTGTTTTCCGAGAGGATCAGTTCCTTCTGGCGGAGCCGTTCCAGGGCGGCGGAAAACTGTCCCGCCAGTATGGTGTAGACCTGCCTCTCCTCGGTCTTCATGGGGACCGTGAGGGATTCGGTCTGGCAGATGATGAGTCCCGCCGGTATATTCTCCAGATAGATGGGCAGACAGAACCACCCCTCCTTCTCGGTGATCAGATCGGTTCTGCCCTCTCCGCATCGGGCGATGAAACGGTCCAGAACCGCCCGGTTCGGTTCCTCCTCTATAAGGGAGGAGTGATAGGCAAGCCGGTAGGACTCTTCCAGCCGCTCGTAGTAGGAGATACTGCTCAGGAGGGATGAGGAGAGAAGCCTCTCCATTGTTCTGAGTATGAGCATCTCCCGGTCCGGAGCCTTGGCAAGAATGGTCTGGACGCTCCAGAGGAGATTGATTTCGTACATGCTTTTCTTTAGGCGGTTGAAGCGGATGAACTGCTTTAGCGAGAGGGCTATCAGATCCCGGTCCAGTGGATCCTTAAGCCATTTCTGACGGGGAACGGAGAATTCCCCTCCTTCCGCCTCTTCCAGCCAGGGCAGGAGAAAGGAGCCTTCCCGCCGGGCCTGATCCGTCGCTCTGGCGAGGAGTTTCTCCTTTTTTTCCCGTTTTTCCGCCAGACGGCTCTCCGTGAGAAGGAGGAAAAGCTCCTCCTCGCCGGATGACCGGCGTTTTTTCCTTTTGAAAACAGTCAGGACTTCCCCGTACTCCCGATCCCCTTTGGCCAGAAGGGTCAGTTCCTTCAGAAGGCCGAATTCACCGATCGGATCTTCCTCCCGGGAGGGAAGGACGTTTAGAAGTTGCAGGGCCGTATCCAGAAAGTACCCGGCCCGGGCCGTCTCAAAAAGGTTGAGGGACATTCTGCCCAGCTCTCCATAGGCCAGAGCGATCTCTCTGAAATCTTCCCCCTTAAGATTCCCCTCAATACTCTTTCGGAAACAGGAGAACCCCTTAACGGGATCGTTGTGCTTTCCATAAAATTTCCCCATGATAAGGTGGATTCTGCTCTCGAGGGGAGGGTAATGCCCTCTGCGGCTGTTCTGCAGGGCCCGGCGCAGCCATTTTGCCGTTTCTTCGGGAGGGGAGCCGGATTCCTCTTCATAGAGGGCTCTCCTAAGACAGGCTTTACTCTTGAGCAGGGGGTTCTTTGTTCTGTCAATAAGAGCGAATATCCGGGGAAAGGAGGGATTCTCCTCTTCCAAGAGAAGAAGGGCCAGATATTTGAAGTGCCGTTCCTTTTCGGCCAGTGCGATAAGCTCCCTTTTTTCGCTCCGGCTCAGGGGATGGGATTTTTCCTCAAGGCTGAAGAGCCCGTAGAGGCAGGAGAGGCGTATGCCCGGCTGATCCGTTTTCTGAGCCAGTCCCTTGCGAAAGAACAGGGCCGCTTCGTTCGGCCGTCCCCGCTTCCGGTATACCTCTCCGGTCAGGCGGTATGCCCAGGCGGAGAAATCTTTCCTGCGCCAGACCAGTCCCAGATTCAGGAGGCTGTTGAAGGAGGTCAGGGCCTGATCATCCAGATTCAGGTTCAGGGAGACACGGCCGTATTCCCTGAAAAGAACAGCCCGTTCCTCCGTATTCAGTTCCAGACTGCCCACCCGGGCCTTTTCGTAAAGATGTCCTAAATAAGGGCATGCTGTGATATTGTCTCCGAACAGGGTGAACCAGAGAGCCCGGTTCAACAGCTCAGGATCGGACTCTTCGCCCAGTCCGCCCGGCGGCAGTGTCAATGAGGAGAGTCCGTCCCAGTGAATGATCTCACCCTCCCGCCTCACTTTGAGGTTCAGCTCTCTTCCACGGGGCGGGGGAGCCTTTTCCAGACGGTTGAAAAAACTGTCCTGCAGACGGGAGCGGTCCCCTTCCAGAATTATCCTTACTTCCCCCGTCTCTTCCCCGATCAGGGAGAAAAAGAGACGTATCAGAGTATGGGAGAACATCTCCCTTTCGTAGTACTTTTCCATGGGAAGGGAATCTTCCCGTTCCGGGGGAGTCTCCCCGTTCAGATAGGAGGCGGTGATCTCGCGAAAGGGTGATCTGACGCCCAGTTTATTCAAACGGGACAGGAGGGTTTTCTTTTCTGTCCCTTCCAGCTGAAGGCGGCACCAGGGCAGAATAGGAGAGAAGGGCTGGGAGGGATAATCCCCGCTGGTCAGGGTCAGGATCGATTCAGCCACGGTTCTCATTTTCCCTGTGTATCCCCTTGCTTGTCAGGAGCTCGACGAAACGGTTCCGCTCCTCCAGGGTCAGCACTATCTTCAGGGGTCTGTGGTCCAGGGAAAAAAGAATCAGAGCCCGGCGTCCCCTGAGACGGTAACCGAGAAGGCTGTCGAAGCGGTGCTCCTCCCGGTTCTCCCGGTAGGGAAGGAGAATCCGCAGGGCCTTTTCGTCGTAGGTGATGTAGGGAACCGTATTATTGTAGATGATAAGCCCCAGAATCAGGACGAGCCCTCCCAGGAAAACCGCCGTATCGATGAGACTGTAATTTATGATGAGGGGGCGAAGGCCCAGGAAGAGGGGAAGGATGAAGAGAAAGTTCAGTAATTTGCCGGCCGTGCCCTTATGAAAAGTCCCCCGATTCATTCTTCAATTATAACACAAACCCAAAAAATACTACACCCTCCCGGGGAAATCTGCTATAATTCCCCCATGCATTTTCCTCTTCCCCGCCTCATGGCTATAGCCAATGTCACTCCCGATTCCTTCTATGCTTCCAGCCGTAACACGCCGGTGGACCGGATTCTGGAAATGATCGAACAGGGGGCGGATATAATCGATATCGGGGGGGAATCGAGCCGCCCCGGCGCGGAGTACGTTTCCCTCAAAGAGGAGCGAGAACGGGTGATCCCCCTTATCCGGGAAATTCGCAGGCATTCGGACATTCCCCTTTCCGTGGATACGAGAAAAAGCGAAATCGCCCGGGAGGCCCTGGACCTGGGAGCGCAGATCATCAACGATATATCCGCCATGGAGGACGACGGGGCCATGGCTTCATTGATTGCCGCAGCGGGGGGCTCGGTGGTTCTTATGCACAAGAAGGGGATCCCCTCGGACATGCAGGATAATCCCCGCTACGATCACGTGGTGGAGGAAGTGTGCCGCTATCTGGCCGATGCGGCCCGCCGGGCCGAAGAAGCAGGCATCCCCCGGGATAAGATCATTCTTGATCCGGGTATCGGCTTCGGGAAGAGACACGAGGACAACAGGATGCTCATTCGGGAGATCCCCCGGCTCAAAGAGCTGGGCTATCCCGTTCTCATCGGCCTCTCCCGCAAATCCTACATCGGCAATATACTGGACGCCCCTCCCGAGGAGCGTCTTTTCGGTACTTTGGCCGCGGATACCTACGCCGCCCTCAAGGGTGCGGATATTCTGCGGGTTCACGACGTGAAACCCCACCGGGAGATGCTTGACATTCTGGGAGACCTGCTTTGGAGTGGCTGAACAATAGCTGGTTCATAAACCATATTCTCATTCCCTTTCTTGACGTGAGCATACTCTCTTTCATCATCTATCAGGCTTACACCATTCTGGAAGAGTCCCGGGCCATTCAGCTCCTCAAAGGAGCCCTGACCATCGTGGTGGTCTACGTGGCGGCCCTCTTTCTACGCCTGGAGACGCTCCTGTGGATTCTGAATATTCTGGCTCCGGGCATCATGATCGGACTGGCCATCGTGTTCCAGCCGGAGCTCCGGACCATCTTCACCCGGATCGGACAGAAGGAGGCCTTTCACATCAAGGGTCGCTCCCGGTCCTACCATATCGATTACACCCTGAGCGCCATCGAAGTGCTGGCAAGCCGCCGCAGGGGGGCTCTGGTGGTGTTTTCCCGGTCCAGCGACCTGAAGAGCATCGTGGATACGGGGACCCGGCTCAACGCGGATCTCTCATCGAGCCTGGTCATCACTATTTTCGGTCACGACACCCCCCTTCACGACGGGGCCATCGTTGTGGCCGACGGAAAGATCGTGGCGGCGGGCTGCTTCCTGCCCCTCTCCCGGCAGACCAATCTGCGAAAGAGCTTCGGGACCCGGCACCGGGCCGCCCTGGGGCTTTCGGAAGAGACGGACGCGGTGGTGCTGGTCGCCTCGGAGGAGACCGGGGCCATCTCCCTGGTTTATGATTCCAGCCTCTACTACGACCTGTCCATTCCCGAAGCGGAGACGGAGCTCAAGCGGCTTCTGAACATTCAGGACGAACTGAACGGGGGAGAGGATATCCGATGAAATTGCTCGACCATTTCATGCACCGCTGGCATATCAAAATCTTCTCCTTCCTTCTGGCGGTGCTGCTCTTCAAATTCTATCAGATTTCCAATCTGGACGAGCGTTTCTTCTCGGTCCCCCTGGAACTGATCATGGATGACGGATTCATCCCGGCGGGTGATTATCCCAGCCATGTCACCGTAACTATCCGGGGCGCCTCGGAGGAGATTTTCTCCGTTCAGGAGGAGGACATCCGCACTACCGCCGATTTTTCTTCCCACAAGACCGAGGGGAGTTTTCGGGAGCCCATAGAGGTGGTGCAGAAAAGCACCGCCCAGAGCAAGGGTGACTGGGAGATTCGCATCGAACCGGGAGATGTGGTGATCCGGCAGGAACAGAAGCTGATCAAGACGCTCCCCGTGGATCCCTCCCTGACCGGATTCCCCGGCATAGGCTACGAGCTGAGCCAGTATTTCGTGTCCCCCTCGTCGGTTACGGTGGTGGGACCCCGGAGCGAGGTGGAGCCCCTGGAAGCCCTGAGCACGGAAGCGATCGATATCTCCGGCAAGTACGAGGATTTCACCGCCATGTCCCGGCTGGTCTATCCCTCATCCCTGGTCTATTTTCCCGGGGGGGACGTGGTGGAATTCCGGGGCGTCATCACCGAATCGCTTCTCGTGAAGACTATCGCCAATCTGGATCTGTCCCTCTTTAACCTGGATAACGCTCTGGTGGTTGAGGGAACCCTGCCCCGGGGGAGCGTCACCATTCAGGGGAATCAGGCCCAGATCGAATCCCTGGCGCAGAAGGAGATCCTCCTTTACGGGGACTGCAGCAAAATCACCGGTCCCGGGCAGTATACCATTCCGGTCCTTCCCCGGGTTCCGGGAGACTCCACCCTGCTGAACTGGCTCCCGAAAGAGATCACCCTGGATATTAGAGGAGAGTAGCCCATGGCCACCGCAAAAGTCAGCTTTATCGGCAAAAACACCGTAGAATGTCCCGTCTGCCAGGGGGAGTTCAACCGGGAGGAGCTTCTTACCGGAGGGGGGCGGATGAATGCGGGGGATCTGACCGATGAGCTGCACCGCCAGTATCTGACCACAGCCAAATTCGGGGATGTTTTCCCCCTTATCTATCCCGTCACGGTCTGCCCGAACTGCTACTACGCCGCCTATGTCCCCGATTTTGAGAAGATTACCCCGGAAAAAGCGGCGGAACTGAAACAGTCTACCGGTGACCGCAAGAATATGGTAAAGAATATCGACGGGGACATCGATTTCACCGATTTGCGGACCCTGAAGGAGGGGATTGCCTCCTACCTGTTGGCCCTGAGCTGCTATGAGAAAATGCCCTTGGAGTGCGCCCCCACCTTCCGCCAGGCCGTATCCGCCCTGAGGGCGGGGTGGCTCTGCATGGATTATCATCTGAAAGCCCCCGATCAGAACTGGGACTATCTGGCCCAGGTCTTCTACCGCAAAGCCGCCTTCTTCTATGCCATGGTGGTGGAGCTGGAGGAGAACGGGAAGGAGTCCGCCGTCTCCCTGGGAAATCTGGGGCCCGATATCGATAACAATTACGGTTTCGACGGGGTTCTGTATCTGGCGGGACAGCTGGAGTTCAAGTACGGTCAGAAAACCAATGTCTACGAGAGGGGGGAGCGCCTTAAGAAGGCCCGCTCCATCGTCGCCCGTATCGTGGGCATGGGAAAATCCTCCAAGTCCAAGCCCGGCCCTTTGCTGGAATTCTCCCGCAGCCTGCATAAACTGATGAAGGAAGAACTGGACGAGATGGGTGTGGATGTCTGATTTACAGGACAGGCAGCGGATCGCCCTGCTCATCTCCTACGACGGCACCGATTTCTGCGGCTGGCAGATACAGAAGGGCAGCAAAGATGTCAGCGTCCAGGGTGTCCTGGAGGAAGCCCTTTCGAAGATCATGGGGGAGAGAACCGCTGTCACCGGCTCGGGCCGGACCGATTCGGGGGTTCATGCCACGGGGCAGGTGGCCCATGCGGACGTGAAGAGCAGCATCCCGGCCCCCAAATACCGGGAAGCCTTGAACTCCCTGCTCCCCGGGT
>JAFGPQ010000172.1 GCA_016936115.1 Spirochaetales bacterium | reverse complement strand
CTGAGCAGGTGGGTGGCGAAGGAGTGGCGCAGGGTATGGATTTTCCCTTCCACCCCGGCCCGGCAGGCGATCTCCTTGAAGCGCTTCCACATTCCCTTGCGGGAGAGGCCTTCCCCCCGGTTGTTCAAAAACAGCCGGCTGGAACGCTTTCCCGGTTTTGTCATCATGGACCGGGTGTCACTCAGATAGCGGCGTAGCCAGTACTCCGCCTCTTCTCCCAGAGGAATCAGTCTTTCCTTGTTTCCCTTGCCCATGACCCGGATCAGTCCTTCCTGCAGGAAGATGTTCTCCAGGGTCAGGTCCACCGCTTCGGAGACCCGCAGGCCGCAGGAATAGATGAGTTCGAACAGGGTTCTGTCCCGGATGCCGAAGTCCGTATCCGTGTCTATTTCGTCAAGAAAACGGTCAACCTCTTCTATGGTCATGACTTGGGGCAGGGAGTGGGTCAGGGAGGGAGGCTTGAGTCGGTCCATGGGATTGTCCCGGCGGATGCGGGAGGCGATCAGGTAATCGAAAAATGAGCGGAGGGAGCTCATGATGCGGGATACGGTTCGGGAGGATAGGACATCCTCCCCGCCGTCCCCCGCTCCCTGACGAGTTTCGATATATAGTGAGATTTCTTCCGATCCCATGGAAGCCGGATCATAGCCGGCCGTTCCCGCCCAGAGAAGGAACATGGAGGCCTCCCCGCCGTAGGTGGAGATGCTGTTCTCCGCCATATGCAGTTCAAGGAGAAGCCAATCCTGATATTCTCTGAGCAAATCCCTGCCTTTCATCAACGCTTGCGCTCCCTCATGAAGGTGGGAATCTGCAGGTCGTTTTCACTGAACCGTCCCCCGAAGAGGGTTTCCTGCCTCAGGGAAGCGGCTTGGTCCTGAAGGGAGAAATCCTCTTCCACCCGGGGCTGTTCCCTCTTCGCTTCCCCGTTCATGAGACCGGCGAAGGCGTCGTAACTCAGCACGCGCTGTTCCGGTTCCCTGCGGGAAGTCTCAGCTGAGGCATGGGCGGAAACGTTCTCTACCGCCCGGCTGTCCCGGCTGTTCTTCTTCTCGAAACCGGTGGCGATTACGGTGACCTTCACCTCTTCCCCCATGGTTTCGTCGGCCACCCAGCCGTGTTTGACAAGGGCGTCGTCCCGTACCCGGGAGCTGATGAAATCGACGATTTCCGTATATTCGATAAAGGAAAGCTCATCGCTGGAGCTGACGTTAACAAGAAGACCGGTGGCCCCTTCCACGGTAATGTCCTCGAGCATGGGGTTCTCGATGGCTTCTGTCGCCGCGTCGATAGCCCGGTTATCACCCCGTCCGATACCTATACCCATGAGAGCGTCACCCTGATCCTTCATGATGGCCCGCACGTCGGCGAAGTCGATATTCATGGCACCGGCGCTGGTAATCACGTCGGAGATGCCCTGAACGCCCATGCGAAGCACATCGTCGGCGGCCAGAAAAGCCTCGGACATGGAGGTGCGCCGGTCGATGACCTTAAGCAGATTGTCATTGGGTATGACGATGAGAGAATCCACTTCGGCGCGCAGCCTTTCGATACCGGCCTGGGCCAGTTCCATTTTCCGGCCCCGTTCAAAGGTGAAGGGCCGGGTGACAACGCCCACGGTCAGGGCGCCCAGTTCCCGGGCCAGCCGGGCGATAACGGGAGCCGAACCGGTTCCGGTTCCCCCGCCCATCCCGGCGGTGATGAATACCATCTGGGATCCCTTCAGGACCTTCTCCAGGCTCTCCGAATCCTCTTCGGCGGCCTGTTCCCCCGTCTCGGGACGTCCGCCGGCGCCGAGGCCCCTGGTTATGGAACGGCCGATGGGAATCTTGACAGGAGCCTTGGAACGGTTCAGGGTCTGACAGTCCGTATTGACCGCCACAAACTCAACACCCTTCACGCCGAACTGAATCATCCGGTCCACCGCATTGCTTCCGCCGCCTCCGGCGCCGATTACCTTTACCACCGTCTCGCCGGTAAAACCTTTGACAGGTTCCTCCTGCAGAACCTCGAATCTATCCATTGACATTGTGTTTCCCTCCCAAACAACAACTCGTTCTATTATAAACAGTTAAAATATAAATCAGATCACGCACCCGTCGGAGCCGATCAGAAAAACTCACGAAACCAGTCCACCAGGCCCTGCACGGGCCTCGTCCGGGCTCCCACTTTCTCAGGGATTTTCTCACCCCTGCTGCGGCCGAAATAGTGGCCGTACTGCACAAGCCCCAGGGCTGTGGCATAGGCCGGATTCCGGTACTCCTGCTTCAGGTCCCCCGGTCCCTGGGGATAGCCGATTCTTACGGGAAGATCCAGAATGGCCGAAGCCAGTTCCGCCGTCCCGTTCAGCAGGGCTCCCCCGCCGGAAATCACCGCGCCCCCCCGAAGCCGGGGCAGGAAGCGGTTCAATTCGGACTCCTTTCGTATCAGGGAAAAGATCTCCCTCATCCGGGCTTCGAGAATGTCGCAGATTTCCCTGACGAAAATGGTCTGGGGGGGCAGATTGGCCACGCCGGGCACTATCACCCCCTCGTCCCGATCAATCATGGAGTGGTAACAGCAGCCCACTTCACGCTTGATGTTCTCCGCCGCTTCCACCGGGGTTTTGAGAACGCAGGAAATATCGTTAGTCACCAGATTCCCCCCCACGGGCAGGGATCCGCTCAGCCAGGGAGCTCCCCCCTTGATGATGATCCAGTCTGTGGTGTCCCCGCCCATATCGATATAGAGCACCCCGTTTTCCCTTTCGTCCTGACTCAGCACGGCGAAGGAGGAGGCCCAGGTATCCATGACCACTTCGTTAAGCATGTAACCGCTTCGGTTGACGCAGCTTATGATGTTCTGGGTCGTGGCGATGGGGGCGGTGATCACATGGACCTCCGCGCCGAGCCGGACACCGATCATATTGAGCGGATCGGAGATTCCCTCCTGGTTATCGATAGAGTAGTACTGGGGCAGGGAGTGGATAATCTCCCTGTCCATGGGGACCACAATGGCCCGGGCCACGTCCAGCACCCGCTCCACATCCAGACGGCTCACCTCTTTATTTTTAGCGGATACGGCCACCACCCCCCGGGAGTTGATTCCCTCCAGGTTGGCCGCCGGAACGGAGACATAGAGGTCCTCCACGGTGCGTCCCGCTTCCTGTTCCGTTTTCTCGATACACTCCAGAACCGCCGCTCCGGTGGAATCGATATTGACGATTGTTCCCTTGCGCGTTCCCCCCACGGGCAACACTCCCACTCCGGCTATGCGGAGATTGCCCCGGGTATCATACTCCCCTATGGCTGTGCATACCTTTGTGGCGCCTATGTCCAGACCGACGTACAGTCCTCCCTCAAACACCTTATGCCTCCCTTTCCTTGTACACGATACTGCCCGATCTCAGGTCCACCTCTTCTATGCGGGGTGCCAGCCCTTCCTTCTCCATCACATCTACCACCATAACGGCCTGATTCATTTTCGCTTCCGTAACAGGCAGATCAAGGAGCACCGGAATGGTATGGGTTGTCAGGTGCAGTTCTATATCTAATACTCCCCTCTCCCGGGGGACAATGTGAATTTCCGAAATAATATTGTAAAGATTCTCCGAAACCGATCTGAGCCGGTCCAGATCCTCCAGCAGGGGGATCACCTCTTCGGAGAGAAGCATGCCCTCCTGATTCCAAACCCCGTCCACTCCCTCAAGCAGGGGAAGGTTGTAGGAAAAGACTTTTCTACCCGACAGGAAAACCACCCCTTCCCGATCGATGATGAGAGGCTTCAGCTCCCCCGATCCCATGGTAAGGGACATGACAAGGGGCTTCCGGGACTCTATCCTGATGGAGATGCGGTTGGGAAACTGCTTCTTCACCTGGGCCTTCTCCACCACGGCCAGCTCCTCCAGGGACGCCTCCAGACTCTTCTCGTCAAGGGAGAAATACCAGTTGTCCCTGTCCAGGCCGGTCAGATTCAGGACCGCCTCGTCGGTGATGGCGATATCCGACTCCAGGACCACACTGCTGACCCGCATGCGGGGGGCCAGGATCAGATTAAAAAGGATCTCCGTCAAAAGAACCCCCGCCAGAACGCCGGTCATCAGCATAAGAATCCGTCTTTCCCTCATGCCTCCTCCTCCTGATAGGAGAAATTGAAGATGAGTCCGAACAGAACGAATGAGGTCAGAGCCGATGATCCCCCCGAAGAAAAGAGGGGAAAGGGAATGCCCGTAACGGGGAAAAGCCCGCAGACAACAGCCATATTCACCATAGCCTGCAGAAAGAAGGAGGACACCAATCCGAAAATAGCGTAATAACTGAACAAGTCCCGGCTTCTCCGGGCCATCTTGTAACCTTCGAGCAGAAAGAGAAACAGCAGGGAAACCACGGCGCTGATACCGATGAATCCGGTCTCCTCGCCCACCACGGCCAGAACAAAGTCGGACTGGGCCGCGGCGAGAGTGGTCTTCACACGGCCCTCTCCTATGCCGATTCCCCAGAAACCGCCGTTCTGCAGGGCATCCCGGGCCTTGAGAATCTGATAACCTCCGCCGGAGGGATCCGTCTCCGGGTGAAGCCAGGAGAGGAAGCGCTCGATCCGGTAGGACCGGGACAGGAGCATCAGGGCGAAGAGCACAGCCGAACCGATGAGCACGGGAAGAAAACTCTTCATATCCGCCCCGGAAATAAAAAACAGGCTCAGGGACAGAGTAAAAATGAATACAGCCGTGGAGAAGTCATTCTGCAGATAGACCGCCACCGTAAAGGCGATGGAAACAAGAAAAGGCGGCAGCAGGGCATTCACCGGATCGTCCAGGCGGAGACGGTTTTTCTCCAGCATACGGGCGATGTACAGCACCAGCACTATCTTGGCCAACTCGGAAAACTGCAGGGAAATCCCGAAGATCTCGATCCAGCGCTGGGCTCCGCCCGAGGTATAGCCGATACCCGGGATAGCGGTAACCAGATTCAGCAGAAGGGTACCGATGACCAGGAAGGGGATGCTTTTCTTGATAGTATTTTTGGGGATCCGGGCGATAAGCAGGGCCAGAACGGAGCCGATAAGGATCCAGCGTACCTGCCGGGTAATCATATAAAGAGGATCGTTAAGGTAGGTCCGGCAGAAGTTATAGGAAGAACTGAAGAGGGCCGCCGCGCCTAATCCGGTCAATGCCAGAATAATGACGAGCATAAAGTCTTCCTGTCCGTTCTGCTTCGCTTTGTGGAGCCTCGGGGCAATCCACAACCTTCTCAAATCCACCTGCTATCCCCTTACCTTACTGCAATTTAAGAGTCGAAAGACCCATTACGGCGAACATACCGCCCATGATCCAGAAGCGGGTGACAACCTTGTTCTCCGCCCATCCGAGAAGTTCGAAATGATGATGAAAGGGAGCCATCTTGAAGATGCGCTTTCCCGTTCTTTTGAAATGGAAAACCTGAATCATTACGGACAGGGTTTCCAGAACAAACATGCCCCCGATTATGATAAGAAGGAGCTCCTTCTTGAGGATCAGGGAGAAAACCGCCAGGGACGCCCCCAGCATGAGAGAGCCCGTATCGCCCATGTAAATCTCCGCGGGATGGCTGTTGAACCAGAGGAATCCCACGCAGGAACCGAGCAGGGCGAAAATCACAACGGTCAGTTCGCTGCCTCCGGCGATGCGGGGAATCTGCAGGTATTCGGCGAATACGGCGTGGCCCGAAAGATAGGAGAGCAGGCTGAAGGCGATGAGGGCGATAATCATGAGTCCCGTGCACAGGCCGTCCAGTCCGTCGGTCAAATTCACCGCATTGGAAAACCCCACGATCAGAAATACGGCCAGGGGGATGTAGAACAGCCCCAGATCGAGCAGAGCCCCTTTGATAAAGGGGACAAAGAGCAGGGTTGTCTGACCATCGCGCAGATAGTAAAGGACCAGAACAACCACCGCCGCCAGAATAATCTGTCCCCAGAATTTAAAACGGGCCTGCAGGCCGTCGGAATTTTTCCGGGAGATCTTCAGATAGTCATCCAGGAACCCCAGACCGCCGAAGCTGATGATAGTAAAAAGAATCACCCAGACGTAGGGTTCGTGAAAATCCTGCCACAGAATAACGGAGAGCACCGTTGAAAGCACCATGAGAACGCCCCCCATGGTGGGAGTTCCCGCCTTAGCCAGATGAGATTGGGGTCCCTCCTGCCGGATGACCTGGCCCAGTTTGAGTTTCGTCATCATCTTAATCGTCCGCGGCCCCAGCAGAAAAGCCAAAAGCAGGGCGGTTATAAACGCAAAGGCAGCCCTGAAGCTGATATACTGAAACAGGTTGAAAATCGAAATATACTCCCAGAGGGGATAGAAAAATTCCTTAAACACTACTACTCTCCTTATCCAAATGATTCAGAAGAGGCTCGGTCAGTCTCTCCAGAGCCATTATCCGGGAACCTTTTAACATAATCAGGTCATCCTTGCGGATAAATTCGAGCAAATCCCGACTCATTTCGTTAAAATCCCCGTGGGCATGGACCCGATTGCCGGCGGGCTGTCCGATCTGTTCCCAGGCGGCGCCGAATTCCCGGCCCAGGAGAAAAATCCCTTCCAGGGGAAGACTCAGGGCCTGATTCAGCACGGCCCTGTGAATGGACTCGCTTTCATCACCCAGTTCGCCCATATCTCCCAGAACGGCAATGCGCCGGCGACCTTCACCGCTCCGGCCGAACAGTTCAAGGGATGCGGCCATGGAGTCCCCGTTGGCGTTGTAACAGTCCCGAAAAAGGGTAATCGAATCCCCTTCCAGAACCTCCGCCCGGCCGAACTGGCCGCCGCAGGATTCCAGTCCCGCCACGATGTCATCAAGCCCGAAACCCAGTTCCCGTGCCACAGCCACCGCGCCCAGGGCGTTGACCGTGTTAAAAAAACCGGGAAGAGGGAACTGGACCTCTCTGCCGGACAGGCGAAAGCGCTGCCCGAAGATTCCCTCATCCCGGATAAATTCGTACCCCTCAGTAACCCCAGGTCCATATGAAACGACCCTTCCGTCGATTCCCCGGGAGAGAAAATCACTGAAACTGTCGTTTTCATTCAGAAAAGCGGTCTGTCTGCCGTCAAAACAGGAAAAAACCGCTTTTTTTTCTTCAGCTATACCCTGCCGACTGCCGATCATGCCGATATGGGCAGTCCCGACGTTTGTCACCAGAGCGAGATCGGGAAGAGCCACCCGGGCCAGAGAAGCCATCTCACCTACCCGGTTCATGCCCATTTCCAGCACCCCATAGCGATGATGCTCCCGAATCCGGAAAACGGAAAGGGGCAGGCCCGAATCGGAGTTCAGATTCCCCTCATTACAGAGAGCCGCACCGGAACGGGACAGAATGGAGTAAATAATTTCCTTGGTGGTGGTTTTGCCGTTACTGCCGGTGACTCCGACAACAGTCAGATCGGAGAAACTCATCCGGTATCCCCGGGCGAGATCCTGCAGAGTCAGCAGGGTGTCATCGGACGCAACGAACAGGGCACGGTCTTCCCACTCTTTCACCAGGGAGTCCTGTTCCGCCAGCCAGGAACGGTCGGCCACCACGGCGGAGGCCCCTTTGGCCAGAACGTCGGCGATATACCGATGTCCGTCGGTCCGCTCCCCCTTAAGAGCGACAAAAAGGCAATCCTCTCCGGCCTGACGTGAATCGATGACCACCGAAGTCACGGTCCGATCCGCCCGGCCCCTGATATCTCCCGGAGTGAGCCACTGTTCCATTTCCCTTCGGCCGAACACTACTCGCTCCTCTCTTTTTTGATAATCTGCACAACCTGATCGGGACGGGCCTGCTCCAGGCCCAGAATTTCTCCTGCCAGGGCGTCCAGTCTTTCCGGTGATTCCAGAACGGCGATACCCGTACGGATCTTCCGGTTCTCTTCGTAACGCTCCTGCTGCTGAATCTCCAGATCATCGATCAGGGCAACCTCTTCCTGATAGAGGTAGGCCTGCCGCACATTCAAAAGAATCAGAAGGGAGAGAAGAAAGGTCAACAGGAGCGCCACTGCTTTATTCACAGAGCTGCCTCCCTGTCGGTGAGTTTTTCAATAACCCGGAGCTTAGCGGAACGGGAGGGAGAATTCTCCTGAACTTCCTCTTCCGTAGGCCCCACAGGCTTTCTGGTAATCAGCTTACCCCTGTGGATATCGCCGCAGGTACATCGGGGCGCATCGGGAGGGCAGAGACAATTTCTGTCCAGGTCGCGAAAGTAGAGCTTCACCATGCGGTCTTCCAGGGAATGAAAAGTGATAATACCCAGACGGCCGCCCACATTGAGAACGCGAAAGGCCTCGGCCATAACCCGCTCCAGGCGGTCCAGTTCCCCGTTAACCGCAATACGCAGAGCCTGAAAGGTTTTCGTGGCGGGATGAATCCGACCATGTCGGGCCGCCGCGGGAACGGCACCCCGGACCAGATCGGCCAGATCGCTGGCCAGCTCCAGGGGAGTTTCCTGCCGGCGCCGGCAGATAGCCCCG
>JAFGPQ010000171.1 GCA_016936115.1 Spirochaetales bacterium | reverse complement strand
GATCATGGTGAACCCCCGCAACTGTTACCAGAATTACAATGTGGCCACCAACTGTTCCGACGAAACCATCTATACCTATATGGGAAGCCTCAAGCCGAACATGAAGAATATCAGCTACTGTTCCGCGGGCCAGCTCTCCCCTCTGCTGAACGATCCCCTTTACCGGACGATCGGCGTGGGGACCAAGGTCTGGCTGGCCGGAGCCCAGGGCCATGTGTACAGCCAGGGCACCCAGCACGCCCCCACCTGCGACAGGGGAGCTAACGGGGTTCCCACGGAAGGGGCGGGAACCCTGGCCCTCACCGGGGATATGAAGCAGATGGATCCGGAGTTCGTAAGGGGGGCCAGCTTCAAAGGGTACGGGGTCTCTCTCTCCCTGGGCGTGGGTATTCCCATACCCATACTGGACGAGGAGGTTTTGAAGGCCACCACCGTCCGCGACCGGGATATCCTGGCCCCGGTGATCGATTACTCCGGTGATTATCCCGAAGCCACGGGCCGGGTTATCACCCGATTCTCCTACGAGGAACTCAAATCGGGCTCCGTGGAGTTCGAGGGGCGAAAGATTCCCACAGGCTCCCTCTCCTCCTATTCCAAGGCCCGAAAAATCGCCGTCATCCTTCAGGCCCAGGTGCGGGACGGGCAGTTCTTCCTGGCGGAGAAGTTCGCCGATCTGCCCCGGGAACAGTCCAACGGGATGCTTCCCGTCAGAAAAAATCCCCAGGAGAAAAGCTGATGTCTGTCACGAGAAAAGTCTTTTTCTATTTCCCCAAATGCCAGACCGAAAATCCCGTGGTCTACCATCTGGTCAAGGATTACGACCTGGTGGTAAACCTCTTCCGCGCCAAGGTCAACGCGGAGGAGGAGGGTTACCTGGTCCTGGATCTTACCGGGGAGCAGGAGAGGATCGACGCCGCCGTGACATGGGTGGAATCCCAGGGTGTAGAGGTTCGTACCAACAGTAAGGGGCTCAGCTGGAACCGGGACCGGTGCACCGGCTGCGGCAACTGCCTGACCCACTGTCCTACGGGAGCCCTCTACCGCATCGATTCCCAGACCCAGGAGGTCGCCTTTGACGGGGAGAAGTGCGTGGAGTGCCTGAGCTGCATCGAGAACTGTCCCTTCGGGGCCTGCACTTCCTTTGAACTTTAAGGCGTTCGCCCACAAATCCGCCTCCTACCGTATTTCTGAAAGCTGCTATGACTCCGCCTGCCGGGCGATTGTTACCCTGCGGGAGGAACTGGAAGAGTATATCCGCCGCCATCCCTCCTTTCTCGATTCCCTGGTCCCGGTCAAGCCCATTAAGCCCCTGCCGGAGATCGCCCGGCGTATGCACCGCGCCTCGGAGCTGACAGGGCTGGGACCCATGGCCGCCGTGGCCGGTACCATCGCGCAGATGGCCTGCGAACGCAGCCGGGCCGAGGGGGCAAGGGAAGCCGCCGTGGAGAACGGGGGGGACATGTACCTTGCTCTGAGGGAATCCCTGACCCTGGGGCTCTATGCGGGACAGGCCCTGGCCGGACAGAATCTCGCCTTTCACATCTCATCGGAGCGGATGCCCCTGGCTGTCTGTTCCTCCTCGGGAACCATGGGGCACTCCCTTAGTCTGGGTCGCTGCGACCTGGCCACCGTTTTCGCGTCCGATGCTTCCCTGGCGGACGGGGCGGCCACCCTGGCGGGAAACCTCGTTCGGACGCCAGAGGACCTGGAACCGGCGGTGAACCGGCTTCTGGCTATTGAGGGGATCGGCGGCGTCTTTCTCGTGAAGGGAGAGAAAATCGGACTGGGGGGAACCCTGCCCGAACTGGTATCCCTGGCCGATCCGGATATCAAAACGAAAATCAGCCGGGACAGATCAGAGCTGTCCAGTTTCCCCGACTAGTAAAACACCCGGTCCAGAATCCTGTCGTGGGGCTCAAGGGGAAGTTCGTCGAATATCTGCACAGGATAGGCTACTCCCGCTGTGGTTACCCTAAGGTTCCGGGAGAGGTACCGATCGTAGTAACCGCCCCCCCGACCCAGCCGGTGCCCCTGCCGGGTAAAGGCGAGACCGGGTACAAGCATCAAGGGGCGGGAATACTCCTCCGGCCGGGAAGGGGCCCCCTCGCCGGCAGGTTCCCCGATGCCCCAGCGGTTCCGGGGGAGATTTTCTTCACAAAGGGACAGGACCCGGTAGAAAAACATCTCCTTTCCCTGGATCCGGGGCAGAAAGAGGGGAATCCCAAGCACTAGGGCCTCATCAAGCAGGGGCACCACATCGATCTCCCCCCGAAAGGGATAGAAGGCGTACAGGGCATCGGCCCCGTCAAACAGACGGCTCCCCCTAATTTTACGGCAGAGTTCCCGGGACAGATCCCGTTTCTCCTCTTCGGAGAGGCCGAGAATCCTTTCTTCTGCTATTTTCCGGATCTCAGCCTTGGAATACATATCCCTTACCGATCTCCTTCAGGGCCTCAAGAAACAGGCGGATCTCCTCTTCCGTGGTGGTCGGTCCCAGGGAGACACGCACCGAACAGTGGGCGGTCTTTTCATCGATACCCATGGATTTGAGCCCTTCGGTGTGGCTCTTCTTGTTGGAGGAGCAGGCTGAGCCCGTTGAGATATAGATTCCCTTCTCGCTAAGAATGCGCTGAAGCACTTCACCGGGAAGGGGAGGGAGAGCAAAGTTGACGATTCCCGGGGCGTAGTGCTCCGGTTCGGTCGGGCGAGAGGGGGGATTGAAGCGGATGCCCCTGATCGAAGACAGTTTCGCCAGCAACAGAGATCCCGTTTCCCCCACCCCGGCGGATCCCCATTTCTCCAGGCTCAGAGCCATGGCCCGGCTGTTAAAGAGGCTTTCCGTTCCGGGGCGGATATTTTTCTCCTGGCCGCCTCCCCGATACAGTACGGGCAGGTCCTTCCTGAGGTACAGGAGGCCCACCCCCTTGGGTCCGCGTATCTTGTGGGCGCTGAAGGAGGCCGAATCCAGGTCCAGAGCGGTCAGGTCCAGAGGAATTTTCCCCGGAGCCTGGACCATATCGCAATGGATATGAACGGGCCTGCTGTTTTCCCGGGTACTGAACTCTCTGATGCGGCGGACAATTTCCTGAAGCGGCTGCAGGGCCCCCGTTTCGTTGTGAACGGCCATAACCGAAACCAGGCGGGTATTTTTGTCCAGGAGTTTCTCCAGTCTGTCCGGATTGATGAGCCCCCGGGCATCGGGCCGGAGGATTTTGAGTTCCGCCCCCTGCTTCTTGAGAATTTCCGCGGGGCCGGACAGGGAGGGGTGCTCCAGGGAAGATATGATAATCCGTCCCGGATTTCTGTCGGTCAGACGGGAGAGAAGCACCATATTGTTCGATTCGGTGCCCCCGGAGGTAAAGAATAGCCGATCCGCTTCACATTTCAAAACAGCGGCACAGCGCTTTCTGTCCTCTTCCAGGGTCGCTCTCGCCTTGAAACCTTCTTCGTGCCTGGCAGAAGGATTTCCCCAGCCCTCGAGGGAGGACTCCAGAGCTTCCCGATAGATACTCTCATCGGGCATAGCCGTAGCCGCCCAGTCAAGATAAACCCTCATGAACCGTGTTTAACTGGGGGAAGGCCGATCTTGAATTGTTTCGCCGTGGAGAAAATCTGTTTTATATGCAGATAATCCTTTCTTTCGATATCCCCGGAACGATATCGGGACACAAGATCGATATAAATCGATTCCCATCGGTCTATGATGGCATCGATGTAGTGCTGTTTTACCCAGTGGCGGGCTTCAAGACTAAAACGGTCCTGCAACTCCTCATCCTGCAGAATCTTCAAAAGACTCTCCGTCATGGCATGGACGTCTCTGGGCGGTACCAGGTAACCGGTCTTGTCGTGAATAATCGTTTCCGACACGCCCAGGGCGTCCGCTCCCACGCAGGGCAGGCCGTTATGCAGGGCTTCCAGCAGGGTAATGCCCTGGGTCTCCGTCTCTGAAGCGGTGGCGAACAGCCGGGCAGCCCCGAAAATACCGCTTTTCACGAGCTCTTCATGGGGGATCATCCCGGTGAAGATAATGCGGGAAGCGGAAGACTTCCTATTGGCGTATTTCTCAATCTCCTTGCGCTTGGGACCGTCACCCACAATCAGCAGCTGCGAATCGGGAAGGGCCTCATTGGCTTTGTCAAAGGCGTCTATGAGAACATTGATATTCTTCTCAAGGGAAACCCGGCCCACATAAAGGACGACCTTGTCTCCCAGGCCGTATTTCTTTTTTATTTCATAGGACCGGGAATTATCAAACACCGACGGATCAATGCCGTTGGACAGGGCGATCTTCTCCGTGGTGCAGCCGTTCTTTTCAAGGAGATTCACCATGTTCTGGGTAGGCGCCGTTACCAGATCGGCCGCATTGTAGTAAAGGTTCGTATAGTACCAGACCGATTCGGGGGTCGCCCGGACAATACTATTGAGGAGCTGCTCGTAGTAGGCGGGATCGGCTATGAGCGTATGATAGGTGCCTACCAGGGGGAGATCGAGACGACGGGCGATTTTGATGCCCAGATAGCAGGTGAAAATGGGAGTCATGAAATGAATCAGGTCCACTTCGGCTTCCCGAAGTTTTTCCCGGAGCCGGCTGGTGCGTAGGCTGGACCAGCGGAATTCCTCGTAATAACTGGCCGGCAGAGAGGGGACAGTCATGAGGGAGATGTTGTCGTGGAGCGTATGAACCTCGTCTGTAATTGTGGGTGATATGATGGTTATTTTGTGTCCCCGTTCCGCCAGGCGAACGGAAAGATGGTCTATGGATGTGGTTATACCATTTATAGACGGGCGGTAGCTGTCTGTGAAAATGGCAATATGCAGTTTTCGTTTTTCCATGGCATTATAATACTACAGGCAGGGGGAAAAGTCGAGGTAATCTCTGTTTACTTAATATGAATAAGACATGTTTCGAAATAACTCTCTTGCACTAAATCCCCGGATCATATATAATAATTCCGTTATGAATGATGAAAAACAATGCTGTTCCCGGGACAGAATCGAACGCACCGCCGAGAAACTGAAAGTACTGGGACATCCCCTGCGTCTTGAAATCCTCTGTCTCATAGAAAAGAACAGTTCCTGCGTTTCCGAGCTATGGCAGTGTCTCGACCAGCCTCAGCCTGTCATTTCCCAGCATCTGGCCATTCTCAAGAACCGGGGCATTGTGGAATCTCAGACAAACGGGAACAAGCGCATTTACAGCATTGTGGACCCCTTCGTCAAGGAGATCATCGCCGTCGGGCTTAAGAACGAACCGGAAAACCCCAGCCTTCCCCACTAAGGGATTCCTCCATGGTTAAAATTGATCTGCATCTCCATACCAATAGGCATTCTCCCTGCTCCCGTCTCTCCGTAGAAGAGTTAACCGCCATGGTTCCCTTCATCGGGATGGATGGGATTGTCCTGACCGAACACAACTGGCAGTGGACCCGGGAAGAGGCGGATGAGCTGCAGGCACGGCTGGGTTCTGTGAAACTTTATCGGGGCATGGAGGCGGATGTGCGGGAAGGGCATTTCCTGGTGATCGGCGCCGATTACGAAGGACTCTGGGACCGGAACCGCACCCTGCGGGATCTGCTGGATATGGCCCTGCCCCAGGGGGGAGCGGTGATCTGGGCCCATCCGGGTAGATTGGGCCCCATACCGGAAAACCTGGGCGACCTTTCGGAGTTCGCCGAACTGGCCGGTATTGAAGTCATGAGCGCCAATATTCAGAATAAGCTGCAGAAGGGTATAGAGGGCGTTCTGAAAACCCTGAAGAAGCCCCCTGTAGCGGGATCCGACAGCCATGTGGCCATGACCCTGGGAACCTACGCCACCCTGTTTCCCGAACTGCCCGCCGACGAAAAAGCCCTGGCCGCCATGATCAATGCCCCCCTGGGGGTCCCCTGGGCGAACAGGAAAGCCATTATACCTATCAACAGTAAATATAAGGCAGAAGAGGAAAAATTACTCCTTTCCTCTGTCATCTCTCCGCTTTAGTACTTAAACCCGCTGTTTCCAACGAACTCCCGCAGAATAGACAGATTGGGAATCGCTTCCGAGGGAATGGGCACGAAGTAGTTCAGAAAAGACAGGAGCCGGCAGGCTTCCCCGTATTCCGGTTCGGTGGGCTTCACACTTCGCAGAAGCGGTTCGGCCAGTCCCTTCAGAACCCCCAGTTCGTAGTCAAGGGCGGAGTTGAAGATTACGTCCGCTTCCCCCTGGTAGGGGAAGATGTTTTTCTGTTCCCCCCGGCGGACCGAAGGCCAGATGCGTATGGTGGTGTGGGCGCTGTAGCCCCGGAACTGGTAGTCCCTTACCATGCGCCGGATCATCCGGTTATCTGTGGTGGAAATACGGTTGTTATCGTCAAGATTCAGCTGGGTCAGGGCGGATATGTAGATCTTGAACTTTTTATCCGCCGGGATTCTCCCGGTCAGTTTTTCATTCAGCCCGTGAATCCCCTCCATGATCAGCAGGGAGTTTTCATTCAGTTTGAGCAGGCGCCCCTTCTCTTCCCGGCCCCCTTTTTTGAAATTGAAAAGGGGGATTTCCGCTTCCCGACCGTCGAGCAGGGCGAGCAGGTTTTCATTCAGCAGGGGAACGTCCAGAGCGTCCAGGGCCTCGTAATCGGGTTTCCCTTCCTCATCGAGGGGGGTCTGATCGTGGGGCAGGTAGTAGTCGTCCAGGGAGATCATGACCGGATCGAATCCCTGGGCCTGCAGATTGATGGCCATTCTTTTGGTAAAGGTGGTTTTCCCCGAAGAGGAGGGACCGGCCACCAGAACAATCTTCACGCCTTTCCGGTTCCGTATCTCATGGGCCATATCGCTCATTTTCTGTTCCTGCAGGGTTTCCGCCGCCAGAATGAAATGTTCCCTCTTCTTCTTATCCATGGACAGGGCGTTCAGCTGGCCCACGCAGTGGATCCCCATGACCTTGCCCCATTTCTTGTGTTCCTGGTAGATCGAGAAAAGTTTTGGCTCGTCCCGAAAGGGGACCATCTCCTTGGGGGTGCGGGAGGGGGGGAAGCGCAGCAGAAAGCCGTCGGCGTACTTCAGCAATTCCCAATGCTGCAAAAGACCGGTGCGGGGGACCAGGGGCCCGTGGAACAGGGAACGGTATCCCTCACACTCCACGATGGTAATGCTCGGTTTGTTGAGCCCTTCCATCAGCTGGATGGTTTTCTCCGCTCCTCCCCGGTTTTTGAGCATTTCCAGAGTTTCCGAGTAGCTCATGTTGGAGATTTCCACGGGCCGGTCCTCTTTCACGATCCGTTCCATCTCGGCGGTCAGCCGGGGCACCAGTTCCTCCGGCGCGGGCTGATCCCCCTCCAGATGG
>JAFGPQ010000170.1 GCA_016936115.1 Spirochaetales bacterium | reverse complement strand
GCGCTTTCCCTATTACAACGTCAACCTGAAGCGGGGCGTTTTCTGGTACTACTTCGACGAATCTCCCCGCCTGCCCCGGGTGGAGCAGGACTCCCGCTTCCCCTGCATGAAGATGGCTATACGCCGGCGGACGCGCTATCCCTTCCGGGTCCGGGCGTATCGTAACCGAATCTCCGTGGAATTTTCCCATATCCTCACCGACGGCACCGGGGCGCTGATTTTCCTGAAAGCGCTCCTGGGGGAGTATGTTTCCCTGCAGGATAATATCCGCCGGCCCCTGGAGGGTATTTCCTACAAGGGCCGCGCCCCCCATCCGGAGGAGTCGGAGGACGCCTTTGTCCGCTACCTGGATAAATCGATTCCCCAGCCCCGGAAGGAGCAGAAAGCCTTCCAGTTTCCCGGCTCCGGGGAAAACAAGGGGGTATACTGGATAACCACGGGCACGGTTCCCTTCGATGCCCTGAACCGGGAAGCCAAAGCCCGGAGCGTGACCATTACGGAATTCCTCACCGCCGTACTCATGGAAGTCTTCCAGGATTACCTCTTCTCCCTGCCGAAGAAACAGCGCCGGCGGGTAGCGGCTCCCATAGCCATTCTCATACCGGTGAACCTGAGACGGATCTTCCCCTCCCGGACCATGCGGAATTTTTTCCTGAGCGTGACACCCTACATCGATCCCCGGCTGGGGCGGTACTCTTTCGAGGAAATATGCGACAAGGTGATGCACTATATGCGCTTTGACATGGACCGGAAATTCCTGAGCCAGCAGATCTCCCGCAACGTGAAAGGGGAGATGAATCTGGCCGCCCGGCTCCTGCCCATCTTTCTCAAGGACTGTATCATGCCCTTCATCTATCATATCTTCGGCAAGTCCACCTACACCACCACCCTTTCCAACGTGGGCAATATCACCCTGCCCCCAGAAGTGGGGCATCATGTCCGGAATCTGCTGTTCCTGCCCAATCCCCCCGCCGGGAAAACCAAGGTCAAGCTGGGGATCTGCGGCTATGACGGCCGGATAAATATCACCTTTGGCAGAGTTACCCACTCCTCTTTTGTGGAGCGGGAGTTTTTTCGCAAATTGCGCAGGATGGGTATTCCCGTGAGGGTGGAAAGCAATATATCATAAGGAAAGAGGAGTGACGCATGCCCTACTGTTCCCAATGCGGAGTCGAAGTTGATGATAACGTAGATTTCTGCCCTCTCTGCCGTCTGCCCATACAAAAGTTACCCGCTCCCGGGGATGAGGGAAAACCCTATCCGGACAAACCCGCCGGTTCTCCTCCCGTTCCGCCCCTCACTCTTGACGAGAAGATGGCCATTTCCCGGACCGTTTCCACCATAGGCATCCTTATCCCCCTGCTTTTCGTGACCGCCGTGGATTATTTCATCAACCGGCGGATCACCTGGTCCTCCTATGTCACCGCCTCTTTGACGGGAGCCTGGTTCATCATCCTGGTCAGTCTGTTCTCCTGGAAGCATCCCTATATCCTGGCCTGGCTGATTCATGGGGATATTCTGGTTTTTCTCTTTGTGGTGGGGCGGCTGATGGGACGACCCGCCTGGTTTCTGCCGGTGGCCCTTCCCCTCACCGCCGGTTCGGCTCTGTTTGCCACACTTGCCATCGGGTGGATTATCCGGCTGCGGAGAAAAGGGACAAACGTGGCCGCCGTTATCCTGCTTGCCATAGCCTTTCTCTGCGCGACTACCGATTTTGTTCTGGGGACTTATCTGAAAGATAAAAGCGGTCTGGGATGGTCTCTGATCGTATTCAGCGTGCTCGTTCCCACGGTGCTACTGCTCTTCTATATCCAGTCGCCCCGATTCAACCATTCCCGGCTCAGGAAGATGTTCCACTTCTGAAAGCGGTTCCATGGGACAGGTTAACTCAGATAAGATATTTCACGAAACCCAGATAGAAGGAAATGCTGCCGCCCAGGACGAGAAGGTGCCAGAGCACATGGCTGAAGGGCATTCTCTTTAAGAGATAAAACACCACTCCCACCGTATAGCAGAGGCCTCCGATTCCCACCCACATGAGAAGGCCGGAAGGAGCCACGCGCATAAGAGGCTTCACGGCGATCACTATGGTCCAGCCCATGGGAACGTAAAAAAGATCGGAAAGAATATGTTTTCCCGGCCCCATGATCAGTTTGACCGTAATCCCCAGCAGAGCCATGCCCCAGATCACACCGAAAATCGACCAGCCCCAGGCTCCCCGCAGGGCCACCAGGGCAATGGGGGTATAGGTTCCCGCGATCAGCAGATAGACCGAAGCCTGATCGATAATGCGCAGGACCGAGTGGATCTTCGGTTTGTCCGTGAACATATGGGTCAGGCCCGAGGAGAGGTACAGAAGGATCTGAAAGGCGCCGTAGAGGGAGAATGAGACATAGTGAATCGCCGTGCCGTCGCGCAGGCCGGTCAGATAGAGAAGAAAGACTAGGCCCGCGATGCTCAGGCCCGCTCCTATGTCGTGGGTAAAGGCGTTTAATTTCTCTTCCGTGGTGTGTACGTTATGCATGGGAAATATTCTATTCTTTCCCTTCCGTTTTGGCGAGTCCCAAGGGGCCGACTTGGTTAAAAAAGCGTTTATCCACATTTATCCTTTCTCTGGGAACGGCCTGCCTGCTCTTCGGCAACCGGGTCGCGGTGGTTAGCCCTTCCGGGGATTCTTTTCTATCCCAGGCCAGGGATATCTCCGCTGAAATCGATGCCGACCTTCTTGAGGATTTTCCCCCGGGAGGTTACGAGGCTCTGGTGGTCGTCGCCCGTCCGGAATATCTCACCCGGGAGAGAATGACTGCCCGGGGCAATATTTTTCGGGACAGGGACTTGTTTCCTTCGACGGGTATCATAACCGGATCGTCCCTGGAAAGCGCTCGGGAACTCTGGTAGAGGGGAACATCCTTTCCCCGGAGCACGGGACTTACCGCCATCGCCGGCGTTCCCCCGCTGAACGGGACCGTTGTCTATGCGCCGGCCTGCGGTTCGGTGGCTCCCTGGTACGAGGGCAATCTTGCCCTTTCTTTCCTTGAGAAGGGCGCTTCCGCCTATACGGGCCATCTGTACAGTCCTTTCCTGTACGCCCGGGAAGCCGCTCCCTACCGCGTCAGGGAAGACCGGACCGAAGGCGCTTCCCGGCATATCCTCATCGAACCGGACTTTCCGGGGATACTCCCGGCCAAAATAGAAGGGGGCGCCGGCTTCCGGTATGTGAAGATGAACCGGTCCGCCTACCTCCCCCTCTGGCTCGCTTCGGGGGCTTGTTTTGCCGCGGGACTCCTGCTGTTCTCTGATGCCTGCCACAAGGGAGGAACGATACTGGCTTTCCTGTTCTCCCTGTTCCCTCTGCTTATGGTTTCGCTCTCTATCTGCGCCGCCGTAGCCGGGCTGAACCTGCTCATCCTGAATCAGATCGGCCAGTTCCTTTAGAACGGGACCATCCCCCTCATGCTTCTGCGGGTACTTGTCATCAGCGGGCTTATCTTTTTTCTTGCCACAAAATCGCCTTCTCTCCGCCCTTGACCTGCCCCCCCGCCCCGGTTATTATGGGCTTATGGCAGGAAGCATCCGCATATCGCAGTACGGAAATCTCAATGCCCAGGCGGCCGCAGCCCATTACGGGGGAACGCACGGCTGACTGAATAAATGAAAAGCATGCCGTGGTTCCCATCGGGGACCGCGGTTTTTTTATATCCCGGTCCCCGATGGGAACCACGGCGGGGGAGTGTTTAAATGAGACGAAACATCGTGTGGGAAGGGGCCGATCAGCTCCGCTATGAAATCCGGGAGATCGTGGGAACCGCCCGCCATCTGGAAACGCTGGGCGTGCCCATGATCTATGAGAACATCGGCGATCCGATTAAGAAGGGGGAAGAAGTGGCCCCCTGGATCCGGGACATTGTCACCGGCTTGGTCTCACAAAGCGAAAGCTACGCCTACACCGCCACGGAAGGGGATTACCATACCCGGGACGTGTTGGCGGAATATGTCAACGGCCGGGGCGGCTGCACCATTAACGGGGACGACATCATCTTCTTCAACGGCCTGGGCGACGCGGTCTCCACCCTTTTCGCTTTTCTGAAAAGGGAAGCCCGCGTCATCGGCCCTTCTCCCGCCTATTCCACCCTTTCCAGCGCCGAAGCGGCCCATTCCGGCTACGGCCACACCACCTACAAGCTGGACCCGGAGAACAACTGGATGCCCGACCTGGATGACCTGGAGCAGAAAGTCCGCTACAACGACGCCATCGCCGGCATTCTGCTGATCAATCCGGACAATCCCACCGGAGCCGTTTATCCCCGGGAGGTGCTCCTGCAGATCGTGGATATCGCCCGGCGCTACGACCTCTTCGTCCTTTGCGACGAAACCTACGCCCATATCGTCTATAACGGAGGGGAAACCTGCCATCTGAGCGAAGTCATCGGCGAAGTGCCCGGCATCGCCATGCGCAGCATCAGCAAGGAGTATCCCTGGCCGGGCGGACGCTGCGGCTGGATCGAAGTCTTCAACCGCCAGGGGGATGCCAACTTCAACCGCTTCATCAAGACCCTCATAGACGCGAAACGGCTGGAAGTCTGTTCCACCTCCCTGCCTCAGATGTCCATTCCCCTCGTTTACGGGGATCCCCGCTACCGGGAGCACCTGGACAGGCGGGCCGCCATGTTCGGCGAACGGGCTGTGGAAGCTGTGGAAATCCTTAATCGGATCCCCGGCGTACAGGTCAATCTGCCCCGGGGCGCTTTTTACCTGACCGTCCTCCTGGATCCGGAGCGTCTGGAGCATTTTCGCCCTTTGAAGATGGCCCCTGCCGTGGCGGATTATCTGAATCCCCTGACCGCCGGCGCTCCGAAGGACAAGCAGCTCGTCTACAATCTTCTGGGAGGGGCCGGATTATGTACGGTTCCCCTGAGCGGATTTTGTTCCGATCTACCCGGGTTCCGGGTGACCCTGCTCGAGAATGACGACGCCCGGCGCTTGTCCATCTGGGAGAATTTGAGCGATTCCCTGTCCCGCATGCTGTAATGTTAAGAAAAGTTGACAGAATTCCAGATAAATCCGGTGGTCTGTCTGCGGCGGGAGGGGTATTCTTTCTCAACGTAGTAAGGAGCTGATCATGAATTTCAATGAACGCCTGACACGGTTGAGAAAGAAGAACGGCTGGTCACAGGAGGAACTGGGTTTCCGACTGGACGTGAGCCGGCAGACCGTTTCCAAGTGGGAAAACGGGGATACCTCTCCGGAGCTGAAAAAACTGATTCTTTTGGGGGACCTTTTTCATGTTTCCCTGGATTACCTTATAAAGGGAATAGAAACGGAAGCCGGGACCAGCCGGGAATCGGGATTCTTTGAATACAAAAGCAGCAGAACTCTGTGGGGACTGCCCCTTGTGCATGTCGTTAAGGGACCGGGGCTGACCCGGGCGAAGGGTATTGTCGCTGTAGGCAAGGTATCCGTGGGAATTATCTCTCTGGGAGTGGTCTCGGTGGGTGTCGTTTCCCTGGGCCTGCTCTCCCTGGGGGTTCTTTCTCTGGGAGTCTTCGCTTTGGGGCTGATGTCCGCAGGAACCTTTGCCTTGGGCAGCGCTGCGGCCGTGGGAGCTCTTGCCTGGGGAGATTTTGCTGTTGGCGCCCTGGCCAGCGGTGATTACGCCCTTGGGGCGGTGGCTCTGGGGAAGAATATAGCTATCGGAGACTACGCCCGGGGATTTCTGGCAATAGGCCGTGAAGCCCATGGTTCGGTAACCGTGATGGACGGGGAAATTTTTTCATCCCTGTCCCGGCAGGATTTCCTTGGCTTGGTCAGAACGCACTTACCCAATGCCAACCGTTTTGCGGTCAAACTGATGTCCCTGGTTTTTCCTCAGTAACCGGAGTATTCCCGGGCCGCTTCTTCTACCTCTTTCAGGGAAGCCCCTGCGACCACAAGGCGGGCAAGGGGTTTGGCGAAAGGTTTCATCCCCTGCATCAGGGCACCTATCAACCTATCCTCTTTACAGAATATCTTCAGGTAACCTGTTTCGTCCTGCCTTAGAATATGGGAGGAGACATCCGTCTCCCTCTGAGCCAGATCATAGGCCATGGAAAAGTAGAAATCCCCGAAGACCTCGCATTTAAGCCGGACCGGAAGGTTGGTCCATTCTGTGGGAATCCCGGCCATATTCAAGGCCGCCGTTCTGCCCTGGTGTTCTGCGGAGTGCCAGAGGCCGGTGGCCCATCCCTCGGGAACGTCAACAACATCTCCCGCGGCAAAAACTCCCGGCCATTCCGTTTCCATAAACCGATTGCATCGGATCCCCCGGGGGCTGCTGATTCTATGTCCCTCCGGCGTATCCAGAATCGCCGCCTCCGCTTCCACTCCGATTGAAGCCAGAACCAGATCCGCCGTCAGGCTTTCCGCTCCCGAGGGGGAATGGATATGAAGGAGCACCTCATTTCCCGTTTCAAGGGATTTGATCCTGCGATTAAAGAGCAGGTTTATCCCCCTATTCGTCAGAAGTCCGGCGAGCCTCTCCGAAAGAAAGGGATCCAGCCAGCGGTTCATGAGACGGGTGCTGCTGCTGAGGGAGGTCACCTTCTGGCCTGAGAGGATCATCTGTTCCGCAATCTCAACACCCTCCACTCCCTGCCCGATTACCAGAGTGCTGCCCGAATCCTTAAGCATCCGTCGGATTTCCTCTGTTTCCCTTGCCAGTCGCAGATGGTGGATATTCTCTTCACCGGGAATACCGATTTTTCGGGGCCTCACACCCGTGGCGATCAGGATCTTCTGTGCCCCGCAGGTCACTCCAGAATTGGTGATGACTTCCTTTGCCGACAGTTTCAAAGTTCTGACCGGGGAATCCACCCTGTCTATCCGGTTCTCACCGTACCAACTGTCGGGATAAAGGGCAAAATCCTCCTTCTCAAATCCGGCTGCCAGTTTTTTTGTCAGCTCTGTTCTTTTATAAGGGAGCCGGTCTTCTCCGTTTATCAGTAACAGGGACGCTTCGGGACATTTCTCTCTGAGAGTTTCCACCGCAGTAAGACCTGCCTTTGATGCTCCTATAATTATATAGTCGTAGGTATCCATTCTCTAAGAATAAGAAAATTCCCTCCCCAGTTCCAGCTTTTCTTTGTTAGGATTATGTAACCGGGAATGAAGAATTGAGAATGAAGAATTGAGAATTGAGAATTGAGAATTGAGAATTGAGAATTGAGAATTGAGAATTGAGAATTGAGAATGGCAGGGTATATTCCAACTGTTATCCAAGCCGTTCTGCGTCAGCCCCGTCCCCCTTCCTGTCTCAGAGGCACCGTAATTCTTCAT
>JAFGPQ010000169.1 GCA_016936115.1 Spirochaetales bacterium | reverse complement strand
GCGCCCAGGGCCTGGGAGATAATCTGATGGCCCAGGCAGATCCCCAGAATGGGAAGTTTCCCCAGGAGTCCTTCCACCAGGGCAGTCTGCTCTTTCAGAGGCGCCGGATCTCCCGGTCCGTTGGACAGGAAGAGAGCCTGGGCTCCCGTCTTGAGCACGTCTTCGCCGGTGGCCGTGGAAGGGAGCATGGTTACCCGGCAGCCGAGCTGCTGGAACTCCCTCAGGATATTGGCTTTGAGACCGCAGTCCAGCAGGGCGATATGGGAGGTTTCCTCTTTTATGGGCTCTACCGTTTTTACAGCGGCAGGTACGGCCTTGTCCAGGGCACACTCGCAGGCGGCTCCCGTTCCCACTTCACCGATGAGGTTCGCCCCCACCATGGAAGGCATGGATGTGAAATATTCTTTGATGGCGGCTATGTCGGTGTCGGACAGGGTATCCCCCTCGGAAGGGGACACAATCAGGCCGTTACAGCTGCCCTTGTCCCGCAGGCGCAGGGTCAGGCCCCGGGTATCGATATCGCTGATACCGCAGATGCCCTCCCTTTTGAGAAAGCTGTCCAGGGTTTCCCTGGCGTGGGGGACGGGACCGGTATAGAGAGCCCGCACGATGAAACCGGAGCATTTGATCTCCCTCAGATTCCGTTCGGCTTCCTCGCCCCTTTCGGACCAGGCCGAATCGTCGCCGTAGTTTCCCGCATGGGGATATGTCATGGTGATCATCTGTCCCGTATAGGATGGATCCGTCAGGATTTCATGATATCCGGTCATGCCCGTGTTAAAGACGATCTCCCCGGAGAACTTCACCGGAAGCTCTTCCTTTCCCAGCATTGATGCTTTCGGCGGAATCGCTCCGAATGCCGAACCCCGAAATAAGGTACCGTCCTCCAGTACCAGGTATTCTGTCCCTTTTCCCATCTCAACCCCTTTCCTTAATTCTATGGGAGATACTAACCAAAATCCAAAAAATCCGCTTAAAAAAAAGGCGGCCTTAATTGAAAAGCCGCCTGTTTCAGGAAAATAAGCTAGTCCCTAGGGGAATCGAACCCCTATTTGAAGAATGAGAATCTCCTGTCCTAACCGTTAGACGAAGGGACCCAAAAATGCTTCCCGAGGAGGACTCGAACCCCCAAAGGCAGAACCAGAATCTGCAGTGTTACCGATTACACTATCGGGAAGTGTTATGTTGCAGCTCTTCAAAAGCTGTGAGGGATAATAACGAAAATACAAAAAACTGTCAATCCTTTTTGAAGGGAAATTGGTAATTCCTGATTTAGCCCAGCCTGTCTGCTCTTTTCTGTTCTCTGTGTTAATGGGGATTTGTTCGCTGTGGCCTTTTGTTTCTCCCGAAGATCACGAAGGGAACGAAGGTTGGGATTTTAAAGAGATTTAATTATATTATTACTAGATATAGGTTTAAAAAGTATATCAAGCTAAATTCCGCGTAAAAGAACTTCGTGCTCTTCGCGCCCTTTGTGAGAAACACTCATAAACCACCCCTCCCCCGACAATCCCCCCGCAGGATTCCTTTCCCAAAGAATCAGCATAATTCTTGAATTTATCCCCCGATTTATATATGCTTTTCCCCCGACAGGAGGCAGGATATGACCGTTATGAAATTCGGCGGAACTTCTGTGCAGAACGCCGATTGGATCAATAAAGCACTGGATATAGCAGAAAAGGAACTCTCCCTGCGGGGAGTGGTACTCGTTTCATCGGCCATGGGAAAAACCACGGACCGGATTATCGACGCTTACACGGCTGCCGAAAAGGGTCAGATAGAGAAGGCCCTCACCTTTCTGGAAGGTATAAAGGATCTCCATTTCGCCGCCGCCCGAAATCTTCTGACCGGGAATAATCTCTCCGAGACGATGGATTCCCTGGATATCCTCTTCGGCCAGCTGGCATCTCTCCTTAAAGGGGTGGCCCTGCTGCGGGACTGCACGCTGAGAAGCCGGGACACCTTTCTCTCCTTCGGGGAAAGACTCTCTACCATGCTCATAGCCGCTCGATCACGGGAAAGAGGACTGAACGGGATGCTTCTGGATTCCCGAGAGTTCATGATTACCGATGATAAATTCGGGGCCGCAGCGGTAAATTTTACTTTGACCGATAATAAGATCAGGGAAACCGTTAAGCCGGGTCACGGGAAACTTTATATCGCCCAGGGATTCATCGGCGCCACCGAAGAGGGGGCGACCACCACTCTGGGCAGGGGGGGGAGCGATTACTCCGCTTCGATCATCGGCGCCGCCCTGGATGCCCGGGAGATACAGATATGGACCGATGTGGACGGTATCATGAGTTCCGATCCCCGTTACGTGAAAGGGGTGAAGACCATCCCCTCCGTCACCTACCGGGAAGCGGGGGAGCTGGCCTATTTCGGAGCCAAAGTGGTTCATCCGGCCACCATCCAGCCGGCGGTGACGAAGAATATACCCGTCAAAGTGCTCAATACGGGGAATCCCTCTTTCCCGGGCACCCTGATCACATCGGATGCGCCGGTCACCGGCCTGAAGGCCATCGCTAATAAGAAGGAAATAACCGTTATCAATGTGGAATCCACCCGCATGCTGAACGCCTACGGCTTTCTTAACCGGATTTTCTGCGTTTTCGATAAGTACGGCACCTCGGTGGACCTGGTCACTACCAGCGAAGTGACCGTCTCCGTCACCATTGAGGACGCGTCCCACATCGCCGAGATAGAAAGGGAGCTCCAGCCTATCGGCAAGGTGAGCGTGGAAAAGAACAAGAGCATCATCTGCCTGGTGGGTCAGGAACTCTGGAAGGACGGGGGATTTTTAGCTCGTGTTTTCAAAACCTGTGAGGGTGTTCCCCTGAGGATGATCTCCCTGGGCTCGAGCGATATCAATCTCTCCCTGGTGGTTCCCCAGGAGAAGACCGACGAGGTGGTTCAGAAGCTGCACGATCAGTTTCTCGGGTAAGAATCAGCCTGTTTCCCCTCTGTGGTATGGGATCATCCGGATTCCGGACTTCCCACAGCAGGGGAAAGCGGTCCTTCTCAAGGGACAGAACCGTCTCTTCTCCCCTCCTCCAGACATCCTGTCCCCCGCTGATGGAATCTGTAAAAATCAGTTGAGCCGTTTCAGGAACAGGGACAAAGCAGAATTCCGCCCTATCATCCCGCCATATAAGCCGGCTATCTGTCAGGAGGGAGGAGGAAAACTCCACACAGGCGATAAGCACCCCCTCTTTTTCTTCTATGCCGATTCCTATACAGGTCCAGCGGGAATTCATAATCTGCTCTCTGTGGGTGTCGCTAGTCCACCAGGCTTCGGCCAGTTCATCGAAGGGCGCATCGCCGGCGCAGGTGCCCAGGATCTCCCCGGCTGCCAGAGCGCTCCCCCCAAAGACAACATAGCGGTCCCTCGGTCCCTGCCCGAAACGATCCCGGTGGGTGAGGATTCCCCTCTCCTGCAGCTCCGAAGCATAGGAACGGGCGGAACTGACCAGAAAGGTTTCTTCCGTCAGGGGATTCAAACCTTCAGATTCGCGGCAGCCGTTAATCCAGCGTAAGATCTCCTCCTCATCCACAGCGGTCAGGGGAAAACAGACGAACAGAATCAGAATCACGGAAGCCATCCGCATTCAGCTATCCTCCAGAAAACGTTCCAGTTCGGCGTAAACCTCTTTTTTGATTCGCTCCGATTCATTGAGGATATGGTGCTTCCCCTTTTTAATGTAGACAAGACGGCAGTCCGTAAAACAGCGTTCCAGTATGGCCATATTGCTGCGCCACTCCACAACTCTGTCCTTTCGGCCCTGCAGAATAAGTACCCGCTGGTCAGAGGAGAAATCCGTCCAAGTGCGGTTCCACTCCACCATGGCTCGGAACCAGGTCAGGGAGAAGCGTTTGACTCCCAGGGGGTCGTTCCATTTGAACTTCAAAAAGCTCTTGCAGTGGCTGGATTTAGTTTTCTTGACGGGGATGTCCTGAATCCAGTCCTGTGCCAGATCGATACTTTTGTCTATGAGGACATGGAAATTCATTTTCACCAGGGGGGCGGCCAGAACCATACCCCGAAAGGGAATGCCCCTGTCCCGGGCGTAATTAATCAGGATCGATGATCCGGTGCTGTGCCCTATGGCCCAGGATTC
>JAFGPQ010000168.1 GCA_016936115.1 Spirochaetales bacterium | reverse complement strand
GTCTGGAAATATCTGGGATTTCATATGGTCATCTATATCGCCGGCCTGCAGGGCGTTCCCAGTGAACTGGAAGACGCCGCCGTGGTAGACGGAGCCCGGCCCTGGCAGGTAATCCGTCATGTGATCATACCGTGCATGAAAAACAGTTTCATTATTTCAATTTTCCTGTCCGTCATTGGCGCCTTCAATATATTTGATGTGGTTTGGGCCCTGGGACAGGGAGGCCCCGTTCACAGTTCGGAAACCCTGGTTACCTATCTCTACAATTACGGATTCAAAAGGTTTTCCTTCGGTTACGGAAGCGCTGTGGCGGTGATTTTATTCCTGATCTGTTTTGCCTTCAATCTGATCTATCAGCATTTCATTGTGGCGGAGGATAAGTAAAATCATGAATAACAACAAATCAGCGAAAATCATAGGTGGAATTGTTTGCGCGCTCATATTTTTCTTTCCCGTTTATGTAGTCATTATCGGTGGAGTAAAATCCAATGGGCAGCTTGTCAATGACCCCTTCGGATTGCCGAACCCCCTTATTATAGATGCCTATCGCATGATTCTTCTGAAAAGCAGAGCCTTCTGGGTATTTCTTGGTAATTCCGTCGCCATATCGGGCCTGGTAATTGCTCTTACCCTCGTAAGTACAATCATGGCGTCACTGGCTCTCTCCCGGATCGATTTCAAGGGAAGGGATCTCATCTACAACTTCTTCATTGCGGGAATGCTGTTTCCCATTACCGTGGCTATTCTACCCCTCTATCTTCAGCTAAGGAATTTCGGTCTGCTGGGAACGCGGATGGGGCTGATTCTGGCCCAGGCCGCCTTCAGCCTTCCCATGAGTATCTTCATAATGACCGGTTTTTTCAGGGATATCCCCCATGATCTGCAGGATGCGGTAAGCATTGACGGAGGGAATTTCTTTACCTTCGGATTCCGGATTGTCATACCCCTTTCGACGCCGGTCCTGTCCACAGTAACGATTATCACCCTTATACAGAGCTGGAATCAGTTCCTCATGCCCCTGCTCGTTCTTAATGATGCGGACAAGTTTACAATACCCCTGGGGATCATGCAGTTCCAGGGACAGTTCACAACAAACTGGAATCAGATCATGGCATTCATCACAATCGCTCTTCTTCCCATGACTCTGATTTATATTTTTCTGCAGCGCTATATTGTGGCGGGGCTGACAGCCGGCGCCGTCAAGGGGTAGATAATGCAGGAGAAAGCGGCACAACTCGTCTCTAAGATGACCCTTGATGAAAAAATAGCCCAATTGACGTCTGTCTGGATGAATATTGAAAAGGACGGTCAGGTCCGGGTAAAGTCAATCAACGGCATGAGCAATGAAGTGGGTGAGGCCGATGTTTTTCATGAAATACGCCTGGGAATAGGTCAGATAACCCGTCCCCTGGGCAGCCAGGATATCACTCCCCGACAGGGAGTGAAAGCTCTGAATAGAATACAGAAATTTCTGGTGGAAAGTACAAGACTGGGCATACCTGCGCTACCCCATGAGGAGTGTCTTTCCGGCCTGATGGCTCAAGGCGGAACAATTTTCCCTTCCGGAATCAATAACGGGGCCACCTGGGATCCTGAATTGATAAGGAAGATAGGAAAAGCCATCGGGGATGAACTCTATTCCGTGGGATCCCGTCAGGGGCTCGCGCCGGTTCTCGATGTCTGCCGGGACGCCCGGTGGGGCCGAACGGAGGAGACATATGGGGAAGATCCCTATCTTACCGCCGTGCTGGGAACCGCCTATGTGCAGGGGCTTCAGGACGAGAGCCGACCCCTTATCGCTACTCTTAAGCACTTTGCCGCCCACTCTTTCTCTGAAGGCGCCAGAAATCATGCTCCCGTCAGAATAGGAGACAGGGAGATGAATGATCTCTTTCTCTTCCCCTTTGAAATGGCAATCAGGAAGGGTGCCGCCCGTTCCCTTATGCCCGCCTATCACGATATTGACGGGGAGCCTCTTCATCAGTCGGTAAGATTCCTGAAGGACCTGCTCAGAAATACCTGGGACTTCAAAGGGACAATCGTATCCGATTATGAGGGACTGATACAGTTGATAACGGATCACGGGACACAACCGGATAAAGCCCATGCCGCTGCGGCGGCCCTGAAAGCTGGTATAGATACGGAGCTTCCCGGTAATACTCTCTTTGGAGAGGGGATAAAAAAGGCACTTGAAGATAATCTGCTTCTCATGGATGATGTGAATGAAGCGGTGAAGAGGGGACTTCTTCAGAAAATGAGCATAGGCCTGTTTGACAATCCCTACATCGGTGAGGAGGCGATAACCCTCCAGTCTCGGAAAACAAAGAATCTGGCTGCCAGGGCAGCAGAAAAATCACTTGTCCTTCTGAAAAACAGGGATGTGCTTCCCTTGAAAAAGAACCAGAAAGTGGCTCTTGTCGGGCCCCTCGCTTCGGAACCCATGGCCATGATGGGTGGTTATGCCTTTCCTGTTCACCTGATCCTCTCCGAAAAAAGGGAAGGGGAATCGGTGCTGCCTACGCTCAGGGATACCCTTGATAAAGCACTGGAAGGGAATCTTCTTTATACGCCGGGATGCCGGATCTTGACCGGACGGCCGGATAAGCCGGCAGTCTTCCCCGGTGATATAGTTCAGGACGGCAGCCGGCAGCAGGATTACATCAGTTTTGACTCCAGCGGGATCGCCGAAGCCGTGGAACAGGCGCGGAATGCGGATGTGGTTCTGATTGCGGTTGGTGATCTGGCGGGGCTATTTCTCAGCGGAACCGTGGGAGAAGGTTCGGATGTGAGCAGCCTGAGCCTTCCCGGTGTTCAGCAGCAGCTTATTGATGCCGTTCTGGACGTTGGTAAGCCAACAGTTGTTCTGGTGTTCAGCGGGAGACCGTACGATCTGGAATCCTGCGCCTTGCGGGCGGACGGTTTAATGCAGTGCTGGCTTCCCGGTCAGGAAGGGGCATTCGCAGTGACCCGTGCCTTGATGGGGGATGTCAATCCGGGAGGTAAGCTCCCTCTCTCTTTTCCCCGAAGCGCCGGTGCCATGCCCTATTATTACAATCATAAAATGAAGTCGGCCGGAACGCCGATACAAAAGGATTTCGGAGCCCTCTATCCCTTCGGATTCGGACTTTCCTATACGAAATTCCGGTTAACCGCGTTTACCATGGAGAGGAATGATTTCCAGATGCACGATCAGATACGCTTCTCCCTTGATGTAGAGAATCCGGGAGAGAGGGAAGGGGATGAAGTAATCCAGATCTATCTGAGAGATCCTGTAGCCCGCTATGTAAGACCGATCAGGGAGCTTAAGGGCTTCCATCGGGTGAATCTGGCCGGTGGCGAGAAGAAAACACTCCATTTCAGTCTGCCCGTGGATCTTCTCAGCTATTCAATATCTCTGAAAGAGCGCCTGCTTGAACCGGGTGAGTATCAGCTGATGGTAGGGACAAGCTCCCGGGATATTTGGGAGAAAAGGGTGATTTCTCTCATAGGTGAGGAAAGAGTTCTGGGAAGAGAGTGGACTATGGTTACTGAAGTTACCGAGTCCTAATTCTCATTTATCTAACTTTGTGAAATTTCTAAGGTATCCACGGCGACTTCGGAGGCAGGGTGCATCAGTTATTCCACAAGCAGGCTATCAATCTCTTTTTTCAGATATCCCAGGACCTCATCGACAGGAGTCTGTGAATCCAATACCATTCTACGGATGGCTCTGCTCCAGATTAGATTCATCTCCTGTATCTTTTCATGGGGAGTGAATTCGATGAAGGAATTCCCTACCATGGCAGAGAGGGTTTCTACGTAACCGTCTGCCTGTGAAATCAATTTCTGGAAATCGCCATTATTGAATACCGACTGGCGGGGAGGATTCACTTTTTTTTCATCAAGAGCGCTCCACAACTGATATTCCGGACCGGTGAAGTACTGTATGAATAGCCAGGCCGCCTTTTCTCACCAGATCAACCCAGTAACGAATCATTTCAAGAGAAGCAGCGCGGTCTACACGACTTCTCCATTTACCATGATCAAGGGCGATATCAACGGCAACGAAGTTTTGGTACAAGGTCATATGGGCGGGATGAATCGTAGCCCAATCCTCAGTCCCCCGAAGAGAAACGGCAAAGCTGTCAGTTCCGTTGATACCCTTGAGTATTCCCGCAAGGTCCATCAGATCTTCCAGGGTGCGGGGAGGTTCCAGTCCCAACTCCCGGAAGATCCGTTTATTGTAGGCCAAAGGATAAATCTCGAATCCCAGGGGCAATGCCAGCAGAGGCCCTTTCCCCAGAGAGGAGGAACCGGCTTCCCTGCGTCTCAGCCGCAAGGCACGGGAGATACTGAATCTTCTGGATTTCACAAAACTGGAGGGACGGGATTTTCTTTCCCTGATGCCCGATATCTTTCGCTCAGATATAAACAACCAAATAGGGGCCAGTCTCAGAAGCAGTCGGGTAGGGACTCAGCAATATTCCTGGAATCGTCAAATCCTGGAGATAAGCACTATCCCCGTGGAGGAGGGGCTCTCCATCGGGAGGGGAATTGTCGTTACGATCCGGGATATTACAGCATCTGTCGAAGCCAATGCCCAGTTGAACCAGGCGAACAGGCTGGAAGCCATTGGGACCCTGGCTGGCGGTGTGGCCCATGATTTCAATAATATTCTGCAGATCATTTATGGTTATATCGATCTTATCAAGGTTACAGCAAATACGGAAGAGGAAAAATATCTTCAGGATATGGAGGAGGCCGCTGACAAGGGAAGTTCTCTTATTCAGCAGTTATTGACCTTTGACAGAAAAAGCACCATGGAGAAGAGTCGGTTTTCTCTTGATAGCCTGATTTCAGAAAATCAGATTCTTTTGAGGAAAATGACCGGGGACGCAATTCATCTTAATCTGAGTCTTCATGATGGTGGGTTGCTTATCGAAGGCCGCAGGAATGAACTGGAAAGGGTTATCATCAATCTGATCATCAATGCCAGGGATGCCATGGACAAAAGGGGAGAAATAGGAATTACCACATGTGAAAAAGAGTGGGAAGGAGCGCCCCATATTCTTCTGGAAGTGAGCGATCAGGGCTGCGGTATTCCCGAGGATGTTCTGGACAATATTTTCGATCCCTTCTTTACAACCAAAGAGCTGGGTAAGGGAACAACCTTCCAGTTGTACTTCCCCGGAGTCCGTGAAATCCGGGATAAATAAAATAGAGCCAACGGTCGGAATTGAACCGACGACCTACGCTTTACGAGAGCGTTGCTCTACCCCTGAGCTACGTTGGCTTGCAGGGATGAACTATATCAAAAAGGAAATCTTTTGACAAGCCGTTTGTTTCGGGAAATATCTCAAAAAAGAGAATCTTATTGACATCCTGTGAGGTATGCTCTACCTTTTAAACGAAGTATCTGACGCAATGCGTTTTATAAAAAGGAAGAGTTTTATGGAGAAGAAACATGTGTACTTCTTCGGCAAGGGAAAAGCCGAAGGAAAGGCCGAGATGAAGGAGTTTCTCGGCGGGAAGGGTGCAAATCTTGCGGAAATGACCAATCTGGGAATCCCCGTTCCCCCCGGTTTTACCATCAGTACCGAAGCATGTGACATATATTATAAAAACAATCAGTCCTATCCCCAGGATATCATAGACCAGGTCGAGGCGAATCTCGTCAAACTCGAAGAGACCATGGGTAAAAAGCTTGGCGATCCCAATGATCCTCTTCTTGTTTCTGTCCGTTCCGGTGCGGCCATTTCCATGCCCGGCATGATGGACACGGTGCTGAACCTGGGCCTCAATGAAAAGGCTGTCGACGGCATAGCGAAGAATACGGGCAATGTGCGTTTCGCCTGGGATGCCTACCGCCGTTTCATTCAGATGTTCGGAGACGTGGTGAAGGGCGTGCCCCACCACGATTTCGAGGAAGCTCTGGAAGCGGTTAAGCAGGCCAAGGGTGTTGAAAACGATGTGGACCTCACAGCCGAAGATCTGCAGGAAGTGGTAAAGAAATATCTAGTTGTTTATAAGGAAGCCGTAAAAGAGGACTTCCCCCAGGATCCCAAGATACAGTTGTGGGGTGCCATCGATGCGGTTTTCGGTTCCTGGCACAATGAAAGGGCCCTCAAGTATATGGAGATCAACAAGATCACCGGCCTTCTCGGTACGGCGGTCAACGTTCAGTCCATGGTTTTCGGAAACTGGTCCGAAGACTCCGGTACGGGGGTCTGCTTCTCCCGGGATCCTTCTACGGGGGAACGCTATTTCTACGGGGAATACCTGATGAACGCCCAGGGCGAGGACGTGGTAGCCGGTATCAGAACCCCCCAGTCCATCACAGATCTTGAAAAGAAAAATCCCGCAGTTTACAAACAACTTGTCGACATCAAGGACAGACTGGAAGACCACTATCACGACATGCAGGATATGGAATTCACTATCCAGGAAGGAGCCCTTTATCTGCTGCAGACCCGCAATGGAAAGAGAACCGGACCGGCCGCTGTCAGAATGGCCGTGGAAATGGTGGGCGAAGGGCTCATTGATAAAGAAACCGCCATACAGCGTGTCACACCGGATCAGCTCGACCAGCTGCTCCACCCCATGATCAGCAAGGATGTGAAGAAGAGCCTCGTTTCCATAGCCGTGGGTCTGAACGCCTCTCCCGGCGCTGCCTGCGGACAGATTGTATTTACGGCGGACGAAGCAGAGAAGTGGGCCGCTGACGGAAAGAAAGTTCTCCTTGTCAGAAAAGATACCAGCCCGGAGGACATCGGCGGTATGCATGTGGCCGAAGGGATTCTGACCAGTACCGGGGGGATGACGAGCCATGCGGCGGTTGTAGCCCGGGGAATGGGCACCCCCTGTGTTGCCGGCTGTAAAGAACTCTCAATTAACGAAGGAAAGAAAACTCTGATCGTTCAGGGCAAGACTTATAAGGAAGGGGAATATATCTCCATAGACGGTTCTGACGGAGCCGTTTACGAAGGAGCCATTGAACTGGTGGCCCCCGAACTTTCCGGTAATCTTCATTCCCTCCTCTCCTGGGCCGACGAAATTGCCTCTACCGCCAAGCGGGAAGGTGTGGCCGACGGTTTCAAGGTCAGAGCCAATGCGGATCAGCCCGCCGATGCGGCCAAATCCCTGGAATTCGGCGCCACCGGAATCGGTCTCTGCCGCACGGAGCATATGTTCTTCGAAGAGGAGAAACTGGAGAAATTCCGCCTCATGATCGTAGCGGACAGTCTGGAGGAAAGAAAGGAGTCCCTCAAGGATATTCTCAAGCTTCAGATCGGCGATTTCGAGGAGATCTTTCGAATCATGGACGGCAAGCCTGTCAATATCCGCCTGCTCGATCCTCCCCTTCATGAGTTTGTACCCCATACAGAAAGAGAAACGGAAGCCCTGGCTAAGGCATCCGGCAAGGATATCGAAGTACTTAAGAATAAGATCAGCTCTCTCCATGAGCTTAACCCCATGCTGGGACACCGGGGCTGCCGACTGGGCATCACCTATCCCGAAATCTATGATATGCAGGTAGAAGCGATTATGACTGCCGCTGTGAAAGTGGCTGGTGAGGGCAAGATTGTACTCCCCGAAATCATGATCCCCCTCGTCGGTACGGTCAACGAACTTGAACCCCTGAGGGCGAATGCCGAGAAGGTTATCGCCGATGTGCTGGCTAAAGCGGGAACAAAAGTCTCCTACCAGCTCGGTACTATGATCGAGATCCCACGGGCTGCTCTGACTGCCGAAGATGTGGCAAAGCATGCGGATTATTTCTCCTTCGGAACCAACGACCTGACTCAGATGACTTTTGGTTATTCCCGGGACGACATCAACGGGTTCCTGCCCGATTATCTGAGCCAGAAAATTCTCCATGCTGATCCCTTCCAGACCCTGGATCAACACGGTGTCGGCCTTCTGGTGAATATGGCAGTGGAAAAGGGACGGACCACCAAGCCTATGCTCAAGACGAGTATCTGCGGCGAGCACGGCGGTGATCCGGACTCCATCGACTTCTGCTACCGGGCCGGCCTGAACGTGGTATCCTGTTCTCCCTACCGCGTGCCCATCGCACGGTTGGCGGCAGCTCAGGCCGTTCTGAATAACCGCTGACAGATTAACCGGTAAATATAGCCTCTATCCCCCGGGATAGGGGCTTTTTTCGGAATAGAAATCCCTTTATACCAAACGGCACCTGTATGAAATATCAAATGTGCTATACTTATATATTAGTCCCACACAGGAAAAAGGAGAACCGAAATGAAATTCGATGACATGGATGCCCGCATTCAGAGCCACATAATTAAAAATGTTTTGAAACCCTCCGGACTGGAGGAGAACGAAATAAATAAGGAAATGATGGCCACCGCCTGGTTCAACAAGGAAGAAGCCTTTACCTCCCAGCTTTCCACCCTGGGTATGGCCGAGGCGGACACCCTTTCGGCGGATGAGAAGAAAGCCGCCCTGGCTTTGACATTTTCCGGTTCACTTATCGGCATTGGCCCCATGGAGGGCAAACATAGGCAAGTCATCTATTCCAGCATCGGGATGCGCCGGGATGTGCCCAATCAAGCCGTTTCGGATAACTCTTCCCTTGACAGTGATCTGAAAATAGGGGAGGAAGCCCATTTTTCCGGAGGCCCCATTGTCAAAAGCTCCCCCCTTTACAAAATAGCGGTCATTCAAGACGAAATCCTTACAATCGAAGATCAGCGTCAGACCATCAGTGAGGCCACCCGTATCATCACCGAAGAGTTCGTGGATGTGAACAAGACTGTGATAATCGACTGAAATTATGCCTGAAAATTTTACGGGGCTGATAAAAAGCCTCGAACGAATTGCCAATATGAAGACGATCCCGCCCCGGACCCAGCTCGATCACCTGGTTGAATCGGCTACGGATATTCTTAACAGCGAAAATCCCGATATACGTCCTCTTGATAGGACCGGAAATTCGGGCGGACTTATCCTTATAAACAGGGAGATACCCACTCTGATCATTCCCGATATTCACGGACGCCGGGATTTCATGATGGATTTCCTTAACTGGAATTACGGACCCGGTCCGGTTATAGAAGGATTGTACCGGAAAGAGCTACAGCTTATCTGTGTGGGTGACGGATTCCATACGGAGAAAAGGGGTGCCAAACGGTGGCAGGACGCCTTTCAGGAGTATGCCCTGGCTTTCAGAAAGCATAGGAGTATGGATCGTGAAATGGCGGACAGTATGGGCGTCATGGCCATGGTCATGCTCTTGAAAGAGGCTTTCCCCGATAATTTCCATTTTCTAAAGGGAAATCACGAAAATATTAAAAACGATAACAACCTTTCCGACCGCTCCTTCGGCAAGTATGCCTACGAAGGGGCTATGGTACGGGAGTGGGTCGAGATATTTCTGGGAAGGACGTTCCTGGAGCAGTGGAGCCTCTTTGAGAATTCCCTGCCCATTTTCGTGCAGGGAGATCGATTCCTCATCTCCCATGCGGAACCTCTTCGGTTTCACAGCCGAGAGGAAATCATCAATTACCGGGCAGACAGAAGCATAACTTTTGATTTGAGCTGGACAGGCAACGACCAGTCCGAGCCGGGGACTGTAGAGGCTATGCTGAACGCGTTTCTGCCCGAGCCGGAGGGAAGCTTTTACTTCGGCGGGCACCGGCCCGTGCAGAACCTGTACAATACCCGGGCGGGTGGACGCTACGTGCAGATTCACAATCCTGACCGGGAGATTGTGGCCCTTATCCGCCCCAACGAAGCGATTGATCTGGATATTATAATTAAAGATATAGAGCAAGAGGGTTAAGATGTCGAAGATACCAACAAAAATAGGTAAATATCCCATCGAATCAAAGGTCGCCGAAGGGGGCATGGGCGCCGTTTACAAGGGGGTGCACCCCACTCTGAACAGACCGGTCATTCTCAAGAGGCTGACGTTGAAAAACAGTGAACATCTCACGGAGAGATTCCGCCGGGAAGCCCGCATCATGATGAATTTCATGAATGAAAACATCGTCAACTTCTATGATCATTTCAAGGCGGGTGATTCTTACTACATTGTACTGGAATACATTGACGGTTCGGATCTTAACAATCTTCTGGGAAAAGAGAGATACCTTAACTGCGATCTGGCCCTGTATATCTTCAGAGAGAGCTGCAAAGCCCTCCGCTACGCCCATAAGCATCAGGTTATCCATCGGGATATCAAACCGGCCAACATCATGTTCAATACCTCCGGGGAAGTGAAACTTGTGGATTTCGGCGTGGCCCATGAGGGATCGGAGGAGGACGCGGGGCTCACCACCGACGGG
>JAFGPQ010000167.1 GCA_016936115.1 Spirochaetales bacterium | reverse complement strand
TGTTATAAAAATATCTATTTTTGCCCTTTTGTTCAACGGCAAAGGGGAAAGTTTATGATAATATGAAGTAGATGAATGAGACCGAACTTTACCGCCCCGTGGTAGCCTATCTGGAAAATCAGGGTTACCGGGTCAATTCGGAAGTGAAAAACTGCGATATCACCGCCCGCCGGGATGAGGACCTTATCATAGTGGAGCTCAAGACCCGTTTTTCCCTGGCCCTTGTCTACCAGGGGATCAATAGAAAGAAATTGACCTCCGCCGTCTATGTGGCCGTTCCCGTGATGGGAAGTAAGGGGTATCCCCCCCATTATCGATCCCTGAAGGATCTGCTCCGACGGCTGGAAATCGGTCTGCTCCTCGTGCGATTTCTTAAAACGAAGACCCGGGTGGAACCGGTGCTTCATCCCCTTCCCTTCGAGAAAAGAATGTCCCCCCGCCGGCGACAGATGATACTCCGGGAGATTGATTCACGTTATGGTGAGTTCAATACGGGAGGCTCCCCTTCCGATGTGGAAAAGATGACCTCCTACAAGCTGGAGGCGATCCGTCTGGCCTGGCATCTTTCCCGGGTAGAAACCCTTTCCCCGAAGGAGCTGCGATCCTTGGGGACCGGAGACAAAACCCAGAGAATCCTCTCTGATAATTTTTACGGATGGTTCAACCGGGTAAGCAAGGGCCGGTATGAGCTGGATGATTCGGGTAGAAAGGCTCTGGCCGGTTATGAAAACGTGGTTACCCTGCTCAGCAAAGGAAACGATTGACGTGGCCCCGGATCGACGTTATGATGGCCCCGTGAAGAGGTCAGCCGATTACTTTATTAATAGTCCCTTTTCCGGGAAAATTCTCCAGAGCGAACCGATGAAGAATCACTGTACCTTCCGAACAGGGGGTAATGCTGAGATATTTCTGATCCCTTCCGATATCCACGATATTCTTACCGTAAAAAAAATCTGCCGCGAACGGGGAATTCCCCTCTTCATTCTGGGAGGCGGTGCCAATATCCTTGTCTCGGACAGGGGGATTCCCGGTGTCACCCTATCCATGGAGGGACTGAATCGTATCGATAGGAAAGGAAACAGCCTGATATGCGAAGCGGGAGCCCCTGTTAATGATCTGGTTACAACGGCCTTAGGCGAATCCCTGTCCGGCCTCGAATTCCTGAGCCGGCTTCCCGGTTCCCTGGGGGGCGCGCTCTTTATGAACGCCCGCTGTTACGGTTATGAAATCGCCGATGTACTTGACTGGGCCGAAGTTCTCACCGTAGAAGGAGATGTCGTCAGACTCCCTCTCAATAAATCGGATTGGGCCTATAAAAAATCCCCCTTCCAGGATTCGGGAGATCTCATTCTTCGGGGTTCCTTCTTTTTAAAGGAAGGTAATCGGGACAGAATGAAAGAAGAGATGAGCCGTATCGCCCTGAACCGTATCGAAAAGGGACACTTCAAGGCTCCCTCCGCCGGGTCTACCTTTAAGAATAACCGGGCCCACGGTAAACCGGCGGGTCAATTGATAGACGAATGCGGTCTCAAGGGGTATTCTGTGGGAGGGGCTTCCGTCTCCGACTGGCACGGGAATATCCTCATAAATCGGGAAAACGCGACGTCCCGTGAAATATCCGATCTTATCTATATTGTACAGGATCGGGTCAGAGAAAAATCAGGGTTTGAGCTGGAGCCGGAAGTCCTTCGCATAGGACTTTGGGACTGACGAAGGAGGGATCAATGGAAAGACTGCTTGAAAATCTCAGTGAATATCTGGATGATCCTCTGAAAAATCATGAATTTGCCGAATCTCTGAAAGAGCTGTCCCTGGCAGATCTGGAAACCCTATGGGACTCCCTTTCAAACGACCATGGGATGCAGCTCTTTCTCATGCTGGATCAAAATCTCCGTTCAGATCTTATGGCCAATCTGCCCCACGGGGAGCAGGAAAAACTCCTGGAGAGTCTTTCGGAACAGCTGACTAAGGATCTGCTCCTCTATATGGAGCCGGACGACCTGGCGGACCTTATCCAGTCGGTCTCCGCGGATGTACGGGAATCTCTCTGGGATAATCTGACCTCTGAATCCCGCCGGGAAATCGAGTTTCTTCTGCGATACGATGAGGACGACGCCGCCGGGATCATGACCCCACGATACGGAGCTCTGAGAGCGGAGATCAAAGTGGAGCAGGCCATCAATTTTGTTCGCCGGGATATGGCGGACAAACTGGAGACTATTTACTATCTCTATGTGGTGGACGGTTTCAAAAGGCTTATCGGAGTGATCTCCCTGCGTCAGCTTCTTTCGGCGGAAAACGGAGAAAAAGTGGGCGACCTGATGGAACGGAATGTCATCTATGTTCTGGATGAAACGGACCAGGAAGAGGTGGCCCATGTCCTGGAGGACAATGAATTTCTGGCCGTTCCCGTTGTGGACAGCCAGCACCGGCTTCTTGGTATCGTCACCTTTGATGACGTTATCGATGTTATCCGGGAAGAACAGACCGAGGATATCTACAAAATGGGAGCCATGGGTGGTAATACGGATACCTACCTGGAATCATCCGTACTCGCTCTTGTCTGGAAGCGCCTGCCCTGGCTGATTATCCTCCTTTTGACCGGAACCATCACTACTAATGTACTGGACGGCTATCAGGAGTTAACCATCTCCGCCCTTTTCCTTACTCTCTTTATCCCCGTCATCACTCAGACTGGAGGTAACACGGGTACCCAGTCATCCACCCTTATGATTCGGGGTCTCGCTACGGGAGAACTGCGATTTAAGGATCTGGGCCGGGTTATTTTCAAGGAGCTCTTTGTGGCTCTCCTTATCGGGCTGGCTACGGGTGGTGTAATCCTTTTACGCAGCTATTTCCTTCCTCCCGGTATTGAATTCATTCAGGCTGTGACGGTTTCCGCCGCTCTAAGCTGTGTTGTGGTATTCTCCACCATACTGGGATGCGTGGTTCCCATGGTGATTCACCGTCTGGGCATGGACCCCACCGTAGCCGCAGGCCCGCTTATGTCCACCCTTATCGACGTGAGCGGCCTGACCATCTATTTCGAAATCGCACGGCTTATCCTGGGTCTCTGATATCATGGCTGCCGATCTCTGGGGAAAATCCTATACCCCCGTCAGCTTTCCCCGGGCTGATTTTTTTCTCGAGCCGAAAGACAGGGTTATGTTCTGGGGATCCTGTTTTGCCGAAGAGCTGCTGGATCGGTATGAAAGGTACGGACTTCCCGGAAAACCCTCCCCCTACGGCCTTATCTATAATCCTGTGTCAATGGCAGACTCCCTTAACATGCTGCTGAACCATAAACTCACCTCTGAGCCGTTCCATTTTCAGGAAATGTGGCGCCATTACGCTTTTCATACCTCCCGCTGTTTCAAGGGGAAAGAGAAAGATAATACCGGGGCAGAAAATCATTTCCTTTCCCTTTTAGAGGAGGGCGGACGGGAATTGGGAAAAGCAAACTTTCTCATCATCACTTTGGGAACAGCCTGGGTCTATATTCAGGAAAAAGATGATCTGATTGTTAATAATTGCCATAAGAGGGATAACCGTCTTTTCAAAAGGAATCTTTATACCCGCATGGAAAAGGACATCCCCTCTCTGGCTAATGCTCTGGACATGTGGAAAGAGAAAAATTGTGGGCTGCAGGTGATTTTAACGGTCAGTCCGGTACGGCATTTACGGGACGATGCCCGGGAAAACTCCCTCTCCAAGGCCATATTGCGCTGTCTCTGCGAGGAATTAATAAGCAGAAGGGAGTGGATATCCTATTTTCCTGCCTATGAGATCATGATGGATGAACTGCGGGATTATCGCTGGTACCGGGACGATTTGAGCCACCCCTCGGAAAAGGCTGTGGATTATATTATATCCCGTTTCTTTGACTGGTGCGGTAGTGAAGATCTCAGGAATACCGTCGCCCGTGAGGGAAAGGCCTTCCTGAGATCACAACACAGAAGTGGAAATTATGGAACCAGCCGGGCCGATTCCAGGTAATAGCGTTTTTCTTCCGCCTCTCCCAGAGAGAAAGTTTTTCTAGGCATGGAACCTTTGCGGTCAACCAGTCCGAAAAAAGCATTCTTATCTATGGCCGGGAGGTACACTCCTCCATTTCCCTTCTGGGAAGTTAATTCACCGTAGGCTTCGTCACCGTGGATATAATCAACCGAAACGCCTGTCTGTTTCAGCCAGGGGTCGAGAAATTCATGAAGACGTTCCGCCTCGAGTTCATCCTCTTCGCCGGGCAGAGTCACAAGATAGTGTTTTCCCTTCCAGGTCAGACCCATCTTCCCTGTCTCTCCCATGTGGCTCTTAATACCATCAAGGGAGGAAACTTCGGTATAGGCGGCACCGGGGAGACTGGTTAATCCTTCAAAGAAGGAATCATCCTTCAGATTAAAGAGAACACGGTGAATCGGTTCGAAAACCAATCCCTTATCATGAATGTTCTCTAACTCAACCAGCGCATAACGGGCGGGATGGTCAGGGGCAGCCCCCTGTTCCTTCAGTTCACGCCAGACTTCCTTGGCCGATGCCAGTGAGTGATTTCCGTCTCCAATCGCGAAAAGAAGGGGATTCTCCTCTTTGAGCTCCAGAAAGAGGGATGCCAGTTCATCCAGTAGGGATTCATCATTCAACTGACGGCCCTTTATATGTCCCCCCTCTTTCATCAGATCAAAATCGTAGAGCTCCGCCATTTTATCTTTTCCCTTTTCCAGTAGAGAAAATACCCTGTTTTGGGGATCGTCAAAGAGTACAAGAATATGGGGCAAATCCAGCACAGCTTTCCTTCTCACGTCAATACGCGGGGGAAGACGATCAAGTACGGTTGCCTCTGTGGGTCGGATCGGTGATGTGGTTCCCTTATGGAAATCGTACATCTCCAGATCCAGGGCTACCACGAGTCCCTGCCGTCGTTTCACATGGGGGGTGCTCCGTTCCACATAGACGAATCCGGGGGAAAGTTCCTTCAGGTAATCCTTGTCCAGGTAATCCTTCATCCGGTCGTTTATGCTGTCTCTTGCTGCGGCCTTATCCACTTCCTCGAGATAGACTTCGGGCAGTATCAGATTACGGGTAGAAGGAGCTTCACCGATTATTTTTTCAACATCGGCCCAGTATTTCTTATCCGAAGTAAACTGATCACAGGCAACCACAGACCATTTCCCATAATCAATATTTTCTCCAGGAACCATAATGGAGGGCAGTCCCAGACCGACCAGGGATAGTTTTTCCTTAATATCCATCTAGCCGTTTGCCTTTGCGAAATCTTCCATATAGGAAGCGAGAGTTTCCACTCCTTCCCGGGTCATGGCATTGTAGATGGAAGCGCGGCATCCGCCCACACTCCTGTGACCCTTGAGGCCGAGCATACCCTTTTCCGTCGCTCCTGCGATGAATGCCTTATCAAGATCCGCTCCGGGCGTGGTGAAAACAACATTCATGAGTGAACGGTAACGGGGATCGACGGGACAGTTATAGAAGTCGCCGTATTGGGCGATCACATTGTAAAGAAGGTCCGCTTTCTCCTGATTCATTTTATCAAAGTAAGTCAGACCGCCCAGTCTTTTCATTCTCTTGAGTACCAGTTCCATCGCCCAAATGGGAAATACACCGGGAGTATTATAGAGGGAATCACCGTCCGCATGGGTCTTATACGCCATGTAAGCGGTCAGATTATCCGCCTGTCTTTCCAGAAGATCTTCTCTGACAATGACTACGGCCAGTCCGGAGGGACCGATATTCTTCTGGGCTCCTGCATAGATGACTCCGAACTGATTCACATCAAGGGGACGGCTAAGAATATCGGAGGACATATCAGCAACCAGGGGTACATTTCCCGTATCCGGGAATTCCTTCCACTGCACACCTCCAATAGTTTCATTACTGGTGACATGTAGATAGGAAGATCCTTCGGTGGGCTTTACAGTAGACGGTTCGGGAAGGGACATGAAATTTTCGGCGCTGCCGTCGTAAACAACATTTACATTACCGATTATTCTCGCGTCGGCCATGGCTTTCTTAGCCCAGGCGCCCGTATTAGTGTAATCGCAAATGCCCCCGTTTCCCATCAGGTTCATGGGAACCATGGTAAACTGGAGGGTAGCCCCTCCCTGGAGGAACAGAATTTTATAGTTTTCCGGAACATTCAGCAGTTCCCGAAAAAGATTCAAGGCGTTGTTATGAACCTCATCGTAGGTAGCGGAGCGGTGGCTGGTTTCTACAAGAGAAAGCCCGCTTCCCTTGAAATCGACCATCTCTTTTCCCAGCTCTTCCAGAACCTCAACGGGTAATACGGAAGGGCCCGCATAAAAATTAATTTTTCTGGCCATAATAAGCCTCCTTTGACGTTATTCTCTTGATATATTGACTCTAATAGGAACAATCAAAAAAGGCCACCCCGAAGTGTGAATTATTTCACAAAACATTAACCCGGCATGACATCAAGCCAACGAAAATTCCCAGCAGTGTTCCCACGGCTGTCTGAGGATAGGTATGCCCGAGAAGGGTTTTCAAAGCCTTGGGCTTATCCCCCTCATCCCAAAGATGGGAAAACTCCTCAACAAGAGAGTTCAGAATTTCCGCATGCTTCCCGGCGGCGCGTCTTATGCCGATGGAGTCGTAAATGACGATAATGCCGAATACGGTGGATATGGCGAAATAGGGAGAATCCACACCGTAAATATATCCGATGGAGGACGCCAGCGCCGCTACTGTTGCGGAATGGGAAGAGGGCATTCCACCGGTACTGCTCAGGCGAAACATTTCAATTCGTTTTTCAAAAAGCAGAACGACAAGAACCTTCAGTACCTGCGCCAGTATTAATGCGGCCAGACTGGCCATCAAAGGAATGTTGTTATAAATTCCCAAGTATGTTCTCTCCTTTAATCGGACAGAAAAATCTCCACCCGACGGTTCAACTGCTGATTATCCGGGTCCAACGTGAGGGGATAATCTCCGGCCGCCCCGATGATTTCGGGAGGAACTTCGGGAGACCAGCCCCGTGAAGTCAACCAGCTTACCACATTTTTCGCTCTCTGTTCGGATATTTCCCGCCGTCCCGCTTCCGTTCCGGCGATAGCACAGTGTCCTGTAATTCTAACATTTAAACGGGGATATTCCAATAGAAACCTCAGAACATTATTCAGGGATTTCTCCTCTTCCGCACCAATGACAGCACTGTTGGGAGTGAAATGAATGATACGGTTCTTCTCTGATAATCGGGAGAAGTCCGGCTTTTCGGAAATGATCACATTTTCAACTGGTATATCCGGTCCCCCGCTTTCCCGTGTATTCATGACGTCCCGGTTATCAGTAAGAACTGGTTCCTCCGGGGAGGATTTGTCCGCAGAATCAGCCGGGATAGAGGCTTGTCCCTCAGTCTCTGCCTCGGAAAAATCAGCTATGTCCCTTTGTACCGTATCGGATGGATTCTCCTTTTTTTCCGGCGGTGGCTGATTCACTTCCGCAGTCGGTTCCGTTTTTTGTGTCATCTGTTGCGCCGGAACTGACACTGGAGAAGTAGAAGAAGTCCTTTTCGTGCCTGCTGACAGGGAAAAATCCGATAGCAACAGAATACTTATCATACCGGCGAGAAAAAGAAGAGCGAATAAGGGAATCAGAACAAAAAGGATCCTTTTTTTCAATGGAATGAGGGAAAAGGAGTCGGAACAGACCGTAAGTGACTGATTCTTTATTGTCAGATTGAGACGATTGCCGTCCCTTTTAAGCGTACAGTCCAAGTAGGAAAATCCATTAGCAGAGGATTTAAGATTTTCCAGATATGCCGAATGAAGGGGATCACTCTGATAACCATCGCTTAACCCCAGATTGATACGTGCCTGGTACTGATTCTTATCAACCGTCCTTAACCGGAATGATCGTCCACTGAAGGTATCAATTTCACCAAGAGATAATTTCTTTCCGCCATCCAGTGAAATAAAGAGCTTTTTCACTCTTTAAATCTATTACATGTCTGTTAATTAATCAATGATTTCTTTTTTCGCCCTTACGGTTACTTTTTCTTTTTTAAGAGGCTTTTTTTCTTTATGAGCTATTGAGATCTTTACTTTCACCGGTTTTGCCGCCTTTTTTTGGGGCTCTACGGCAGGGGCTTCGTCTTTCATGCGCTTCATTTTGGCCATGGCCGGTTCATAGCCTTTCAGAAAATCTTCCATATCTCTTTCGTCTATGAGAATCATTTCATTATGCAGTTCACTGCCCTGATCTCCTCTCTCTTCCGAAATAAAGATGGAACCCCAGCCGAACTTATTCCACTTTACGGAGAAATGGAAAGTCCGGCGACCGGTCTCGTTACCCCGGGAAAGGGTGAGTTTCGTTTTATCGCGTTTTTTAAGATGGTTCTGGGAAAGGGTGAATCCTTCCATGAAGGGGATCAGATCTTCCTGATATATCATAATAGAATTCCGAATGAAAAATTCCGTTTCCTTCTTGCTGCTTTCCACTAGATTCAGAAATTTATCTCCGTACCTGTTTTCCTTGATATTAAAAAAATAGGTCTTATCCCCGTCCTTAACAAAAATCTTCCTTGTGAAGATTTCACCTCTTCGTCCCATTTACCTTACCTGCGTTCCTTCGTCATCAAAAATCATCAGGCTGTCTCCCACCTTTATGACGTCTCCCGTATGGAGTTCCTGTCGGGTCACTTCCCGGTTGTTTACCAGGGTAGCCTCCCCTTCTCCCGCGATAAGCGTAAAGGCCTGTTTCTCATCATCATAGATGATGGTGGCCGATTCCTTCTCCGAAGGGGCGCCGGTGCCCGCAATTGTCACGTCATGTTTATCGCTGGTCCCGATATAAGTCTTATCTAACTTTAGATCCTCAATCCGAGTACGCAGCCCCCCCGGCTGAATCATTTCAAGGTGGGGCTTGCTGTTGGTCTGTTCAAATCTGATTTTAGTCAGAATGAGCCAGGCGACGACCGAAATTATCAGAATAATCAGCAATAAAGGCAGGGGAATATTTCCCGATTCACCAAATAGAGCTGAATTATAGTAATAACGGGCTTCCGATTCAATAGAACCGGCGGCAATTTTGACAAATACCCGGGAAGAATTGAATACTCCCGCCTTGTAGGTGACCCGGTATTCGTCCCGAACGGCCTGACGGATGCTGTCGTAAACCCGGGCCAGCTCCTCCCCGTTCCGGGCGTCAAAGACCTGCCCCCCCGTTTCATGGGCGATTTGTCCCAGGTAGGGGTCCTGTTTCAGGCCGAAGTGGATAGCGTACAGGGTAATCCCCTCTTTGTTCAGGCTTTCCACAGCCTCTTCAGGGGTGAACAATTTCTCCCCATATTCGGGGTGAAGGTCCCCGTTGAACTTGAAGAAGGGATAGTTCTCCCCGTCGGAGAGAACCACGACAATTTTGCGTCCCTTCTCCCCTTCATTCTTGAAAAACTGAGAACTCCGCTCAAGAGAGGCATAGAGTTCTGTATAGGCTTTCTCACTTTCCGGTTTTGTTATCTTATCCATCTGTTCCAGAAGGACATTCCGGTTTCTCGTGCTTTCCGATAGAAGTTTGTAATCCGTATTGAAGGATACCAGTGCCACACGATCCCTGCTGTCCTCTATGGACCCCATAAAGGTACGCATGGCTGCCTTGGCATGGGTCATTCTCTGATCCGCTTCCTTATCGGTTGCTTTGCCGTTCAGATCATCGTACATACTGCCTGAATTATCCATAAGCATCAGGAAGCCTATGCCGTCCCTGCGGTTTGCCTCCCGATCGATCTTCAATGCCGATTTTACGGGAAACCACTCACTCCCGTCGGGAGATTCAAATACGTTCAGTCCTCCCTCGTCCTGGATGGCTGCCCCCCCGTCATCGGTATGGGTTATGAAGAGGTCCACTTTCTGTGAACTCAGAATTCCGGTGGAATCGATACCGGTTATGGCGATATTCTCCGCGGCAAGGGAAAAAAGCGTCATTATCAAGATTAGGATGATTGCTGTTATTTTCTTCATTTATTTCACCTCATAGAGAAAACGGGCTTCCCCGATCCGGATGACATCTTCATATTTCAATTTCGCCTTTTGAATCTTCTCATCATTGACGAATACTTTGTACCTGTGGCTGAAAGGCTCAATAGTAACGCCTTCGCTCTTAACCGTAATCACGGCGTGGCATTTCTCCTGAACCCCGTCGTAGCCGATGAGCGCCAGATCATTGCCTATGCCGCAGCCCAGTGTCAGTTTCCTCTGATTCAGAGCCAGTTTCCTTCCTTTCATCGTTCCGTTGAGAACCCGGAGGACTCCCCGGGAGAAGTTTTTTTCCATAAGGGCGTAGAAGAATGTGATAGCGCATCCCAGAATGATCAGTCCCGCCAGACGGGAGGTGAGTATTTCAAGAAGGAAGCCTCCCAGAAGTCCTCCGGTCAGGCCGCCCAGAATCCCGTATGCCAGTTTATATCCGGAACGGGAACGGATGCCTTCCCCCAGGGATAGGAACATACCCATAATCATCCAGCAGAGGGCGTGAATCAGGGCGGACACAACCATGGGCACTTCTCCCAGATTCCGGGCAAACCGCAGAAGCAGGGATTGTCCCAGAAATACGCCCACAATTCCTCCGGCGATACCGGTCAGGGCTCCGTAGAGAAGACCCGTCATGATTTTATTGCGGTTCCCATGAACAATTCCCTCTACGCTTCCCAGAACGGCTCCGATGGCCAGGCCGAAAGAGGCTCCCATTACGATATTGAAGACAAGATAACTGCCGAATCCGGCTTTCAAATATGTGACAAGCCCCACAAGGGCAAAGGCGGCCAGTCCGCCAATGGCTCCTATAATCGTGTATAAACCGATTTTACCGCTTTCCGTCATTGTTCTACTCCTCAGTTAACAGCAGTTCCGTTTCATCATCATTAAGAGAGAGAGTAAGAGACGTCTCCTCTCCTCCCGCCAGAGTCAACTCCCGGGTCAGAGTTTTCCTTTTACCCCTGAATTCGAACAGATAAATTCCGGGCGCTATATTGAAATCATTCATTCCCTCTTCAAGGGCGGGTATGCGGACTATCGTTCCCACCGAAGTCCCTTCCGTGTAGCGGTCGGAACCGTTAAGGGTGAAACGGGCGTCGACCACACTGTTCCTGATATGCAGCCCTGCTCCCAGAGGAGTCATAGCCACGTCTATCATGAGCTTTTTCTGATAGGGACTGATTCTCAGGGAATATTCCTTAGAGTAATAGCCCTCTTTCTCAAAACGGAATTTATGGACCTTTCCGGACATGAGTTTTTCCTTCTCCCGGTCAAAGACTACCCAGTCATCACCCTTTTTAATCTTCACATTCAGACCATCGAGCAGGGAGGCCCCGGAAAAACAGTCGGAGACCATCCAATCCACATCGATCTCTGTGACAGGCAGGGCTGTTATATCTATAAGAAGGGTTTCTCCCTTTTCCGTCAGACTGTCCTCTTTCTGTACCTTGCGGGGAGGCAAATATATGGTGTACCAGTAAAGAAGATCCTCTACCTGGATTTTTATGCGGTATCGTCCGGTCTCAAGATAAACAGGCAGAGATTTGAAACTGTAAAAACCATCTCCCACGGCGCCTGTCCTGAGGTAAACCTTTTTATTCACATCCGGTATGGAGAGATCGTCATCCCGGAATAATTCAACGCTTTTGAATATCCGATCGGAGTTTTTTTGTGAATCGGGATAGTGGATCTCAATATTCAATCGGCTCCAGGTATCCGGGAAGAGGTATTCATGCACAATACCTGTCCACCAGGCACCGGCACCGGCCAGACCGAGAACAACAACCAGGGACGCGATAGAGATCAGGCGGGACAGGGGTATATGTTTTTTCTTTGCCGGAACATCTTCTCCGGCAATCCTTGCCTTGAGCTCATCCACGATCGCCTTTTCATCGGTCTTGCGGAAATAGCGGTCAAGAAGGTAGATGATTTCATCCACGCTGGAATAGCGCTTATCCGCCCTGCCCCGCATGCACTTTCTGATTATCCGGGCTGTTATGCCGTTGATTTCGGGGTTCAGCTTACGGGGAGGAAGGTATTTGTTCTTCTGTATTGCCGCAATCAATTCGGGAGAATACCCCCCGGGAAAGGGCTTCTTGCCGGTCACCATCTGATAAAGCATAACCCCCATGGAGTAGATATCCGCCCGGGCATCCACATTTTTTGAATCCTGAAACTGTTCCGGAGCCATATAGGAGGGTGTAC